>NZ_JASGDE010000042.1:0-32669 GCF_047607385.1 Micropruina sp.
CGACCGCGGCGGCGTGCAGCCGCTGGGCGCGGCGCGGGTAGCCCAACCGGCCCCAGGCCCGGATCGCCTCGCCCACCGGTTCGGCGGCCAACGCGGCCGGCGTCGGCCAGCGCTGCAGCCACTCCCGCCACGGCCCCAGCACCCGGTTCACCGGGGTCTGCTGCAACATGAACTCGCTCACCATCACCGCCCAGGGCGAGGCGTCCGGCTCCCGCCAGGGCAGATCGCGGGCATGCCGGTCGTACCAGGCGACGATCGCGGCGGTCGCGCGGGCGGTGTCCACCGGCCCACTGTAGTGAGGCCCGGCGTGGTGTCCCGCCCGGGCAGCGGTCGGTCTCCTACCCTTGCGGCATGAGTGAAGTGCTGACCGGCAAGGGTCCGCAGCCACCCTTCGTGTACTGGATCCGTCGTGGATTGGTCGCACTGATCGCGGTGCTGGTCATCGGCCTGCTGGTCTGGGCCTTCATGCCGAAAGGCCAGCCGACCACCGCGACCCCGGCGGACACCCCGACCGTGTCGCAGCCGGCGGCACCGTCGCCGTCCGGCTCGCCGACCGACACCGCGCTGTCGCCCAGCCCGGACCCGTCGACCAGTTCGACCGGCACCGGCGCCTGCGAGCCGATCGGCCTCCAGCTCTCGGTGAAGGGCTTCAAGAGCGTGAAGTCGGGCAGCAACCAGACCTTCAGCGTGACCGCCGAGAACAACACCGCGCTGCCCTGCGTGATGGAGATCACCAAGAGCACCTTCGTGTTGCGGGTGACCTCGGGCAGCGACGCGGTGTTCAGCACCGCGCACTGCGACAAGTGGCTGCCGGAGGTCAAGAAGGAGACGCTGAAGGCCGGTGCCGCGGTGGAGTTCAAGGTGGACTGGAAGACCTTCCGGTCCGGCAACGGCTGCAAGCAGAGCAAGAGCCTGCTGGGTGCCGGCACCTACATCGCGACCGCCGCGTTCAAGGAGAGTTCGACCGGTCGGATGCCCTTCGTGCTGACCAAGGGCTGAGGTCGGCTCAGTTCAGGCGTTCCGCGTAGGCCGACTCGGCCAGCCGGATCAGTCCCTCGCGCACCGTTCGCGCGATCCCGTAGTCGACGCCGTCCACGGTCAACAGATCGGCGGTGCTGGCGCCGAACAGGCCCTGCAGGCTGCCGAAGTGGCTGACCAGCGCGTCCGCGGCCTGAGTCGACAGGCGTCCGATCATGGCCAGCTGGCGGTGCCCGAGCGGGGCCACCCGCCGGGTCAGGTCGTCGCCGAGCCCGCAGGCCTGGGCGATCAGCTCGGGGTGGGCCAGGTCGTCGGTGTCCAGTTCGGCTAACCGGGCCAGCCGGAGGGTGCCGGCCTCGCCGCTGTAGTCGCGCTCCAGCTGGGTGGCCAGGTCGTCCAGGCCGGACACCAGTTCCTGCAGCTGCAGCCGGACCAGCCGGCCGTCGGTGCCCAGTTCGATGGCGTAGCCGTTGAGTTCGTGTTGCAGCCGGCGGACCATCTCCAGCCGCTGCGCGATCACGGCGATGTCGCGGACGGTGGCGGCGTCCTGCACCTCGGCGGCGGAGAGCCGCGCGGTCGCCTCGGTGAGCCGGTCGCGGTAGCGGGCCAGGGTGGCCAGGGCCTGGTTGGCCCGGGCCAGCAACTGCTCCGGACGCTGCACGATCCAACGCCGGTCGTCGACGAACAGCGAAATGGTGGACATGGACGCCGACACGGTCACCGTCGGCACCCCGATCTGCCGGGCCACCCGGTCGGCGGTGCGGTGCCGGGTGCCGGTCTCGGTGGTCTCCACGGCGGCGTCCGGCATCAGGTGGACGCCGGCGAACAGGATCCGGTCGAGGGCGTCGTTGAGGATGATGGCGCCGTCCATCTTGGCCAGCTCCCGCAGGGCGGTGGCGGAGAAGGCGACATCGATGGCGAAACCCCCGGTGCTGAGCGCCTGCAGCCGGGCGTTGTTGCCCAGGGTGATCAGCGCACCGGTCCGGCCGTGGACGATCCGGTCCAGCCCGTCCCGAACGGCGGTGCCGGGGGCGATCAGCCCCAGGGCGCGGTTGAGCCGATTGGACGGGACGCTCACTTCGGTGACCTCGACGTTTTCTTGAGGGTGGTTAACATCGACAAGTCTACCCGTGGGTGCCCTGATCGAGGCCGTCGGCTCAGCCGTCAGCCAGCCGCAGGTGCGGGCCGTCCGGATCGCGCCGCTTGCGTGGCCGCAGTCCGAGCAGGTCGACCGCGGTGGTCACCGCCGGCACTTCCACCACCTTCATGCCGCGCAGTTGCACCCCGGTGCCGGTCGGCACCACGGCCAGTTCGAAACCGAGCCGCTTGGCCTCGTTGAGCCGCCGGTCGAGGCCGGCCACCCGGCGCAACTCACCCGACAGCCCGACCTCGCCCAGGGCGATCACCGGACGGTGATAGGCCCGCTCCGAGGACGCCGAAGCCACCGCCAGGGCCACCGCCAGATCGGCGGCCGGATCGACCAGCCGGGCGCCGCCGACGGTGGAGACGTAGGCCTCCTTGTTGTGCAGCCGGACGCCGGCCTTGCGTTCCAGCACGGCCAGGATCACCGAGGTCCGACCGGATTCCAGGCCGTGGGTGACCCGCCGCGGCACCTGGGCCGCCGACGGCGCGACCAGCGCCTGCACCTCGCTGAGCAGCGGACGCCGACCCTCCAGGGTGACGGTCAACGCCGTGCCGGGCACCGGCTCGGCGCGGGCCGAGGCGAACAGCCGGCTGGGGTCGGCGACCTCGCGGATGCCGTCCTCGTTCATCTCGAAACAGCCCACCTCGTCGGCCGGGCCGAACCGGTTCTTGGACGCCCGCACCAGCCGCAGCCCGCTGTGCCGGTCGCCCTCGAAGGACAGCACCACGTCGACCAGATGCTCCAACAGCCGGGGGCCGGCCACCGTGCCGTCCTTGGTGACGTGGCCGACCAGCAGCACCGGCAGCCGGCGTTGCTTGGCCACCCGGACCAGGGCGTTCGTCACCTCGCGCACCTGGGCCACGCCGCCGGTCACCCCGTCGGTGCCGCTGACCGTGACCGCCTGCACCGAGTCGAGCACCAGCAGGTCGGGGTCGGCCTGTTCGATGTGCGCCAGGATGGCGCCCAGGTCGGTCTCGGCGGCCAGGTAGAGCCGATCGGCCAGCGCGCCGATCCGTCCGGCGCGGAGTCGTACCTGGGCCGCGGACTCCTCCGCGGAGACGTACAGGGTGCTGCGTCCGCCGGACGCCCAGCGGCTGGCGACGTCCAGCAGCAGTGTCGACTTGCCGACCCCCGGCTCACCGGCGAGCAGCACCACCGCGCCGGCCACCAGGCCCTGGCCGAGCACCCGGTCGAGTTCGGCGATGCCGGTGGGCACCGAGGCGGCCTCGGCGAGCGGAACCTCGCGGATCGGCCGGGCGGGGCCGGTGGGGGTGCCGTGGGCGACCCGGCCGCCGCCGTTTCCGGACGCGGGGGAGTGCGGGGCCATCGAGCCCCAGCTCTGGCATTGGGTGCAGCGCCCGACCCAACGGGCGCTCGTCCAACCGCATTCGGAGCAGCGGTGGGCAACAGCGGTCTTGGCCATGACCTGCAGGCTAGGGGGCCGCTCTGACAGTTCCTTGACGGAACCCTCAGATGCGGACCGGGCCGGACGCGGTGTGGAAGGTTGCGGCGTCCAGGCCGGGCTGACCGTTGGGCGAGGTGAAGCGGATGTTCACGCCGTCGAAGTTGCCGTCCACCTCGGCGCCGATCCAGTCCTCGACACGATCTTCGTTGCCGGCGATCTCCAATTCGACCAGCTGCAGCTCGCCGCTCAGCGCGCGGGGCAGCACTGTTTCATCGCTGGTCCATTTGATGAAATATGGCAACTGCGGGTCGGACATCAGGCCCTTGACCCCGATCTGCTCCCACTCCAGCAGCCGGCCGTCGGGGAAGTGTCGCGAGCCGGTCGCCGACTGGCGTCCGAGACGCTTCTCGTAGGGGGCCAGATCGGGAACCGAGACCACCCAGCACAGCCAGCCGCCGCCCATCTCGGAGCGGGCCCGGACGGCCTGGCCGAAGGGCGCCTTCTCGGCGGCGGGATGCTCCAGCACCTCGACCACCTCGATATAGCGGTCATCGGCCAGCGGCAGGATGTGGTTGCGGGTGCCGAAGCGGGGATGGAAACCGCCGTCGCGGAATTTGGCGCCGAGCAGCTCCCCGAGCCGTTCGGCCTCTGCCTTGAGACCGTTCGGACCTGCTGCGAACGTCAGGTGATCGACATGCATGCGGATATTGTCACCATGAGATGCCGCTCACGCGAAATCGGCGGCCGGCGCGGGGTTGGCTGCTCGCCGGACTTCACGATGATGAAATTTTGACCGGTCAACTACCGGTTCTCCCGAGCCGCTGAGGACGGCTGTCCGCGGCGCCTATGATGACCGGTGTGAACGGCTCCCGGAGCGAGGCGAAGGTCGCACTGTCGACGTCATCTGTCTACCCGGAGAACACCGCCGCCGGCTTCGAGGTCGCCAGCCTGCTGGGCTACGACGGCGTCGAGGTGATGGTCGGCATCGATCCGCTGGCCGCCGACGTGGACGCCGTGGAACGGCTCCGCGACTACCACCAGATCCCGGTGCTGGCGATCCACGCGCCCTGCCTGCTGGTCACCCAGCGGGTGTGGGGGACGGATCCGTGGGCGAAGCTGGAGCGGGCCACCCAGGCGGCGCACCGGCTCGGGGCGGACATCGTGGTGGTGCATCCGCCGTTCCGCTGGCAGCGCAGCTACGCCACCCGGTTCGTCGAGGGGGTGCGGGCGCTGGCGTCCGCGGCCGAGGTGACCATCGCGGTGGAGAACATGTTCCCGTGGCGGGCGCCGGGCGGCGGTCATTTCCAGGCCTACCGGCCGAGCTGGGATCCGACCGACCTCGATTACGACCATCTGACCCTGGACCTGTCGCACGCCGCCACCGCCCGCCAGGACTCGCTCGATCTGCTCCGCCGCTGGGACGACCGGCTGGCCCACGTCCATCTCACCGACGGCAACGGTTCGGCCAAGGACGAGCACCTGCTGCCCGGCCAGGGCACCCAGCGCCCCGACCTGGTGCTGGCCGAGCTGGCCCGGCGCGGCTACCGCGGCCATGTGGCGCTCGAGGTGAACACCAACGACCTGGACCGGCCCCGCCGGGAAGAGGTGCTGCGTTCGGCGTTGACCTTCGCCCGGCGGCACCTGAACCAGCTCGAGGGCGCGGCGTGACCGAACCGGTCGCGGCGCTCGGACGCCGGGGCTGGGAGGTGCTGCTGGTGCTCGGCGTCTCGCTGGGCCAGTCGGCGGTGTATTCGGTGCTGTCGATCGCCGAGAAGCTGACCCGTCCGCAGCCGCTCGGCCAGCAGACCACGCAGATCAACACCAGCGTCACACCCGACCGGCCCTGGCTCGACCTGTCGTACCAGCTGGCCGGGATCGTCTTTCCGCTGGTGCCCGCGCTGCTGGCGCTCTATCTGCTGCGGCTGTCCGGCGACCGCGGCCGGATCGGCTTCGACCTGACCCGGCCGCTCCGCGACTTCGGCTGGGGCTTCGCGATCGCCGCCGGCATCGGGATTCCCGGGCTGGGGCTGTACCTGGCCGCCCGGGCCGCCGGACTGAACACCACCGTCCAGCCCGCGAACCTGGCCGAGAACTGGTGGACGGTGCCGGTGCTGATCGGGCTGGCGGTCATGAACGGCGTCCTGGAAGAGGTGGTGATCGTCGCGTTCTGGTTCACCCGGATGCGGCAGGCCGGCTGGAGCGTCGCGGCGGTGCTGATCGTCGGCGCGCTGATCCGTGGCTCGTATCACCTGTACCAAGGCTTCGGCGGCTTCGTCGGCAATCTCGTGATGGGTCTGGTCTTCGGCTGGATCTACCACCGCTACGGACGCGTCGCGCCCCTGGTGGCGGCTCACATCATCCTCGACGTCGTCGCCTTCGTCGGCTACGCGCTGCTGGCGCCGTACCTGACCTGGCTGTGATGGGAGTCGCCGGGCGGCGGGCGATAGGGTGAATCCCATGCATGTGGGTGTATTCGGTGCTACGGGCACCGTCGGCAATGTGATGCGATCGTTGCTGGTCGAGCGCGACTTCCCGGTCAGCTCGATCCGGTTCTTCTCCTCGGCCCGTTCGGCCGGGCGGACGCTCGACTTCAAGGGCACCCCGATCACCGTCGAGGACACCGCGACCGCCGACTTCTCCGGCCTGGACATCGCGCTGATGTCGGCCGGCGCCACCATGTCGCGCGAGTACGCCCCGAAGGTCGCCGCGGCCGGCGCCCTGGTGGTCGACAACTCGTCGGCCTGGCGCAAGGACCCGGACGTCCCGCTGGTGGTCAGCGAGGTCAACCCCGAGGACGCGGTCAACCCGCCGAAGGGCATCATCGCCAACCCGAACTGCACCACGATGGCGGCGATGCCGGTGCTCAAGCCGCTGCACGCCGCCGCCGGCCTGCAGCGGCTGATCGTGGCCACCTACCAGGCCGTCTCCGGCTCCGGCGTGGCCGGCATCAACGCGCTGCTGTCGCAGACCCAGGACGTCCGCGACCCGTCCGGTTTCGCGCTGGACGGTCGTCTCGACGAGGTCGCCGACACCGCGCCCTACCTGGCCCCGATCGCCTACAATGTCATTCCGGTGGCCGGCTCGATCGTGGACGACGGCAGCGACGAGACCGACGAGGAGCAGAAGCTCCGCAACGAGTCCCGCAAGATCCTGCACATTCCCGGCCTGGCCGTCTCCGGCACCTGCGTCCGGGTGCCGGTGTTCTCCGGGCATTCGCTGGTGATCCACGCCGAGTTCGCCGAGGAGCTGAGCCCGCAACGGGCCCGCGGCATCCTGGCCACCGCGCCGGGCGTGGCGCTGGCCGACGTCCCGACGCCGCGGCTGGCGGCCGGCAAGGACCCGTCCTTCGTGGGCCGGATCCGCACCGACCAGTCGGTTCCCGACGAGCGGGGCATCGTGCTGTTCGTCAGCAACGACAACCTGCGCAAGGGCGCGGCGCTGAACGCCGTCCAGGTCGCCGAGCTGCTGGTGGCTGCGCGATGACCCGGCTGGCGGTGATCGGCGCCGGCGTGATGGGCGAGGCGCTGGTCAGCGGCCTGCTGCGGGCCGGCTGGTCGAGCGATGCCATCGTGGTGGCCGACCGGCGCGATTTCCGGCGCGCCGAGATGACTGCGGCGCACGGCATCCGGGCCACCGGCAACGCCGAGGCGGCGTCCGAGGCCGACACGGTGATCCTGGTGGTCAAGCCCCAGGACGTCGGTGCCGTGCTGCCCGAGATCGCGCCGGTGCTGCGTCCCGCGACCCTGGTGGTGTCGCTGTGCGCCGGGGTGACCACCGCTCAGTTGGAGAGCCATCTTCCGGAGGGCACCGCGGTGGTCCGGGTGATGCCGAACACCCCGGCCCTGGTCGGCGAGGGGATGGCCGCGGTGTCGGCCGGCTCCAACGCGTCCGAGGCCGATGTTGAGCACGCCATGGAGTTGATGACCGCACTCGGCAAGGCGATCACCGTGCCGGAGGCCTACCAGGACGCCGTCACCGCGATCTCCGGCTCCGGCCCGGCCTACCTGTTCTTCGTGGTCGAGGCGATGATCGACGCCGGTGTGCTGCTCGGCCTGCCCCGGGACATCTCCGCCACCCTGGTGAAGCAGACCGTGTTCGGCTCGGCGAAGCTGCTGGTGGAATCCGGGCAGCACCCGACCGTGCTGCGCGAACAGGTCACCTCACCCGGCGGCACCACCGCCGCCGCGCTCCGGCAACTCGAGGACCACAAGGTGAAAGCCGCCTTCCTCACCGCCATGGAGGCCGCCCGGGACCGCAGCCGAGCACTGGCCGGCTGAACCGGGCTGGTCGCTGCCCGGGTCTTCGCTCCTTCGGACGACATCGCCTGCGTAAACACACATCGCCTGCGTAGGAACGCAGGCGATGTGCCTTTACGCAGGCGATGTGCCTCGGGTCGTGCTACTTGACCTTGCCGGTCTTCTTGGACGTCTTGGTCAGGCTGGCGTAGCCGTCCTTCTTGCCCGTCACCTTCACGGTGATCTTCTTGCCCTTGTCGGCCTTCACCAGGGTGTAGGCCGGAGCGGTCGCGGCCTTGATCTTCTTGCTATTGCGGTACCACTGGTAGGTCAAGGTCGCGTCGGACGGCGTCCATGCGCCCGGGCCGACGGTGAGAGGCTGACCCACCTTCACCGTGCCGGTGATCGTCGGCGTCGGCGCTGCGAGTGTGCCGGCCGCCACCTTCTTGGTCGCCTTCGAGGTCTTCGCGACGGTCGTGTAGCCAGGCTTGGAGCCTGTCACCGTGACGGTGATGGTCTTCCCCTTCGCCGACGCCGGGACGGTCAGAGCCTCACCGGTTGCCCCCGGGATGGCGGTGCCATTCGCCTTCCACTGGTAGCTGAGCGTGACCGGAGCAGGCCCCCAAGTCCCGGGCTTAGCAGTGAGCGTTGAGCCGACCTTGGCGGTGCCGGAGATAGTTGGCGCTGACGGCGTCAGGTCGGCGGATGGCGCCACTGTGACTTCCTGGCAACCGAGCCGTACATTCGCGCCTCGGCCGACATTGATTGCCCAGACGCACACTTGGTGCTTCCCGGCTGGTATGGAAGTGCTTGTCCGGTATCCGAACGCCGAGCCCCGGTGGAAGGCGTCGTCGACATCGGACCGCTCGACGTTTGCTGTCGACTTTCCTACGTAGGTGTCTGCGACGTAGACGTGTACGTCGATAGGGCTTGTCGAGTTGGGATCCATCGCCCATCCATGAATGGTCACTTCGCCTGCGCCGCCAATTGCGCTGTCGAGACGCCCGAAGGGCGAGCAGTCCAGATGGTCGCAGTTGTCGATTGCTGTGTCATCCACCGCCGTAGTGGGTTTGGATCCTCCGTAGGGAGCCCAGGAGGGAATGTAATACGGATGTCCGTCCGCGACGCGGAAGACTCGGCCTGAGCCGTATCCAGCTATGAACGTATCGGAAGGGGTTGCGCGTAGGTTCGTCCAGGGGTCGTTGCCTCCTGTGTTGTCGATTGCGTTGTCATCGACCGTGACGGCGGGTTGGGCTCCGCCAACATTGGCCCAGTCGGACACGTGGAGCGGTGCGCCCCCGGCGACTCGGTAGACGCGACCTGTCACGCCGCCGCGGATGAACGTGCCGTCCGCTGGATATCGGCGCAGGTGTGCCCACACGTCGCCGCCGCCAGCGTTTCCGATCGCCGCATCATCGACCGGGATCACCGATTGACTCCCGCCCACGTTGTCCCAGCTTGACACATACAGGGGAGCTCCGCCCGCGACGCGATAGACGCGCCCGCTGCGTGTGCCCACGATGAAAGTGCCGTCGGCCGGGTATTGGCGCAGTGATCCAAACTCCCCATCGCTCAGTGACCGAGTCGGTTGCGACCCGCCGATCGCGTCCCAACTGCTCACGTAGATGGCTGCCCCACCGGCGATGCGGTAGACATTCCCCCGGTAATCGACGAGGCTTCCGTCGGAAACTGCCGATCCTGGTAGGTTCCGGGGTCGTAGGTATCCCAAAAGATAGTTCTTCGAAATGTTAGCGCGCTTGGTTGCGCCGGGGTTCTGAGTGAGAACATAGAGAGAGCTGGATCCAGCTGGTGAGTCGCTGAGAACGATAGCGACGTGGCCATATCCGCCCGACCCCGGGAGGTTTCGCGCCCACACTGCGACGTCTCCACGCACAGCAGATTGAGATCGATCGATCTTCAGGTATCGGCTCGCAAGGTTAGACGTAAAAGAGTCCCAGTATTCGTGGGCGCCACCGTCGCCACCGGTAGGCGGGCCATCGCCACCGATGACTCGCCGGTCGTATTGCTTGAACACATCGACGCATTGGTAGGGGTTGCCTGCGGGCACGCCATCTACGTCGAGATACTTGCCGTCGTAGGTGGCGACGAACTGGTCGAGGGTCATGTCCGCGGCTGCCGCCGACTGCGGCGCGGACGCCGCCAACCCGATCATCGAGAGGCATGCGGCGATCAGTGCCGTCAGCGCTCGCCGTGTCAACGCGGCGGCATGGGTGCCGCTCTTCCTCATCATGTTGTTAGCCATGCTTCTCTCCCGTCGTCCACCCCGACCCTGCGATTGAACCATTTGTGGTGCAGCTTCGCTAGCCTTCGTCCCTCACGTTGGACGGGTGCCCACTCCCAGTGACCTTTCGCCGCGGATCCAGCAGTGGCGCACTGACTTTGGGCTGCACTTGCGCCGTCACCGGGAGCAGCGGCGACTCTCGCAGGAGGCCCTTGCAGAGTCCGCCGGGGTCGACCGGAAGCTCATCTACCGCACCGAACTCGGCCAGACCTCGCCACGCCTTGACGCCGTCGTGAAGCTGGCGGACGCACTCGGGCTGGATCCTGCCGAGTTGCTGCCACGGTCCGATTGAGGAACTCGGTCAGAACTGGGGCAGTCGGTCATCTCCGACGACATCGCCTGCGTTCGGACACATCGCCTGTGTTGCTACGCAGGCGATGTGCCTTTACGCAGGCGATGTCGTTCCTGGGGTGGGTCGGCGACACGTCAGGCGCCTCCGGAGTTATCCACAGATTGCTGTCTGACCCCGAATTGTCGGCCTGAGCTGTGCTGGACTGCGGGCCATGCCGATGCATCTGACTCATGAGCTGCGGGCCCGCGGGATGGGGACCAGCGAGATCCGGCGGAGGGTTCGGACGGGTGAGTTGCACCCGTTGCGCCGCGGCGCTTTCGCGACCGAGCCGGACGAGGGGACGGCTCGGCACCTCCAGTTGATCCGGGCCACGCTGCCGTCGCTGGCCGACGGTTCGGTGCTGAGCCATGTCTCCGCGGCGGTGCTGCACGGACTGCCCGTGGACGAACGGCTGCTCGACCGTGTCACGGTGACCCGGCCCAGCAAGGGCGGTTCGTGGGTCGGACCACAGTTGCACCGCTACCGGACGCCGCTGGCGGACTCCGACGTGGAAGAGGTGGACGGGCTGCCCCGCACCGTGATGGCGCGAACGGTTGTCGATCTGGCGCGCTGCGGCGATCTGGGGATGGCGGTGGCGGCGGCCGACGCCGGGTTGCGCACCGGCGTCGCCCGCGAAGCGCTGGATGAGCAGCTGAAAGCGGCCCGCCGGCGGCACGGCAGTGCGCGAGCCCGAGTCGTCGTCGACCTGGCCGACGGTCGCAGCGAGTCGGCCGGGGAATCGGTCAGCCGGGTGGCGATGTGGCAACTCGGGATGCCGACGCCCGAACTGCAATTCGAGGTGACCATCGGCGGCGTCCGGTACCGGTCCGATTTCGCCTGGCCGGACCTCGGCGTCCTCGGAGAGTTCGACGGCAAGGTGAAATACGACCGCCTGCTCCGTCCGGGCGAGTCGGCGTCCGACGTGGTGATGCGGGAGAAGCGTCGCGAGGCCGATCTGCGAGCCGCGGGCTGGTGGATCGTCCGCTGGACTTGGGCGGACGCGATCAAGCCCGAACGATTGGCCCGGCTGTTGCGACCCGCTCTGGAGCGAGGTCACCCGCAACCGGCGCAACACCGCCTGCGTTCGGGTACATCGCCTGCGTAGCAACACAGGCGATGTGCGTTTGCGCAGGCGATGTCGTCCCCCGGCGACCGTGAACCATCCGCGTCCGGGGGCCGGACCAGCCGGCGTCCGAGGGTCGGACGACCGCTGTCCGGGCCGGCGTCGGGCCCATCCCGCGGGGCCGGAGCGGCAGGTAGGGTGGCTCGCACATCGGGGCCAACGGGAGGGCCGGATGTCTACTGTCAGAAGGAAGTACCGATGAACGACTCTGCACCCACACCGCTGTCGGCGATCAGATTCCTCAAGGTCACCGAGGTGGCCGCGCTGCTGCGGGTGTCGCGGATGTCGGTCTACCGGCTGATCCACGCCGGCGAGCTGGAGGCGGTGCGGTTCGGCCGCAACTTCCGGGTTCCCGAGCATGCGGTGAACGCCTACCTGGAGCAGTCCTTCTACGACGCCGGGTAGCCCCGGGCGTTCCGGCGATTGGCAGTCGGGGCGAGCCACTCGGTAAGATCGCGTGGTTGGCTGGGCAACCGGCCGCCACCAACCAAGCACTATCCGGCCCAACCGTGGGCCGACATCGAGAGGTCATAGCGTGGGTTCGGTCATCAAGAAGCGTCGCAAGCGGATGGCGAAGAAGAAGCACCGCAAGCTTCTGAAGAAGACGCGTATCCAGCGTCGCCGCGCCGGCAAGTAGTCCACCGGCGTCCACGATGACCCAGCCCAGGGTGGTGGTCATCGTGCGCGACGGCTGCCATCTGTGTGTCGATGCGGTGGCCGTCGCCCAACGGGTCTGCGCCGAGTTCGGCGCCGATTTCGGCACCCTCGACGTGGACGCCGATCCGGCGCTCGCCGTGCACAGCGACCACGTCCCGGTGACTTTCGTGGACGGTCGACGGCTCGCGATCTGGTTCCTTGACGAGGCACAGCTGCGCGCCGCCCTGGGCTGATCAGCACAAGCCATCGCCGGCGCGCACCGTGTGGGACATGCCCCCACAGGCGACCAGCCGAAGCGTTCCGATGCTCTACCCGTCTTTCACTCGGGTCGTCCGCGCACTGAGGCCGAACTCCGCGTCGCACTGGCGGAACAACTGAGGGCGCGGGTGACGCGGTGTCGGACTGCCGGGGTTGACAAGGCGTGAATGGTGCCAGCGGTTCGGCGGCGAACGGTCAGGTCGGCGTCCCGTATTGTTGGAGCCCGAGCACACCGAAAGGCCGCCGTCACCCATGCAATCCGTCGTACATCTGGTCCGCCACGGGCAGGTTCACAACCCTGACGGCATCCTCTACGGACGACTCCCCGGCTACGGCCTGAGCGACCTGGGCCAGGCGATGGCCACTCGGCTCGGCGAGTACTTCGCGGACGTCCCGCTGACCCATCTGCGCTGTTCGCCGTTGCAGCGGGCCCGCGAGACGATGGCGCCGATCGCCGCCGAGCACCCCGACCTCGAGATCGTCACCGACGACCGGGTGATCGAGGCCGCCAACGTGTTCGAGGGCCGCAACTTCGGCAAGTACAACCAGGTGCTGCTGCTGCCGCAGAACCTGTGGCACCTGCGCAACCCGTTGCGACCGTCCTGGGGCGAGGCGTACCCGTCGATCGTGGCCCGGGTGAAGCTGGCCATGGCGGACGCCGCACAGGCCGCCGGCGACGGCGGTCAGGCCGTCGTCGTGATGCACGAGCTGCCGATCTGGATCTCCCGGCTGGCCGCCGAGGGGCGTTCGCTGGTGCACGATCCGCGCAAGCGGCAATGCCGGCTGGCCAGCGTCACGTCGTTCACCGTCATCGACGGACGGGTCGCGGCCGTCGACTACACCGAGCCGGCCGCCGATCTGCTGCCGGCCAAGAAGTCCAAAGTCCTGTTCCGCCCCGGTTCGTGATGCGTCGGCTGGCCGTGTTCTGCGTCACCGCGGTGACGCTGCTGCTGGCCGCCTGCACGGGTTCCACCGGGTCCACCGAGGGCGGTTTCGTCAGCGGCGACGGCCGGATCACCCGGGTTCCGGTGGAGCAGCGGACGCCGGCCCCCGAGATCGCCGGCACCACGCTGGACGAGAAGCCGTGGAGCAGCACGTCGGCGACCGGCAAGGTGCTGGTCTACAACGTCTGGGGTTCCTGGTGTCCGCCCTGCGTGAAGGAGGCGCCGGCGCTGGTCCGGGCCGCGCAACGCACCGAGCAGACCGCCCAGTTCGTGGGACTGAACACCCGCGACCTGGCCACCGCGCAGGGCCTGGCGTTCGTCCGCGAATTCAATGTGCCGTACCCCAACCTTTTCGATCCGGGCGGTGAGCTGGTGTTGAAGTTCGCCGGCAAGCTTCCGCTCAGCGCCATCCCCAGCACCGTGATCGTCGACAAGCAGGGACGGATCGCCGCCCGCGTGCTGGGCGACACCACCGAGGCGACCCTGGTCGGCCTGATCGAGGACGTGGCGGCGGGCCGGTGATGATCGCTCTGGAGATCGAGGACTGGGTGCGGCAGGCCGTCGGCGGGACGATGCTGCTGGCGATCCCGGTGGCGCTGCTGGCCGGGCTGGTGTCGTTCTTCTCGCCCTGTGTGCTGCCGCTGCTGCCCGGCTACCTGTCCTATGCCAGCGGATTGAGCGCCGCCCAGGTGACCGCGGGTTCCCGGCGCGGCCGGGTGCTGGCCGGCACCGCGCTGTTCGTGCTGGGCTTCGCTCTGGTCTTCGTCTCCGGCGGCGTCCTGTTCGGCTCGCTGGGCACCACCTTGATGCAGTGGCGCGGCACGATCAACGTGGTCGGCGGTGTGCTGGCGATCGTGCTGGGCCTGGTCTTCGCCGGCTGGGTGCCGTTCGCCAGCCGCACCGTCCGGCTCAACCTGCGGCCCCGGGTCGGCCTGGCCGCCGCACCGCTGCTCGGCATCGTCTTCGCGCTCGGCTGGACGCCGTGCATCGGGCCGGCCCTGCAGGTGGTGCTCACCCTGGCGCTCAACGAGGCCACCGCGCTGCGCGGCGCGCTGCTGGCGCTGGTCTACGCCCTTGGTCTCGGACTGCCGTTCCTGATCGCCGGGGTGGCGCTGGACCGCTTCGGCGGCACGCTCGCCTTCGTCAAGCGGCACCACCGCACCCTGCAGGTGATCGGCGGGGTGCTGATGATGGCGGTCGGGGTGCTGCTGCTGACCGGCGGCTGGGACGTGCTGATGGGCCTGCTGCGGCAGTGGGCGGCCGCTTTCGGGACGGTGATCTGATGGCCGGACGCCGCCGCGGAACCCTGACCGGCACCGAGACCCTGCGCTTCCTGTGGACCCAGCTGACCGCGATGCGCACCGCGCTGGTGCTGCTCTTCGCGTTGGCGCTGGCCGCCATCCCCGGCTCGCTGCTGCCGCAGCGTCCGACGTCCCCGGAACGGGTGCGGGAGTTCATCACCGGCAACCCGCAGCTGGGCGGCTTCTACAACGCGGTCGGGCTGTTCGACGTCTACGCCTCGCCCTGGTTCGCGGCCATCTACCTGCTGCTGTTCGTCTCGCTGGTCGGCTGCATCATTCCCCGGATCGGGGTTTACCTGCGCGGACTGCGGGCCCAGCCGCCCGCGACGCCCCGCAACCTGGCCCGGATGCCCAGCCACCTGGCGCTGACCTCCGAGAACCCGGACGCGGTGCTGGACGCCGCGGAGAAGGTGCTTGCCGGACGCCGGTTCCGGGTGCGTCGGCTGGACGACTCGGTGAGCGCCGAACGCGGCTACCTGCGCGAGCTGGGCAACCTGGTCTTCCATGTCTCCCTGGTGTTTCTGCTGCTCGGCGTCGCCTGGGGCGTGTTGTACGGCTACAAGGGGACGGTCGCGGTGGTCGAGGGCCAGTCGTTCAGCAACACCCTCAGCCAGTTCGACGACTTCAGTTCCGGCGGCGCGTTCAGTGCCGACCAGCTGGTGCCGTTCACGGTGAAGCTGAACTCCTTCGACGCCAAATTCGAGACCGGCCCGGTGCAGCGCGGAGCCGCCCGGGTGTTCCGCGCCGAGACCACCACGACGCTGAACGGCACCAGCACGAATCAGGCGCTCGAGGTGAACAATCCCTTGACGCTCGGCGACAGCAGCGTCCACCTGGTCGGTCATGGCTACGCGGTCGACGTGACGGTCAAGGACCCGCAGGGCAGGGTGGCCTTCGAGGGTCCGGTGATCCTGCTGCCGCAGGACGGCAACTTCCTCTCCGTCGGCGTGGTGAAGGCGCCCTACGCGCGTCCGGAGCGGCTCGCTTTCGAAGCGCTGTTCCTGCCCACCTTCGTCGACACCGACACCGGCGGCACCTCGGTCTTCCCGGACGCGCTGAACCCGCGACTGCTGCTGAACGCCTGGCACGGACCGCCGAAGGAGGCCACCGGCGCCCCCGAGAACGTCTACTCGCTGGACACCACCGGCCTGACTCAATACACCAAAGCGGACGGCAAGCCGCTGCGGTTCAGCCTGCGTCCCGGCGAGGTCTTCGACCTGCCCGGCGGCGGCTCCATCCAGTTCCACGACTGGAAACGCTGGGTGAGCCTGCAGGTCTCCAGCACTCCCGGGCTGTGGCTGATCTTCAGCTCGGTGCTGGTCGCCGTCGCAGGGCTGTGCCTGTCGCTGTTCATCCGGCCCCGCCGGGTGTGGTTGCGGGTCACCGGTGACCGGGTACAGCTGGCAGGGCTGGACCGCACCGAGGGCCGTGGCGGCCTGGACGACGAACTGCGGCTGATCGCCGACGAACTGCAACTGAACGCGGACACCGGGCTTGCGCCGACCGACGCCGGTGACGCAGGCTCGACCCCGAAGGGAGAACCGTGATGGCCGTCTACTGGTCGAATCTGGCGATGGTGACATCGGTGGTGGTGTACCTGCTTGCCCTGGCGGCGTTCGCCGTCGAATGGGCGTCCGCCCGGAAACTGGACCCGGTCGAGGTTCCGGCCGGTGCCGGCGTGCTGGTCGGGGCCGGCGGGCTCGAGACCACGGACGCCGGCGACGCCGTGCCGACCGAGGCCGATCTGCGTGCCCGGATGCGCACCGACATGTTCGGACGGATGGGGCTGGGCCTGACGGTCATCGCCTGGGCCTGCCACCTGGCCGGGGTGGTGTGCCGCGGGATCGCCGCCAACCGGATGCCCTGGGGCAATATGTACGAGTTCGTGACCATGGCGCTGCTGCTGGTGGTCACCTTCTACCTGGTACTCGCCTTCCGCGGCATGCGCTGGCTGGGCCTGCCGGTGGTACTGCTGACCGCGCTCGGTCAGGGCCTGGCGGTGACCGTGTTCTACGTGGCGGTGGCGCCGCTGGTGCCGGCGCTGCATTCGGTCTGGTTCATCGTCCACATCGTCATTGCGGCCACCGCCGGTGCGGCGTTCAACGTGGGTGGGTTGCTGTCCATCCTGTACCTGTTGAAGAGCCGCGCCGAACGCCGTGAACAAGTGCGCGGCTACCTGGCCAAGCTGCCCTCGTCGTCCCGGATCGACGAACTCGCCTACCGCTTCCACGCCTTCGCCTTCCCGCTGTGGACGTTCGCCATCGCCGCCGGCTCGGTGTGGGCCGAATACGCCTGGGGACGGTTCTGGGGCTGGGATCCGAAAGAGACCTGGTCGTTGGTCACCTGGGTGGTCTACGCCGGCTACCTGCACGCCCGGGCCACCGCCGGCTGGCGCGGCAAGCGGGCCGCCGTGGTGGCGATCATCGGCGTGACCTGCTTCTGGTTCAACTTCGTCGGCGTGAACCTGTTGGTTTCCGGCCTGCACTCCTACGCCGGCATCTGACGCCGGTCGTCGGCTACCCGGGACGATCACCGCATAGCCGGTGGCGTGGTCGGCCATCCCCTCGGCGAACCGGACAGACACCCGGTGGTTGCCAGGCTTGCCGTCGAAGGCGCTGTTCTTCGTGACCAGGCCGGCCCGGCAGGTGATCGAGCCACTGCTGACGCTCTCGCCGTCGACGCTGACCGTATACGGCAACTCGTCCAGATCGCCCGAGCCGACACATTCGCCGACCACGTAGTAGTCGGCGGCGGTGAGGGTGCGGGCCGCGTTGTCGGAGTAGGTCTCGCGGCCGTCGCGGAGCTCCGAGCAGGCGACAGCGGGAGATTGCGGAACGCTGAGTTCCGGGCAGCGAGGTTGCGTCGGCACGGCGGGGGAGGCTGGCACGGACGGCGCTCCTCGCGACGCGCTCGGCTCCGAGGGTGATTGCGTCGGAGACGAGGGCACCCCGCAGCCGGCGACCAATATCAAGGCGCCCAGAACTCCGGCGGCGGCCGCGACCTTATGCACCAAGCGAACCTACTCGCTTGTCCCCGCGCCGAGTCGGAAACGGACAGTTCACGGCCGAGTGCAAGAATCGGCGCATGCGGCATTTCGACCTGTGCGTGATCGGCTCCGGCTCGGGCAACTCGATCATCGACTCCCAGTTCGACGACCTCGAGGTGGCCCTGGTCGACAAGGGGGAACACTTCGGCGGCACCTGCCTGAACGCCGGGTGCATCCCGACCAAGATGTACGTCTACCCGGCTGAGCTGGCGTCGGTGGGGGAACGTTCGGAGCGGGTCGGGGTGACCATCGGGCAGGTCAGTTCCGACTGGACGGCTATCCGGGACCGGATCTTCGGCCGGATCGACCCGATCAGCGAGGGCGGTGAGGAGTGGCGGCGCAGCAACGCCAACGTCACCCTGTACCGGCAGGCCGCCGCGTTCACCGGACCCAAGCAGCTGCTGATCGGGGACGAGACCATCACCGCCGAGAAATTCGTGATCGCCGCCGGCTCCCGGCCGCGGATACCCGAATGCCCCGGCCTGGACGACCCGCGGGTGGCCGAGCGGGTGCACACCTCCGACGACATCATGCGGCTGGAGAAGCTGCCGGCCTCGCTGGTGATCATCGGCGGCGGCTTCGTGGCCGCCGAGTTCGCGCACATCTTCTCCGCACTCGGCACCCAGGTGACGGTGCTGCAGCGCTCCGAGGTGATGCTCCGCAAGGAGGACGCCGACATCGCCGCCGCGTTCACCGAGCAGCTGGCCAAGCGGGTGAACGTCCGGCTGCGCCAGGAGGTGATCGGCGTGGAGATGACCGATCGGGACAGCGTGATCGTGGAGAGCGTCGACCCCAACGGCATCCACTACGACTTCGAGTGCGAACGGGTGCTGATGGCGTTCGGACGGATCCCGAACGGTGACCTACTCAACCTGGACGCCACCGGGGTGCAGACCCATCCGGACGGCCGGATCAAGGTCGACGAGTACCAGCAGACCAACGTGAAGGGCATCTTCGCCCTCGGGGACGTCTCGTCGGCCGCCCAGCTCAAGCACGTCGCCAACCACGAGGCCCGGGTGGTGCAGCACAATCTGCTGCATCCGCGGCGGATGATCGCCGCCGACCACCGGTTCATTCCGCACGCGGTGTTCAGCGACCCGCAGGTGGCTTCGGTGGGGATCACCGAGGCCGAGGCGCAGCGACGCGGACGCCGCTACGTCACCGCTCGGCAGGACTACGGCAGCGTCGCCTACGGCTGGGCGATGGAGGACACCGAGCACTTCGTGAAGCTGATCGCCGACCCGAAGACCAAGCGGCTGCTCGGCGCGCACATCCTGGGCCCGGAGGCGACCACGCTGATCCAGCCGCTGATCCAGGCGATGAGCTTCGATCTGGACGTGCCGAGCATGGCCCGCGGCCAGTACTGGATCCACCCGGCGCTGACCGAGGTGGTCGAGAACGCACTGTTGGCGCTGGAACTATGAAGCGCCGCACCGTCCTGACCGGCGTCCTGGCGACCCTGCTCGCCGGCTGCTCCGGCGCCGCCGCCCCGACCGCGCCGTCCTCGCCGACGAACACGACCGCCCAGTCCGCGGACCCGCCTGGCTCCGTCCGACCCACGTCGTCCGCGACGCATTCGGAGTCGCCCGGCACCTCGTCCGCGCCGACCCCGATCGACTGCGCCACCCGGATCGTCGACGAGATGTCGACCGCGGAACGTGCCGGCCAGGTGGTGATGGTGGGCGTGACCAGCGCGTCGGCGTCCGAGCTGGCCGTGCTGCGGAAGCTGAAGATCGGGTCAGTGATCCTGATGGGCAGCCACAGCGACGGGGTCGCCGGCGTCCGCCGGGTGACCAAGCGGCTGGCCATCGGCGGGTTGCGCACCCCGCTGCTGATCTCGGTGGACCAGGAGGGCGGGCTGGTCCAGCGGCTCAAGGGCAGCGGCTTCGACACCATCCCGTCGGCGCAGGTGCAGTCCGGCTGGAGCGATGCGACGCTGACCGCCCGCGCCGAGCGCTGGGGACGCCAACTCCACTCGGCGGGCGTGCACTGGACGCTGGCGCCGGTCGCCGACACCGTCCCGAAGTCGATGGTCCGCAAGAACGCCCCGATCGGCGCGCTGAAGCGCGGGTACGGCTCCGATCCGGACGTGGTCGCCGCCAAGGTGACCGCCTTCATCAAGGGCATGGAGGCGGCGGGCGTGGCCACCACCGCCAAGCACTTCGCGGGCATCGGGCGGGTGGTCGGCAACACCGACTTCGCCGCCGGAGTGAAGGACACCGTGACCCGCGCCGACGATCCCTACTTCCAGCCGTTCCGGGCGGCGGTGGGTGCCGGGGTGCCGAGCCTGATGGTCTCCACCGTCACCTACACCCGGATCGACGCCCGCCACCCGGCGGTGTTCTCACCGACGGTGATCGGGCTGATCCGCGGCCGGCTCGGCTTCGACGGGGTGGTCATCTCCGACGATCTGGGGGCCGCCCGCTCGATGGCGGCGGTGCCGGCCAAGCAGCGCGGCATCGGCTTCCTGAAGGCCGGGGGAGACCTGGCGATGACGGTGACCCCGTCGCTGGCCGAGGCGTTCGTCAGCGGCGTCCGCAGCGCCGCCAAGGACGCCGCCGTCGCCGAGCGGCTGCGGGCGTCCGCGATCCGGGTGGTGGCGATGAAGATCCGGCTGGGGCTGGTGCCCTGCCAGTAGCGCTCAGCCGGTAACGCTCAGCTGGTGACCTTGAGGCCGGCCATGGCCCGGCGGGCGTCCGGCACCAGATCGGGCACGGTGTCCGGGATGGAGGCGTAGAAGATGCTGGACGAGGCTGCCGAGGTGGCCACGATCATGATGATCGCCAGCTCGCCCTTGGTCTTCAGGTTGGGAATGTCGAAGCTCAGGTGGGTCTCCACCAGCCAGGCCTCCTTGCCGTCGACCGTGGTGGCCTTGTTCACCTTGTCGTCGCGCACCACCTCGGCGTCGTCGTAGAAGACGCCCATGATGCACTTGACCACGATCTCGGAGCCCTGCTGCGGGCTGAAGAAGCCGTCCCCGGCGACCAGTTCGCCGACCAGCACCGACGCCACCCAGCTGTCCTTGGTGCCCTTGTAGCTGGGCTCGACCATCACCGTCTGGGTGAGCACGTCCCGGCCGAACGGCACCCGGGTCTCGGGGACCGGGGGACCCCACGGGGGATCCAGCCGCGGGTAGGACAGCGCGCCGCCGTGCACCCGTCCGTCATTGGGCGCCGGGGCCGGGGTGATGGTGCTGGCCACCTGCTTGGGGCAGACGTTCTGGGTCGGGTTGGAGCCCGCGGACGGACCGGTGCCCAGGATGCCGCCCAGGTTGCGGATGGCGAACCAGCCCAGCACCGCGATCACCAGCACGATGGCGGCGATGCCCAGCCACCAGCCGACCGGCGAGCGGCGCGGCTGCTGTTGTTGCTGGCTGGGACTCCACTGCGGCTGTCCCGGATGCTGCGGGCCGCCCAGACCACCCAGGCCTCCGGACGGCGGAGCCTGCATGGGGTTGTTGGTGATGGACGCCGACCAGGACGAACCCGTCCAGTAGCGGTACATGCCGGGCTGGCCGCCCGGATCCGGATACCATCCAGCCTGACTCACGGGGCGAGTCTAGACGGAGCGATCCAGTCGCCTGACCTGGCAGCCACCTGTGTGGAAGGTCAACTCTTCGTGAACAACCCGGTTGATCGCGCGATCGGCGACTGCCAGCAGGAAGTGCCACTGGTTTCAGGAAATAACCCGAAAGTGGTGACCGGGCCCGAAACCAGTGGTGGATCGCGCGATCGGTCAGTCGGGTGGCCCCGGCCCTGACAACCTCGACCGGTGGTACGCGGGGTCTGTCCCCACGTACCACCGGCGGGGTAGAAGCTCAGCCGAAGCGGCCGGTGATGTAGTCCTCGGTGGCCTTGTCGTCGGGGGTGGAGAAGATCTTCTCGGTGGGACCCATCTCGATCAGTTTGCCGGGGGCGCCGGTGCCGGCGATGTTGAAGAACGCCGTCTCGTCGGAGACCCGGGCCGCCTGCTGCATGTTGTGGGTCACGATGACGATCGTGTAGGTCTCCTTGAGCTCCTGGATCAGGTCCTCCACGGCCAGGGTGGAGATCGGGTCGAGGGCGGAGCAGGGCTCGTCCATCAGCAGCACCTCGGGCTGCATGGCGATCGCCCGGGCGATGCAGAGCCGCTGCTGCTGGCCGCCGGAGAGCCCGGAGCCGGGCCGGTCCAGCCGGTTCTTGACCTCTTCCCACAGGTTGGCGCCGCGCAGCGACCGCTCCAGCAGCTCGTCGGCCTCGCTGGCCCGCATCCGCTGCTTGTTCAGCTTGTAGCCGGCCAGCACGTTGTCCTTGATCGACATGGTGGGGAACGGGTTGGGCCGCTGGAACACCATGCCGACCTGGCGACGCACGTTCACCGGGTCGACCCCGGGGCCGTACAGGTTGTTGCCGTCGAGCAGCACGTCACCCTCGACGTAGGCGCCGGGGATCACCTCGTGCATCCGGTTCAGGGTGCGCAGGAAGGTCGACTTGCCGCAGCCGGACGGGCCGATGAACGCGGTCACCGAGCGCGGCTGGATGGTCATCGAGACGTCTTCGACGGCGAGAAATTTGCCGTAGTAGCAGTTGAGGTCGGTGACCTCGATCCTCTTGGACATGCGTCGGTTCCTTCGGTCAGCGCCCGAGTTTCGGGGCGAAGCGTTTGGCGATGAAGCGGCCCAGCAGGTTGAGCACCATGACCAGCAGGATCAGGGTGAGCGCGCCGGTCCAGGCCCGTTCGTTGTAGAAGATGCGGTCGATACCGGGATGGGCGTACTGGTCGTAGACGAAGACCGGCAGCGTCATCATCGGGTTGGCGAACGGGTTGGTGTTGATCGAGTTGGTGAAGCCGGCCGCGATCATCAGCGGGGCGGTCTCGCCGATGATCCGGGCGATGGCCAGGATCACGCCCGAGACGATGCCGGAGATCGAGGTGGGCAGCACCACCGACATGATGGTGCGCCACTTCGGCACGCCCAGGGCGTAGGACGCCTCGCGCAGTTCGTTCGGGACGATGCGCAGCAGCTCTTCGGTGGAGCGGACCACGATCGGGATCATCAGCACCGACAGCGCCAGCGAGCCGGAGAAGCCGTTGATGGTGCCGGGGCCGAACACCAGCGCCATCAGCGCGTAGGCGAACAGGCCGGCCACGATCGAGGGGATGCCGGTCATCACGTCGACGAAGAAGGTGATGCCGCGGGCCAGCGGGCCCCGGCCGTATTCGACCAGGTAGATCGCGGTGAGCAGCCCGATCGGCACCGAGATCAGGGTGGCGATGCCGGTCACGATCAGCGTGCCGTAGATGGCGTGGATGGCGCCGCCGCCCTCGCCGATCACGTTGCGCATCGACCAGGTGAAGAACTGCATGTCGAAGCGGGGCAGGCCGTTGGACAGGGTCTCCCAGAGCAGCGACACCAGCGGCAGCAGGGCGAGCAGGAAGGCGCCGGTGACCAGGTTGGTGGCCAGCCGGTCGGTGGCGGCCCGGCGTCCCTCGACGGCCCGGGCGATCAGGTACATCACCGGCAGGAAGATCACCGCGCCGAGGAAGACGGTGGTGCCGGGATCGAAGCCGCCCAGCGCGGTGGCGTCGACGATGCCGCCGACGATCAGCGAGCCGGCGAGGGCCAGCCAGGTGGTGGCCTTCGGCAGTTGGCCGGCGGTCAGCGGATTGGTGGTGCCGTTGGTCAGCGTGGTGGTCATCAGTTGGCCCCCGAGAATTCCTTGTAGCGGGAGACGATCAGCCGGGCGATCGAGTTGACCACCAGGGTGATCACGAACAGCACCAGGCCGCCGGCGATCAGCTGGTTGGTCTTCAGCCCGTACGCCTCGGGGAAGTTCTGCGCGATCACCGCGGCGATGGTGTTCGGGTTCTGCGAGGTGAGCACCTCGAAGCTGACGATGTGGGCGCCGGAGAGCACCATGGCGACCGCCATGGTCTCGCCCAGCGCGCGACCCAGGCCGAGCATCACCGAGCTGATGATGCCGGCCCGGCCGAACGGCAGCACGGCCATCCGGATCATCTCCCAGCGGGTGGCGCCGAGCGCCAGGGCGGCCTCCTCGTGCAGCACCGGGGTCTGTAGGAAGACCTCCCGGCTCAGCGAGGTGACGATCGGCAGGATCATCACCGCCAGCACGATGGACGCGGTCAGCAGGGTGCGTCCGGTGCCGGACGCCTGGCCGCCGAAGAACGGGATCCAGCCCAGGTAGCTGTTCAGCCACTCGTAGAGCGGGCGGGCGGCCGGGGCCAGGACGAACCCGCCCCAGAGGCCGAAGACCACCGAGGGGACGGCGGCCAGCAGGTCGATCACGTAGCCGAGGCCGGCGGCGAGCCGGCGGGGCGCGTAGTGCGAGATGAACAGGGCGATGCCGATGGCCACCGGGACGGCCAGCAGCAGCGCCCAGAACGACGCCCACACGGTGCCCCAGGCGAAGGGCAGGATCCAGGACCAGAACTCGCCGTAGCCGCGGGCTTGCAGCTCGGCCGGCGGGGTGGTCAGGGCCGGGAAGGCCTGCATCAGCAGGAAGCCGGCCACCATGGCCAGGATCACCAGAATGGTGATCCCCGACCCGGTCGCCAGCCCGCTGAACACACGGTCGCCGATCCGCCGGCGGGTGCCGTTTCCGGCCGATCCGGCCGGGGACGGCTTCGGGGTCACCTCCTGGGTGGACTGCGTCACGGTGCTCATTTCTCTCGCTCGATCTGGGACGACTGTACGGAATGAGAGCAGGACGGCGTCCCTCCGGGCGTCCCGGACGGACGCCTCCGGTTCACTTGATCGAGTCGATCGCAGCCTTGACCTTGGCCTGCATGGCGCTGCTCAGCGGCGCGCTGCCGGCGGCCTTGGCGGCTGCCTTCTGACCGTCGGACGAGGCGACGTAGCCGATGAAGCCCTTCACCAGCTCGGCGTCCTTGGCGTCGGAGTAGGTCTGGCAGACCAGGGCGTAGGAGACCAGCACGGCCGGGTAGACGCCGGCGGCCTTGCGGTTCAGCTTGAGCGCCAGGTCGTGCTCGGAGCGGCCGGCGATCTGCTGGGAGGAGTCGACGATCTTGGCGGCGGCCTCGGCGGTCGGGCTGAGCCAGTCGTTGCCGACCTTGAGCTTGGCGTGGCCGAGCTCGCCGGCGGCGGAGGCGTCCGCGTAGCCGATGGTGTTCTTGCCGGTCTTCACCGCGTCCACCACCGCCGAGGTGCCCTTGGCGGACTCGCCGCCGAAGGCGGCCGGGAAGGTGTCCGAGGCGGCCTCGGTCCACACCGACGGCGCGGCCTGGTTCAGGTAGTCGGTGAAGTTGTTGGTGGTGCCCGAGTCGTCGGCCCGGTGCACCGCGGTGATGCTGGCGTCGGGCAGCTTGGCGCCGCTGTTGTTGGCGGCGATCTTCGGGTCGTTCCACTTGGTGATCTTGCCGGCGAAGATGCCGGCCAGGGTGTCGGCGTCGAGCTTCAGGTCGGTGACCCCGTCGACGTTGAACACCACCGCGATCGGGGAGACGTAGACCGGCAGGTCGAGGGCGATCGAGTCGGCGCTGCACTTGCCGAATTTGCCGGCGCCCTGCTCCTCGTCCTTGAACGGACGGTCGGAGCCGGCGTACTGCACGGCACCGGAGATGAACGCCTCCCGGCCCGCGCCGGAGCCGTCGGGAGAGTAGTTGATGGTCACGCCGGAGTGGGCGGACTGGTAGTCGGCGATCCACTTCTGCTGTGCTGCGGACATCGACGAGGCGCCCTTGCCGGCCAGCGTGCTGGCGGCGGTGGTGCCGCCACCGTTCGAGCCGCTGGCAGCCGGGTTGGCGGGCTCGTTCGCCGCGCAGGCGGACAGGGTCAGCGCGGCGGCGGCCAGCAGGGCAACCGGGGCGCCGAGCGTGGAGATCTTCACGGCTATACCTTTCGCGAGTGGGAGCGAGGCGCTCCGCATCGCACGGTAGGCAGCCGAAGAAACCTGTTGGGGAGTCTTCGGTGAACAGCGGGTGAACGGCGTCCCGGGATCACACCCGGGGCTTGTGCCACTCCACGGAGACGGTCTCGCCGTCCGGCGACAGGTGGGCGACCAGGACGGCGGCGGTCAGCATCGACCGGTCGGGCACGCCGAGCGCCTCCAGCATCAGCGGCAGCACCGGACGGTGCCCGCAGATCGCCCGCGGCACGCCGCTGCTGGCGGTGTCCTTGATCAGCCGCTTCATCAGCTTCCGCACCGCGTCGGGGTTGTCTTTGGCCTTCTCCTCCGACAGCGTCGCCCAGCCCTGCACGTCCAGTTGCTTCGCCTTGGCGTAGGGCGCCAGCGTCCGCATGCAGCGCACCGAGGCGGACGACTCCAGCTCGGCGACGCCGTAGGCGTCCAGCAGCGGGATCAGCCGCTTGCTCTGCCGGCGTCCGCGGGAGCTGAGCTGGCGCAGCTGGTCCTTGCCCGACCAGTGCTTGCGCTCCATCGCCTTGCCGTGCCGGACGATCAGCAGCGGGGTGGTGGCCGGCAGGGTGACCGCCTGTTCGACCAGGGCGCGCTCGTCGACGTAGGTCATCCGCTTCAGCGCCGACGGCAGCGACAGCCAGACCCGGCGATCCACCTCGGAGTTCGGCTTGAACCGGTTCCGTTCGACGACCGTGCCCAGCCAGTAGGCGACCCGCTTGGTTCCGGTCGGGATCGGGTACTGGATGCGGTCCACCGGGTGGGCCAGCCGGATCCGGAAGGCGGTCTCCTCCCAGGTCTCCCGGACGGCGGCGGCGGCCAGGTACTCGTCCGGGTCGAGCTTGCCCTTGGGCAGCGACCAGTCGTTGTAGCTGGGCCGGTGGATCAGCAGCACCTGCACCTGCCGGCCCTTCGGACGCCGCAGCACGATCGCCCCGGCGGCCTCCACCAGTCGCTTCCGGCTCATCAGGCCCCCCGCTCCCCGCGCCGCGAACCGATGGCGCCGATCAGATGCTCCTGCAGGTCGAGCAACGGCTCACCCTCGATGTCGCTGGTGCGCTGCGACCAGCCGTCCGCCTCCAGCCACCAGGAGGCGGTGGACTCGTCGAAGGCCAGGTCGAACAGGCCCTCGATCTCGGCGATGTGCCGCGGGTTGGTCAGCGAGGCCAGCACCTCGACCCGGCGGTCCAGGTTGCGGTGCATCAGGTCGGTGGAGCCGATGCCGACCCGGGGCTGGCCCCCGTTGGCGAACCAGAACAGCCGGCTGTGCTCCAGGAACCGGCCCAGGATCGACCGCACCCTGATGTTCTCGCTCAGCCCCGGCACGCCGGCCTTCACCGCGCAGATGCCGCGCACCCACAACTCGACGCTGACCCCGGCCTGGGAGGCCCGGTAGAGCGCGTCGATCACCGCCTCGTCGACGATCGAGTTGACCTTGATCCGGATGCCGGCGGGACGCCCGGCCCGGTGATGCTCGATCTCGTCGGAGATGAAGTCGATCAGGCCCCGGCGGATGCCGTGCGGGGCGACCAGCAGCCGCCGGTACTGGGTCTCCTGGCCCATCCCGGAGAGCTGGTTGAACAGCCGGGCCACGTCGTCGGTGACCACCGGGTTCGCGGTCAGCAGACCCATGTCCTCGTACATCCGGGCGGTCTTCGGGTTGTAGTTGCCGGTGCCGATGTGGCAGTAGCGGCGCAACCCGTCCGGCTCCTCGCGGACCACCAGCGACAGCTTGCAGTGGGTCTTCAGCCCGATCAGGCCGTACACCACGTGGCAGCCGGCCCGCTCCAGCTTGCGGGCCCAGGCGATGTTGGCCTGCTCGTCGAAGCGGGCCTTGATCTCGACCAGGGCCAGCACCTGCTTGCCGGCCTGCGCGGCGTCGATCAGGGCGTCCACGATCGGGGAGTCGCCGGACGTCCGGTACAGGGTCTGCTTGATCGCCAGCACCGCCGGGTCGGCGGCGGCCTGCTCGATGAACCGCTGCACGCTGGTCGCGAACGAGTGGTACGGGTGGTGCAGCAGCACGTCGCGGTGCTTCAGCGCCGCGAACATGTCGGCCGGCATCGCGGTCTCCACCTCGGCCAGCTCCGGGTGGGTCTTGGGCAGGAAGGCCGGGTACTTCAGCGACTCGCGGTCCAGGTCGGCGAGCGAGAACAGCGCCCGCAGGTCCAGCGGCGCGGGCAGCTTGAACACCTCGTTGGCGGAGATGTCCAGCTCGTTGACCAGCAGATCGAGCATCCGGTCGTCGATGTCGTCCTCGACCTCGAGGCGCACCGGGGGGCGTCCGATCTTGCGCCGCAGCAGCTCCTGCTCCAACGCGTAGAGCAGGTTCTCGGCGTCGTCCTCCTCCACCTCCAGGTCTTCGTTGCGGGTGACCCGGAAAGTGGAGTGCTCGAGCACCTGCATGCCCGGGAAGAGCCGGTCCAGATGCCGGGCGATGACGTCCTCGATGGCGATGAACCGGCCCTCGCCCAGCGGCAGGAAGCGGTTCAGCAGGGTGGGCACCTTGACCCGGGCGAACTGCCGGGCGCCGGTGGTCGAGTTTCGCAGCAGCACCGCGAGGTTGTTCGAGAGCCCGGAGATGTAGGGGAACGGGTGCGACGGGTCGACCGCGAGCGGGGTCAACACCGGGAAGATGCGATCCTCGAACAGGGTGGTCATCGACGCCTTCTCGGCGTCGTCCAACTGGTCCCAGCGGAGCAGCTCGATGCCGTGCCGGGCCAGCGCGGGCCGGATGTCCTCGACGAAGACCTGAGCCTGCTGGCCGACCAGGTCGTGGGCCTTGGACATGATCAGCTCGTACAGGTCGCGGGGCAGGATGCCGGACGCCGAGGGCACCGCGACACCGGCCGCGATCCGGCGCTTCAGGCCGGCCACCCGCACCATGAAGTACTCGTCCAGGTTGGACGAGAAGATGCCCAGGAACCGGGCTCGCTCCAGCAGCGGGACGCGGGTGGCGTCGCGGGCCAGGTCGAGCACCCGGTTGTTGAACGCCAGCCAGCTCAGTTCCCGGTCGGAGAACCGGTCGGCGGGCAGCTCCGGGAGCTCGTCGACTGCGGCTTCAGCGGTCATCGCTGCTCCTGGTGTCGTCGGTGGCGTACAGGACGTCGCGGTGCACCACGGCGAAGCCGGCCCGCTCGTACAGTTCTACCGCCCGGGCGTTGGATGCTTCAACGTACAGGTGCACCGTGCTGGACCCGGTCGCGGCAAGGTGCTCCAGGCCGGCGGCCAGCAGCCGGCGGCCCAGCCCGGTGCCCTGGGCGCGGGGATGGGTGGCCAGGATGTACACCTCGCCGCGTCCACCCGGGTGCCGCTTGGTCCAGTGGAAGCCGGTCAGCCCCTCGGCGTCGGCGGTGACCAGCAGACCCGCCGGGTCGTACCAGTCCTCGGCCATCCGGGCGTCCAGGTCGGCCCGGGAGAAATGTCGCTGCTCGGGGTGCCAGTCGAAGGCGGCGGCGTTCACCGCCAGCAGCTGTTCGGCGTCGGTGGCCGGCCGGAACGCCCGGACGCCGTCGAAGGCGGCCCCGGTCGGCGGATCCAGCGGACGCTCCATCACCAGCAGCCGGCGCCGTTCGACCCGGCCGTGGGCGGCGGTGAAGGCCTGCGCCGCGGGCAGGTCTCCGAACGCCCAGACCGGGGCGTCCCCGACCTCGCCGAGCAGGGTGGAGCCGATGCCGCGGCGGCGGTGCCCCGGGTGCACGAAGAGCTGGGCGGTGCCGTGCCGGGTGTTGTGCTGGGCGTAGCCGAGCAGTGTGCCGGCGGCGTCGATCAGGTGGTGGCCGACCGCCGGGTCGTCGGCGGCCAGCGCCAGGGTGGCGTCCTCGTTGAGCGGGGATTCGCCGTCGTGTTCGGCGACGGTCACGGCGAGCGTGCGGATGCGGTCGATGTCGTCCGGGCCCAGCATGGCCTCAGGCTAGTGGAGACGGCCGCCCGTCGCGCCAGGTCAGGGGCTGAACCGGTAGCCCACGTTGCGCACGGTGCCGATCAGCGACTCGTGCTCGGGGCCCAGCTTGGCCCGCAACCGGCGGATGTGGACGTCGACGGTGCGGGTGCCGCCGAAATAGTCGTAGCCCCAGACGTCGGCCAGCAGGTGCTCGCGGCTGAACACCCGCCCGGGGTGCATCACCAGGTACTTGAGCAGCTCGAACTCGGTGTAGGTGAGGTCCAGCGGGACGTCGCCGAGCCGCGCCGCGTAGGCCGCCTCGTCGATCACGATGCCGCCGGACTGGATCAGCCCGTCGCCCTCGTTGGAGCTGAGCAGCAGCCGGATCCGGGCGTCGAATTCGGCCGGCCCGGCACCGTCCAGGATGAAGTCGGAGACGCCCCAGTCGCCGTTGATCGCGGCCAGCCCGCCCTCGGTGACCACGATCAGCAACGGCAGCGTGATGCCGGAGGAGAGGAACAGCCGGCAGATCGTCCGGGCGTTGGCCAGGTCGGTGCGGCCGTCGATGACGATCACGTCGGCCTTGGCCGACTCGGTCAGCGCGCTGGTGTCGGCGGGCGCGCTGCGCAGATCGTGGGACAGCAGCCCCACCGCCGGAAGCGCCGTTTCGGGGCGCACGCCGTCGGTGAGTTGATTGCTCACCACAAGCAGCGATGCCATCGCTTACCCCCGTTCAGGCCGGTTACAGAATAGTGACAGGCGCGCGACACGGCGCCCCCCGATCCGCTCAGCGGTTCTGTAACCGGGCCGTCACAAGGCTGTACTAGGGCCGTTCGGTGCGCTATAGCTCGACGATCAGGGTCATCGGGCCGTCGTTGACCAGCGCGACCTCCATCATCGCCCCGAACCGTCCGGTGGCGACCTCGGCGTCCCGGGCCCGCAGAGCGGCGACGAAGGCGTCCACCAGCGGCTCGCTGACCGGGCCGGGTGCGGCCGCGCTCCAGGACGGCCGGCGTCCCTTGCGGGTGTCGGCGTAGAGGGTGAATTGGCTGACCACCAGGATCGGCGCGGACTCCTGGGCGCAACTGCGTTCGCCGGCCAGGATGCGCAGATTCCAGATCTTGTCGGCCAGCGCGTCCGCGATCGCCGGGGTGTCGCCGTGGGTGACGCCGAGCAGCACCAGCAGCCCGGGACGATCGATGGCGCCGACCACCTCGCCGGCCACGCTCACCGACGCCCGGGTGACCCGCTGCAGCACCGCTCTCATGGGCAGGAGAGTAGCGCCCGGGCGCGCACTAGACTTCCGCGGGTGGTGCAGCTGATGACCGCCGTGCTGACGCCGGGGACGATCGCGCTGATCGTCGCCGCCGCCCTGGTGTTGATCGCCGCCCTGGTGGTCGTCGTCCGGATCTTCACCGACAAGCAGCAGGAGTGACTTCATGACCTTCGAGATCCCCTCCGACCTGAACCCCGCCCTGGTCGGCCTCGCCTGGATACGGGGCCGCTGGGAGGGCACCGGCTACCGGGAATGGCCGGGCGAGGAGAAGATCCAATTCGCCCAGCAGATCGACTTCACCGACAACGGCGGCGACTACCTGCACTACCTGGCGCAGGCCTTCGAGGTGGACGCCGACGGCAAGCCGACCCGGCCGCTGATGATGGAGACCGGGTTCTGGCGTCCGCTGCCCGACGGCACCGTCGACGTGGCGATGTGCTCCCCGGACGGCTTCGCCGAGGTCTGGTACGGCAAGCTGCAGCCCGGCCGGCTCGACCTGGTCACCGACGCCGTGGTCCGCTCACCCGACGCGAAGGTCGCCTACACCGCCGGACGCCGGCTCTACGGCACCGTCGAGGGGAAGCTGATGTACTCCTTCGACCGGGCCACCGAGGACGTCCCGCTCCGGCCCTACGTGTGGGCCACCCTGGCCCGGGCATGAGCGCCGTCCGGCACGAGACCGGCCCGGACGCCGGGGCGGTCTGGCACTACGGCGACCCGGTCCGGGAACAGCGCCGGCTGGCCGCCGGCGAGGCGAGCGTCGACCTGTCGCATCGTCCGACGCTCAGCGTCGCCGGCCCCGACCGGCTCAGCTGGCTGAACAACATCGCCTCGCAGAAGCTGGACGACCTGGCACCGGGCCGCTGGTTCACCGCCTACATCCTGGACGCGCACGGCCGGATCGGGTACGTCTTCGGCGGCGTCGACGACGGCGCGACGCTCTGGGCGTCCACCGAACCGGGGCACCTGCAGCCGTTGCTGGACTGGCTGCGGCGGATGCAGTTCGCCGCCCGGGTCGAGGTCGCCGATCGCAGTGAGACGCACGCGATGGTGCTCGCCGGCGGGCCGCGGATCGTGGCCCGGGAGCAACTGGACGAGGTGCTCGGCGAGCACCGCGCCGGCACCTGGGCCGCGGACGCGCTGCGGATCGAGGCCGGGCAGCCGCGGATCTTCGTCGACACCGACGACAAGACCATCCCCAACGAGCTGGCCAACCCCGACGGCGACGTGCTCGGCGCGGGCGTCCATCTGAAGAAGGGCTGCTACCCGGGGCAGGAGACGGTGGCCCGGGTGTACACGCTGGGGCGTCCGCCGCGCCGGCTCACCCGGCTGCACCTGGACGGCTCGGCCGAGGCGCTGCCCGCGGTGGGTGCCGACGTGCTGCTCGACGGCCGGGTGGTCGGACGGGTCGGCTCGTCCGCCCGGCACCACGAGCTGGGGCCGATCGCGCTGGCGCTGATCAAGCGCAACGTCGCCGCCGACGTCCCGGTGCTGGTCGACGGCATCGACGCCGCGCAGGAGCTGATCGTGGACCCCGAGGTCGGGCTGCACGTCCGGCCCCGGCTGCGCTGAGTTCTTCCCGAACCTCCGGCGGGACGCCCGGTCAATCCTTACGATCGGACGTGTGACAAGCCTGAACGACGTCCTGGCCGGCATTTCTCCGGTCGATGAATCGATGGCCGCGGTGGCCCGGGAGCGGATCGACGCTCTGGCCAAGCCGCCGCACTCACTGGGCCGGCTGGAGTCGCTCGGGGCGCAGCTCGCCGCGATCGCCGGCGCCTGCCCGCCGCCGCTGCCCGATCCGGCCCGGATCGTGGTGGTGGCCGGCGACCACGGCGTGGTGGCGCAGGGCGTGACCCGCTGGCCCAGTGAGTGCGGCGGCTTGGCCAGAGCGTCGATCCGCTCCCGGGCC
>NZ_JASGDE010000043.1:0-22654 GCF_047607385.1 Micropruina sp.
CGGCCGAGGCGTTCGGCGGCGCGGGCAAGCCGTCCGGCGCCGGGGGCGGCGACTGCGGCATCGTGCTGGCCCCGGCCGGCACGTCCCGCCGCGACCTGCTGGCCGACTGGGAGGCCCACGACATCCGCCGCCTGGAGTTGCGCGTCCATCCGCCCGAGGGGGCCGTCGATGACCACTGATCCGTCCCTTCAGCACCGGCTCCGCAAGGACGACCACATCGTCCTCGCCGAGCGGCAGCAGCAGTCCCCGGTCGGCCGCAACGACTTCGACGACGTCGAATTCCTGCACCACGCCCTGGACGGCATCGACGAGACCGGCGTCCGGCTCGGCGTCCGCGTCGGTGAGGTGTCCTGGCCGGTGCCGCTGTACATCAACGGCATGACCGGCGGCAGCGACACCGCGACCCGGATCAACCGGGAGCTGGCCATCACCGCGCGGGAGACCGGGCTGGCGATGGCCTGCGGCTCGATGAGCATCGCGCTGCGGCACCCCGACACCGCGGCCGGTTTCCGGGTGCTCCGGGAAGAGAACCCGGACGGCTTCATCATGGCCAACCTGGGCGCCGGACGCAGCGGCGAGGACGCCCGCCGCGCCGTCGAGCTGATCGGCGCGGACGCCCTGCAGATCCACCTCAACGCCGCCCAGGAGACGGTGATGCCGGAGGGTGAGCGAGCGTTCACCGGCTGGGCCGCTTCGGTCGAGCAGATGGTCGCCGCGGCCGGCGTCCCGGTGATCGTCAAGGAGGTCGGGTTCGGGCTGAGCCGGCGCACACTGCTGCGGCTGCGTGACCTCGGCGTCCGGATCGCCGACGTCAGCGGCGCCGGCGGCACCGACTTCGTCGGCATCGAGAACGCCCGCCGCAGGCTCGGCGACTTCGCCTTCCTCGGCGGCTACGGGCAGTCCGCGATCGCCTGCCTGCTGGACGCCCCGCACGGCACCGGCCCCGACCTGCTGGCCTCCGGCGGCGTCCGGTCCCCGCTGGACGTGGTGAAGGCGCTGGCGCTGGGCGCCCGGGCCGCCGGCGTGGCCGGGGTCTTCCTCAAGCCGGCCAGCGAGGGCGGCGCCGAGGCGCTGGTGCCGATCGTGCGGCGCTGGCTGGCCCAGCTGCGGCAGCTGCACGCCCTGCTGGGCGCCGCCGAGCCGGCCGAGCTGCAGCGCACCGACCTGCTGCTGCGCGGCCGGGTCAAGGAGTTCTGCGAGCTGCGCGGCATCGACCCCGGCAGCTTCACCCGGCGACGCGACGCGGCGTCCCCGCCCAGCCCCGGCGTCCCTACCCCAGACGTCCCAACCCGGTCAGGAGAACCGAATGAGCGATGACGACACCGTGATCCCCACCCGCTGGGTGGGCCCGATCCGAGTCAGCGGCGACACCGTCAGCGGTGAGTTCGAGGTGCCGCTGGCCACCTACGAGACTCCGCTGTGGCCCTCGGTCGGACGCGGCGCGAAGATCTCCCGGCTGGTCGAGGGCGGCATCCAGGTCACCGTGCTGGGCGAACGGATGACCCGCTCGGTGCTCTTCATCGCCCCGGACGCCGCCACCGCCGACCGGGCGGCCCGCGCCATCCGGGCCCGCAAACCGGAACTGGACGACGCCGTGGGCGGCACCAGCCGGCACGCGAAGCTGGTCGAGATCCACGACGAGATCGTCGGCAACCTGCTCTTCGTGCGGTTCGCACTGGAGACCGGGGACGCGTCCGGGCACAACATGGTCACCCGGGCCGCCGACGCCCTGATGGAGCGGATCCTCGGCTGGAACCTGGGGCTGAGCTACGGGTCGATCTCCGGCAACTTCTGCATCGACAAGAAGCCCAGCGCCGTCAACGGCATCCTGGGCCGCGGCCGGAACGTCGCCTGCGACATCCTGATCCCGCACGAGGTGGTGGCCAAATCGCTGCGCTCCACCGCGCAGGGCATCACCGACCTGGTGATCCGGAAGAACTTCGTCGGCAGCACCATCGCCGGCGCGCTGCGGTCCGCCAACGCCCACTACGCGAACATGCTGCTGGCCATCTACCTGGCCACCGGACAGGACGCCGCGAACATCGTCGAGGGCTCCCAGGGCTTCACCTACGCCGAGACCCGCCCCGAGGGGCTGTACTTCTCCTGCACCCTGCCGCACCTGATCGTCGGCGCGGTCGGCAACGGCAAGCACCTGCCGCACACCCAGCGGGCGCTGGAGCGACTCGGCTGCGCCGACCCCGACGCTCCGCCCGGCGGCAACGCCCGGCGGCTCGCCGCGCTGATCGCCGCGACCGTGCTGTGCGGGGAGCTGTCGCTGCTCGCCGCCCAGACCAACCCGGGCGAGCTGATGGCCGCCCACCTGCTGCTGGAGCGCCGGGAAAGGAGCCGGGGATGACCTCGGTCGGTATTCATGACCTGTCGATCGCGACCGCGCACCACGTGGTCGACCTCACCGAGCTGGCCGAGGCGTCCGGCGTCCCGCCGCAGAAGTACCTGACCGGGCTGGGCCAGGAGGCGATGAGCTTCCCGGCACCCGACGAGGACATCGTCACCATGGGGGCGGCCGCGGCGCTGCCGATCCTGCAGCGGCACGGCAGCGAGCGCGTCCGCACCCTGCTGTTCGCCACCGAATCAGGCATCGACCAGTCGAAGTCGGCCGGCGTCTTCGTGCACCGGCTGCTCGGGCTGCCTTCCACCGTCCGGACGGTCGAGTTGAAGCAGGCCTGCTATTCCGCCACCGCGGCGCTGCAACTGGCCGCCGGCATCGTGGCCCGCGATCCCGGCGAGCAGGTGTTGGTGATCGCCTCCGACATCGCCCGCTACCAGCTGGACACCCCGGGTGAGCCGACCCAGGGCGCGGCCGCCGCGGCGATGCTGATCGGCGCCGACCCGGCCCTGCTGGCGCTGGAACCGGTGACCGGCATCCACACCGCCGACGTGGACGACTTCTGGCGTCCCAACGACTCCACCACGGCGATGGTGGACGGCGCCCTCTCGCTGCGGGCCTACCTGGCTTCGCTGCTCGGCGCCTGGGACGACTTCCACGAGCGCGGCGGCGCCGGCTTCCACACCATCGGCCGGTTCGTCTACCACCAGCCGTTCACCAAGATGGCCCAGAAGGCGCACGCCCGGCTGTCCCAGCGGACGTCGCACGCCACCTCGCCGAACGCGCTCAAGGGTTCGCTCGACTACAACCGGCGGCTCGGCAACAGCTACACGGCCTCGCTCTACGTGGGCCTGGCCGGGGCGCTGGACAGCTCCGACGACCTGGCCGGACGCCGGGTCGGCCTGTTCAGCTACGGCTCGGGCAGCGTCGGCGAGTTCTTCACCGGCATAGTGCAACCCGACTACGCCCAGCATCGCCGGCGGGACGCCACTCTGGCCGCGCTCACCGCGCGGGTGCCGCTCGGCATCGACGGCTACCGGGCCCTGCACGCCGCGCACACCGGGAGCAGCCAGGATCATCAGACCCCTCGGGTGACCACCGCGCCGTTCCGGTTCAGCGGCGTCCAGGGTCGCGCCCGGCAGTACGAGGCGAACGAGTAGCGCCCGCCGGTCCTCGTTGGTCGAGCTTGTCGAGACCCGGTACGCGGGACAGACCCCTCGTACCACGGGCGTGAATTGCGAGCACGACATGCCACAATTCACGCGAGTGGGCGGAGGCGAACAATGGTCGACCGGGTACTGCGGGAGCGGATCGACGCGCTGCTGGACGTCTACCGCGAGATCACGACCGACCAGCCCGAGGCGCTGCGCCAGATCGCCCTGACCGAACTGGCCGAGTCCGTGCAGCAGTCGAATGCGATTGAGAACTCCACCCTCACCCTGGGCGACACCGAGCGGATCCTCGCCGGGCAGCTGCCGTCGGGACGCCGCGACCTGCGCGAGGTCTACGAGGCCAAGAACCTGGCGAAGGTGACCACCGACCTGCTCACCTCGACCGAGCCGCTGGAGACCGGCCTGATCCTGCACTGGCACGGGACGCTGCTGGCCGGCATCCGTGACGACGCGGCCGGGAGGTTCCGCCGTGCCGGCGAGTGGGTCCGGGTCGGCGGGCACCTCGGCGCCAACCCGGAGTTCGTCTCGGGCCTGGTCTCGGACGCCCTCGCCCGCTACCGGGAGGACGCCTCGACGTCCCCGCTCGACGCCATCGCCCGGTTCCACTGCGAGTTCGAGGTGATCCACCCGTTCGTGGACGGCAACGGACGGATCGGCCGGGTTCTGATCAACAAGCAGTTGCAGGATCATGGCCTACCCCCGGTCATCGTCCGGGCCAGGAACCGGCAGGCCGACTACTACCCGGCGCTGTCGCACTATGCGACGACCGACTCCGCCGACGGCATGACCCGCCTGCTGGCGCTGCTACTGCTCGAATCGCTGCACAAGCGCATCGCGCTGCTCACCAGCCGCCGGGTGATCCCGCTCGCCGACTGGGCACGAGCCAGCGGCGTCCGTGGCAATGTGGCCACCAACAAGGCCAAGCGGCAGACCATTCCGGCCTTCCGGGTCCGCGACCGCTGGATGATCGCCGCAGAGCACCGCTGACTCTTCGTTGGTCGAAAACTGGCCGGTCTTTCGGTGGTCGAGCTTGTCGAGACCGTGCCGGTCTTTCGGTGGTCGAGCTCGTCGAGACCTGGCCGGGTTTCGACAAGCTCAACCAGCGGAGCTCCCCAAAGACCACCGTGCAAGATTTTCGGGCGTGAACCTCCATAAAAGCTTATAAGGTTAGCCTTACCAAACTTTCCTGGCCCGAGGAGGAACGGTGCCGTCCACCCTGAACGATGCCCCGCCCATCGCTGAAACCACCGAACCCGCGACCTCCGCCCCGCCGGACGCCGAGGCCGAGGCCCGGGCGTCCGCCGCCGCGCTCGCCGACCTGCTGGCCCCCGCCCACCGCTCGATCGCCGTCGGCGTCGTCCTCCAGGTGATCGGCTCGGTGGCTGCCATCGCCCCCTACGTGGCCATCGCGGAACTCGGCAAGCTGTTCCTGGCCGGCGACCCGGTGGAGCAGTCCCGGGTCTGGTGGGTGGCCGCGGCCACCGTGGTCGCGCTGCTGGCCCGGACGGTGTTCAGCGGCGCCGCACTGTCGGTCACCCACTTCGCCGACGCCCGGCTGCAGGGCGTCATCCGCAGCCGGATCGTCGAACGGCTGGGCCGGGTGCCGCTGGGCTGGTTCACCCGGAACTCCTCGGGTCTGGTCCGCAAGGCGACCCAGAACGACATCGCCGACGTGCACTACCTGGTGGCGCACGGGGCGGTGGAGACCGCGGCGGCGATCACGGTGCCGCTGGCCGGCATCGGCTACCTGCTGCTGCTCGACTGGCGGCTGGCGCTGGTGGGCATCGCGACCATGCCCGTCTACCTGGTCGCCTACGCGATGATGGCCCGCGGCATGACGGCGAAGATGGCCGAGATGAACGCCGGGATCGCCCGGATCAGCGCGTCCATCGTCGAGTTCGTCTCCGGCATCGCGGTGGTGAAGACGTTCGGCCAGGCCGGCCGGGCCCACGACGCCTACCGCAGGGCGGCGCTGCAATTCTCCGACGGCTACGGCGCCTGGGTCCGCCCGATGCTGCGCACCGACGCGCTGGCGACCATCCCGATCTCGGCACCGGTGGTGCTGCTGGTCAACCTGTGCTTCGGCGCCTGGTTCGTCGCCCAGGGCTGGGTGAGCGTGGTGGATCTGATCACCGCAGCCCTGGTGGCGATGAGCCTGCCGGCGGCGATCATGACGGTCAGCTACAGCATGCAGGCACGCCGCGAAGCCGCCGCGGCGGCCAAGCGGATCACCGATCTGCTGGCCACCCCGGTGCTGCCGGAGCCGGCCGCGCCGCGACTGCCGGCCTCGTCCGAGGTGGTCCTGGACGGGGTCGGGTTCAGCTACGACGGCCGGCACCGGGTGCTGGACGACATCACGCTGCGGCTGCCGGTCGGCACGGTGACCGCGCTGGTCGGGCCGTCCGGATCGGGCAAGTCGACGCTGGCCACCCTGGTGGCCCGATTCCACGACGTCGACAGCGGCAGCATCGCAATCGGCGGCGTGGACGTCCGCGCGATCGCCACCACCGAGTTGTACCGGCGGGTCGGATTCGTGCTGCAGGACGTCCAGCTGCTGCATGCCAGCATCGCCGACAACATCCGGCTGGCCCGCCCGGACGCCACCGCCGAGCAGGTCCGCGAGGCGGCCCGGCGGGCCCAGATCGACGACCGCATCCTGGCCCTGCCGCGCGGCTACGACTCCGTGGTCGGCGAGGACGCGCTGCTGTCCGGCGGCGAGGCGCAGCGGGTGTCGATCGCCCGGGCGATCCTCGCCGATCCGCCGATCCTGATCCTGGACGAGGCGACGGCGTTCGCCGATCCGGAGTCCGAGGCGCGGATCCAGGCCGCGCTGGCCCAGCTGGTCGGCGGCCGGACGCTGCTGGTGATCGCCCACCGGCTCAGCTCGATCACCTCGGCCGACCAGATCGTCGTGCTGGACCGGGGCCGGGTCGCCGAGAGCGGCACCCACCACGAACTGTCGAGCACGAACGGCGTCTATGCCCGGATGTGGCAGGCCCATGAAGGAGGCGCGCGATGATCCGGCAGCTGCGGGACGTGCTCGGACCCGACGACCGGAAGCTCTACGGCCGGTTCCTGGTCTGGGCGATCGCCTACGGGGTGCTGCAGGGCTTCGCCGTCAGCCTGCTGGTGCCGATCGCCCGCTGCCTGGCTGCTGGCGACACGCAGGGCACCTGGACCTGGATCGGCGTCCTGGCGGTGGCGGTGGCCGGCTGCGCGGTGGCGCACTACGTGCAGGCGATGCGGGGCTTCCAGGTGGCGCTCACCGTGCTGCGCACCATGCACCTGAACATCGGCGACCACCTGGTGACGCTGCCGATCGGCTGGTTCGCCGGGAAGACCGGCAGCGTCGCCCAGATCGCGTCCAAGGGCACGCTGGCCGCGGGCACGGCGTCCGCCCACCTGATGACGCCGGTGGTGGTCGGCATCGCCGCCCCGGCCACGGTGACCGTGTCGATGCTGTTCCTGGACTGGCGGCTGGGGCTGGCCCTGCTGGTCGCCGCGCCGTTGATCGCGCTGGCCGCCCGGTTCGCCGGCGACCTGATCGCCCGCAGCGAGCGTCCTGCCCACGAGGCCGCGGTGGAGTCCAGCGACCGGGTGATCGAGTTCGCCCGCTGCCAGCCGGTGCTGCGCGCCTTCGGCCGGACCACCGGCGACTATCCGCCGTTGGCCGCGGCGATCGCCCGGCAACAGACCGTGGCCCGGCGGACCCTGGTCGAGTCGGTGATCGGGCTGAGCCTGAACGGCCTGGCGATCCAGCTGGTGTTCACCGCCCTGGTGGTGCTGGCCGCGACGCTCGCGCTCGGCGGCACGATGAGCGGCATCGACCTGCTCGCCCTGCTGGGGGTGACCTCCCGGTTCATCCAGCCGGTGTCCGAGATCGGCGAGTTCGGCGGCGCGCTGCGCCAGATCCGCGGCGAACTGACCCGCATCCAAGACCTCCTGGCCGCCCGTCCGCTGCCCGCCCCCGCCACGCCCTGCCCGCTGCCCGCGCCCGGCACGGTCGCGTTCGATCGCGTCCGGTTCGGCTACCAGAGCGACACCCCGGTGCTCGACGACGTCACCCTCACCGTCGAGCCGCACACCATGACCGCCCTGGTCGGGCCGTCCGGTTCCGGCAAGACCACGGTGACCCGGCTGATCGCCCGCTTCTACGACGTCGACGACGGCACGGTGCGGGTCGGCGGTGCCGACGTCCGCGACCAGACCACCGAGCAACTGATGGCGCAGCTGGCGCTGGTCTTCCAGGACGTCTACCTGTTCGACGACACCCTGCGGCAGAACATCCGGGTCGGACGCCCCGACGCCACCGAGGCCGAGATCGACCGGGCGGCCGAGCTGGCCGGCGTCACCGAGATCGCCGGACGCCTGCCGCGGGGCTGGGACACCCCGGTCGGCGAGGCCGGTTCGGCGCTGTCCGGCGGGGAGCGGCAGCGGGTGTCGATCGCCCGCGCCCTGCTCAAGGACGCCCCGATCGTGCTGTTGGACGAGGCGACCGCGGCGCTCGACCCGGAGAACGAGCGCTACGTGCAGCACACCGTCGAGGCGCTGCGCGGCCGCTCCACGCTGGTGGTGATCGCGCACCGGCTGGCCACGGTGGTGAACGCCGACCAGATCGTCGTGCTCGACGAGCAGGGCCGAATCGCCGAGACCGGACGCCACGACGACCTGCTCGCCGCCGGCGGCCGCTACACGGCGTTCTGGCGGGAACGCTCCGGCACCGTCGGCTGGCGACTCGAAGCGGCCCGCTGACCCCGGCGGCCGGCCGGATGGCCGATACTCGGAGCGTGACCAGGCCCGACCCGACCCCCGCCCGGCGCGGACGTCCACCCCGGTTGACCCGGGAGGCGATCGCCCGGACGGTGCTCGAGGTGGGCTTTCCGCGACTCACCTTCGCCGCCGTCCGGGAGCGCCTCGGGGTGGGCGAGACCACGCTCTTCCGCTACGCCAAGGACCGCGACGAGCTGGTCCGGCTGGCCCTGGACTACGCCATCGAGCAGGTCGCGTGGCCACCGCTGACCGGCCCCTGGGACGAGGTCATCGAGGCCTACGCGCTGGCCGCCTGGCACGCCTGGGAACGGCATCCGGGCGCGGCCACCGAGGCGGCCCGCGGCATCGTGCCGTTCGGCATGATGCGGCTGACCGACGACCTGTGCGCGATGCTGATCCGGCAGGGGTTCAGCGTCGAGAACGCGGTGCTGGCCTGCGACCTGGTCTTCGATCTGGTCAGCGACAACCGCCGCGGCGTGGAGCACTTCGACGCCGTCGTCCCCGCCGCCGGACCGGGACGCGAGCACCTGCACGGGCTCTGGACCGACGCCCCGCTTCCGGAGCCCGCCGAGCACGCCGCCACCCCCGCCGAGCGGGAGCGGATCCATGCCGCCATCCAGGCGGCGATCGACGCCGCCCCGCTGGACTGGTTCACCGGCAAGCTCGGCATCGTGATGGACGGCATCCGGCATACCCTGGCGCCGGACGGGCACGCCCGCCCCCGATCAGCCCAGGGCCAGGACGGCCCGGTCGAGCGCCCAGAGGACGAATCCGACCACGGCCGGGACGCCGAAGCCGAGCGCGAACAGGCCGGCGCCGGCACCTAGGAAGAGCACCGTCTCGATGGCCAGCCTGGCGGCCTCGGGCAGCATGACCGCGGCCCGCGGCGACAGGAACAGGCCCCACAGCACGGCCACCGCAGCCGGTCCGGCGATCACCGCGACCCAGCGCCACCAGCCGGGTGCGACCTGCCAGCCGATCACCCCGACCCCGGCGAGCAGCGCCAGTTCCAGCAGGAAGCGGACGGTCAGCGCGACCGCGACCAGCGGCGAGGCCCCGTCGAACGGCCCGGCGCCGGTCACGGCGTCCACGACCTGAGCATGGTGTCGAGCGAGCCGACCATCCGGTCGAAGGTGGCGTCCGGGTCGCGCGGCTGCCGGAACCCGCCGCCGAGTTCCAGGCTGACGAAGCCGTGCAGGGCGCTGCGGATCAGCCGGATCGCGTCGGTCTGGTCGTCGCCGGCCAGCCGGTAGGCGCGCAGCGCCGAGCCGATCACGGCGAGCAGCCGTCCGGCCGCCGCCTGCCCCTCGGCGTCGTCGGGTTCAGGGGCGACCTGCAGGGCGGCGTAGCGGCCGGGATGCTCGACGGCCCAGCGGCGCAGGGTGGCGGCCAGCGCGGCCAGCGCGTCGGCGCCGGACAGCCCTGCGCAGGCTTGCGACAAGGACGCGGCCAGCTCGTCGGCGGCCAGGGTTCCGATGCCCCGGTGCAACGCGGCCAGGTCGGCGACGTGCCGGTACACCCCGGGCGGCGCGATCCCGAGCGCCCGGCCCAGCTTGGTGATGGTGACGGCGTCGAGCCCGATCTCGTCGGCCAGTTCGGCGGCCCGCCGGACCACCCGGTCGCGGGTCAGCCGCTCAGCCATGGCCGACCTCCGCGAGGAAGGGCAGCATCGCGTCCAGGACGGCACCGGGCTGCTCGGCCATCGGGTAGTGCCCGGCACCGGGGATCATCCGGTGTGCACCGTTCAGGCGTCCGGCCACCCAGGCGGCCTCCGCCTCCGGGTCGGGGAAGTCCGGGTCGCGATCGCCCATCAGCACCAGGGTCGGCGCGGACACCCGCGGCAACGCCGCCTGTGCCGCGGCGTGCGAGGTGTTCGCGGTCGCCCGGAAGGCCCGCCACCGTCCCGGACGCCGCAGCAGCGCCAGCGCAGCGCTCACCTGCTGCTGGTGATCGGACGGCTTCGGCTCACCGAACAGCGACCGGTGGTAGGACCGCCAGACCAGCGGCCCCCACGGCTTGGCCAGCAGCACCCGCATCAGCGGCCGGACCACCGCCGGCCCGTGATCGCGGACGAAGGGGCCGATCAGCACCAGGTCGGCCACGGCGTCCGGACGGTCGGCGGCGGCGAGCACACACCGGCGGCCGCCCCCATCGAGTTGCCGACGACTACCGCCGGGCCTCCCCCGAGCGCGTCGATCACCGCCAGCACGTCGGACGCGGCGGCCGGGTCGTCGTAGCGGTCGAAGCCGACCGAACTGTCGCCGTGGCCGCGCAGGTCCATCGCCGCCGCCCGGTAGCCGGCGTCCACCAGGCCGGGCAGCAGATGCCGGAAGGACGCCCGCGACTCGCCCATGCCGGGCACGCAGAGCAGCAGCGGGCCGGATCCGCTCACCTCGACGGCGATGCGGCCCGGCCCGCGGGTCACCTCGATCAACTTCATGTTACGGATCGTAACTTACCATTACGATCCATACAATCCTGTCGCGAAGCCTGCTCAGTCGCGGACGGCGATGTCCGGCATATTGGCCAGGATCCACTCCTCCGCCTCCGGCGACCACAGGCCGTCATGGGCGGCCAGGATCGCGCCCAGCGGGGTGGCCGGATCGACGCTCTCCAGTTCGATCCGGTCGAAGTCCTTGTGGGTGTAGACCAGCTTCTTCCCGCCACCGAGCTCGGGCTGGCTCAGCGTGGTCTCCGCGGCGGCGTTCAGCCCCAGCACGTGGGTGACCACCTTCGCCACGTCCAGCCGGCCCTGGGCGACCAGGTCGGCGGCGACGGCGGCGCTCTCCGGTGTCCCGCCCGAGTTCCCGGTCACCCGGGTGAGGTTGTAGTGGACGTCGTAGAAGTTGACCGGCACCGTGAAGTTCTTGTCCCGCGGACCCGCGAACTGATTCAGACAGCCGTCCCGGTTGAGCAGTTCACCGGCCATCGCCAGCAGCGGCTGCACCGACACCATCGAGATGATGTCGTCGAAGCCGCCTCCGCCGAGCTGCCGCAGCGCGTCCTTCTGTTCCTCGATCGACATCTCCGAGACGTTGACGAAGTGCACGTCGACGTCGTCGGACGGGTAGAGCCGGCGGGCCCGCTCGAGCTTGGCCTCGCCGCGTCCGGTGACCACCAGCGTCCTGGGCTTGCGGTCGGCGTGCAGCAGATAGTCGATCGCCAGCAGCCCCATCGGCCCGGTGCCGCCCAGCAGCAGGCAGCTGCCACCGTCCTTGATTCCCGAGACCGGCGTGTAGCTGCGCGGAATGAAGTGGATCTGGGCGTCGAACGCCGAGATCACGCAGCTTAACGGTTCACACAGCGAGCCCTCGTAGTACGCCTTCCCCTCGAACGGGATCAGGCAGTCGAGCTCGATCACCTCCGGCGGGACGATCACCGCCGTGGAGCAGCCGCCGATGTACCGGTAGGAGTAGCCCGGGACGAACGGGTTGTCCCGCGGCAGCGCCGGCTGCACGACGACCCGCTGGCCGACCTGGAACCGGTCCGCCCACTTGGCGCCGACCTGCAGGATCTTGCCGCTGAACTCGTGGCCGATCATCACCGGGTTGTTCGCCAGGTCGTCGGGGGCCTTCTTGTGGTTGCCGCCCTCTTGGGCGAGCTTCCACGTCGACATGCACATCGTGTCGGTGACGACCTCGGCCAGCACCTCGTCATCGTTGATCGCCGGAAGCTCGGTGCTCTCCAGCCGGAGATCCGTTTTCCCGTAGAGATTGAGTGAAATGGCCTTCATGGAAATCATCCTAGCTGTCGTAAATCGAATGAAGATCGAGTTCCCTCAACTCTGCCGAGGGGTGTCGTGATGCTCCGAGTCAATAAGAGAGACGATGGCTTCGACGGTCGACTGACTGGTCACCAGATCGGTTATCAAACCGGTGCGCAGCGCCCCGAGTATGGCGGCCGCCTTGGGTTTGCCCAAGGCGATCGCCACTCGACGCGGGACCTGCCTGAGTCGTTCCATGTCGATGCCGATGACGTGGAAGTCGGGAATCTCCACCGGCTGGCCCTGCTGGTCGAACGGGTGCGCGAGAATGTCTCCCACCGCACCCGCGCTGAGCCCCTCGGCAAGGGTGGTTCCCTTGTAGAACTCGCGCCACGACCGGGTTCCGGTCACCTTGCTGCTGCCTATTCCGAAGATCGCCACCGAGAGACTCGACCACATGTCGACCACCCGTGCCACATTGGGATTGCCGACCAGTTCGGCGCGCAACGCCTCGCTTCGCACGATCGCCGGGGTGTCCAGAGAATAGGGGACGCCGCCGGTGATTCTCGACGCCAATCGATAGACCACCCCATTGGCCTGGTAGGGCGCGCTCACCATTCCTCTCGGGCCGCCGATCAACGGCAGCACGGTGACGTTCTTCGGGAACGGAACCTGCTGGAAGCAATCGGCGGCAGCCGCCAGCGACAGCCCCCAGGAGACCCCGACATGACTGTTGCTGCGAATGATCGAATGCAGGAACGAATCGGCGAATTTCCCGGCCTTCGTCAGTCGCTGTACGTAGCTGAGCTCGGCCGGGTCGGGGACGATCAGCGCGGTTTCGAGACCGAATCGCTCCTGCAGGAGGTGCGAGGCGTCGGTGACCGCGCCGAATGTCGCGTCCACCGTGACCTGCACGATGCCGAGCCGCCGGGCCTCGTTGAGCATGCGGCTGACCTCGGTCCGGTGCACCCGCATGACCTCGGCGACCTGGGTCTGGTTGAGCTGATGGATGTGGTACAGCTGCGCCGCCCTGATCAGCGCGTTGATCCTGTCGGCAGGGTTCAGCATGGTCGATTCCTCCAGCCTTATGAAACGCCGATCCCGGTGGCTCCGACGATCAGCAGGACAGCTCCGAAGAATACGTAGACGAAGTCGACGCCCTTGTCCGACCGCTTGGCTCGGAGCAGCCCCAATGCGAGGAGAATGGCTCCTCCCAGCAGGGCCAGCACCTGGTTGCTGAGCGATGGCATGCTCAGGCGAGGATTCCGAGCCAGTAGCCGAGGATGCCCAGGCCGAACATTCCGAAGATCAGCCAGATCGGATTGACCTTCTTCTTCAGCAGGTACATCGTCAGCAGGGTGAGCCCGAGCGCCGGCAGGCCCGGCAGCATCGAGTTCAGGATGTCCTGGACGGTCGTGGTGGTGTCGCCGGTCTGGGACACCACGACGGGGATGTTGATCGTCGTCCACTTGGTCACCAGCACGCCCATCACGAACAGGCCGAGCACGGTGGCGCCCTCGGTGAGCTTCTGCAGCAGGTTGCCGCCGAGGTCGTCGATGATCGACAGCCCGCGCTTGTAGCCGAGATCGAGCAGGAACCACTTCAGGGCGAGCCGGGCGGCGTTGAAGCCCAGGAAGAACAGGATCTGCCCGAGCCAGGAGCCCTGCAGCGCCAGGGTCGCGCCGAGCGCGGCCAGGATGGGACGCAGCGTGCCCCACATCAGCGGGTCGCCGACGCCGCAGAGCGGGCCCATCAGGCCGATCTTGACGCTCTGGATCGCCTGGCCGTCGATGTCCTTGCCGTCGGAGCGGCCCTCCTCCAGCGCGGCGGTGACGCCGATCACCGGCCCGCACAGGGCGGGGGTGACGTTGAACCAGGTCATGTGCCGCTGCAGCGCGTCGACCTGATCCTCCTTGCGGCTGTACAGCCGCTTGATGATCGGAATCATGTCGACGCAGAACGCCATGGCGTGGATGCGCTCGAAGTTGAACGACGCCTGCTGGAAGTTCGACAGCAGGAAGGTCTTCACCAGGTCACCCTTGGTGACCTTCCCGCCCTGGACGGCGGCCTCGCCGCCGCGTTCGGTGGTCTCGGTGGTCACGGTTTCGGTGGTCATAGTCGTCGTACCTCTGTCCTCAGTCTTCGAGTTCGTCGTCGGCAAGCTCTCCGCCGCCGGCCCCGACGGCCACCGCCGTCGCGGTGGACGCCACCACCACCGGCTTGGAGAACTTGGGGTTGAGCTGCACGTACACGATCGCGGCGACCAGGCCGACCGCGCCCCAGGCCAGCAGGCTCAGCTCCAGGTAGCCACCGAGCACGAAGCCCAGGTAGAAGAAGGGCATCAGGTACTTGACGCCCATCATGTTCAGCACCATGGCGTAGCCGACCACCACGATGAAGCCGCCGGCCACCGCCATGCCGCCGGTGACCACCTCGGGCAGCGCGCCCAGCACGCCCTGGACGGCCTCGGGGCTGGCGAAGATGGCGACCAGGGTGGTCGGGATGGACACCCGCAGCGCCTGCACGATGAGGGCGGAGAAGTGCAACGCGATGATGCCGTTGAAGTTCGCCTTCGCCGCCTGTTTATCGCCGGCGTGCTGGAAGATGATCGTGATCGACCGGGCGATGACAGTGAGCACCTGGCCGGCCACGGCCACCGGCAGCGCGATGGCGATGCCGGTGTCGACGCTCTGGCCGCCCACGATCACCAGGATGGTCGAGATGGTGCTGGCCAGTGCGGAGTCGGGCGACTGTGCCGCCCCGACGTTCATCCAGCCCAGCGCGATGAGCTCCAGCGTGCCGCCCAGGATGATGCCGGTGACCGGATCGCCCAGGATCAGCCCGGTGACCGAGCAGGCGATGAGCGGGCGGTGCGTCTGGAACTCGTCCAGGACGCTTCCGCCGCCGACGATGGACGACCAGATGAAGATGAGGGTGATCTCAAGGCCTGACATTTCTACCCCATGTCCTTTCCGAACTTCTCCCTGATCTTCGCGATGATGTCCGAACTCGGGTCGGATTTGAGCACCCGCAGGTCGAGTTCGACACCCATGTCGCGCAGTTGATAGAAGGCGCGGGCCTCGTCGTCGGTGACGAAGACCGCCTTGTTGAGCTGGGTCTTTCCGTCGCGGAACTGCATCCCGCCGATGTTCAGCGTCTTGACCATCACGCCGCTCTCGACGAGCCGGACGACGTCGATCGGCGTGGTGAACAGCAGGAACACCTTTTCGTCGGCATAGGTCGGGTTGCCGAACACCGCGGCCGCCTTCGCGATGCTGACGATGTTGACCTTGATCCCCGGTGGCGCCGCCTGCTTCAGCAACGTGGTGCGGATCTTGTCCTGGAATACATCGTCGCTGACGATGATGATGCGGTCGGCGTTCGACCCCTTCGCCCAGACGGTGGTGACCTGGCCGTGGATGAGTCGGTCGTCGACCCTTGCCAAAGTAATGATCATGATCAGAAGTCCTCTTCGTCTTCGGATTTCTTGAGCTCGTCGCTCAGGATTCTGGTGAACGTCGACGCCTGCGCCGCGATCTCGCCCACCGCGCGACGCGGGTCGCCGTCGTCGGCGTACTGCGCGAGAGTGAGGCAGATCGGCAGTGACATGCCGGCGATGACGTCGGACACCCCGCCTTTGATGGCCAGCGTGGCGGCGGCGTTGTACGGGCTTCCCGAGAACAGGTCGGCGACGACGACGGTGGCCTCGGCGGCCAGTTCGTTGTCCTTGATGGTCGCTTCCAGAGTCGCGGTGAGACTCTCATAGCCGTCTCCGGGAAGGAACTCGACCGGGTAGAACCGCGGCATCGCGCCGAAGATCATCTCGACGGCGTCCTTCATCGCCGGCCCGGTCTTCCCGTGACCTACAAGAATGACGTTCATCAGTCGCACACCCTCCTTTGGGCATAGCCGCCCCACGAAAGGGCGTATTTCGTTTTCTGCGTCGAGCGCCGGCTCTGCGAACTCACCGAGGTCGGATCGAGTACGAACCGCTATGTCACGTACGACCCGGGCCGGACGGCCGGCTGATGCAGGGATGTGTATTCGGGGCCGAGAATCGGTTGTCGCCTCTCGATCGGAACGCTCCCGTTGGACGAGTGCACCACGAACCGGCCCGAACTCGTGGTCAAACCCCCTCCGTCGCGGGACTCAAGTTGGTGGCATCAGACTACTGACGAAGGCCGCGCAGAAACCGGGGAGCCGACATTTCGCACATTTGTGATCGTTGCGCCGGCGCTGTCCGGGGCCGCGCCCGGCGGCTGTGAGGACGGGCTGGGGCGATGGCGAGGCGCCCGTCCTGCACCGATACTGGAGGTACGAAGTGCTGGACGAGGCGAGGAGGGACTCGATGGCCGATGACCCCTTGGCGCGCCACGCCGATCTCGGCAGCGCACCGGAGCAGACCTTCGACCACCCCGTCCGGGGGCGCTTCAACGCCTGGTTCTTCTCCGTCTTCGACCGGTACATCGATCGGGTGGCCCGGCCGCTCAAGCACGCCGCCTTCGCCGAGCTGCGCGCCGACCGCGTCCTGGAGCTCGGTCCCGGCATCGGAGCCAACCTGGGCTACCTCCCGGCGGGCGCCGAGCTGATCGCGGTCGAGCCGAACCTCCGGATGCACGCCGCGCTCGAACGGCGCTGCGCCCGGGCCGGCGTCGCGCTGACCCTCGTCCCCAGCTACGCCGACCGCCTCCCGCTACCCGATCAGTCGGTCGACGAGGTGATCTGCTCACTGGTGCTGTGCACCGTCCCGGACCCGGACGCCGTACTCGGCGAGGTGGCCCGGGTGCTGCGTCCCGGAGGCCGGTTCCGCTTCGTCGAACATGTCGCGGCGCCACCGGGCACCCGTCGCGCCGCGGTGCAGCGCGTGCTGCGCCGGCCGTGGTCCTGGGTCTTCGAGGGATGCGATCTGCATCGGGACACCGCGGACGCCATCGAACGCGCCGGCTTCGCCGCGACGACGATCGTGCCCATGCACCCCCGGGGCAGCGTCTTCTACCCGGTCAACACGATGATCTGCGGAGTGGCCCAGCGCTGACCGGTCGAGGTCGCCGGGCGCCGTCAGTGATCCGTCACACCTGCTTGGTCGCGCAGCTTTCCAGGACCGCGGCCGCCGTTGCCGGGTCGTCGACGGTGACGACGATGGAACGGCCGTCGCGGCGGACGACTTCCAGGGCGGGGCCGCGGCGGCTGAGGATCCCCCATCGCCCCTTGCCCGCCGGCCCGATCGCCCAGCGCAGGCCCCAGCCACCGAAGTCGGCCATCGGCTCGACCGCGACGATCCCGGCCCTGGCCAGATCCGCGGCGGGAATGCGGAGCCTCGGCCACCCGACGATCGACCGGACGACGAATCCGCCCGGCCCTGCCGTGGCGACGAATTGCGCGGTGACGAGGAGGACGGCAAGAAGGAATGCCGGCGGAACGAGGACCGGCCAGAACCGTGGCCCGACGGCCAGCACCAGCGATACGCCGAGCACGATCAGTGCCGCGGCGGCCGTGGCGATGATCGCCACGAGCCAGGCCGGGATGTCGACCCTGCCGGTCCAGGCAGCCACCTCGCCGGTCCGGAGCGGAAGGGCCTCGGCCGGCTGAACGGTGTCGGCCACCGGGGCCTCACGCGGCAGCAGCCACCAGGTGAGCAGCGCGGCCGCGACGCCCAGGAGAGCGCCGCCGGCCAGTGGCAGGGCCGGTGCGAGCGGGGAGGCGTTGAGGAGCACCGAACCCACCCCCATCCCGACGGCGTGGAAGACGGTGATGCCCATCACGATGGCGGGCATCCAGGTGTTCGCCCCGGCCATCCGGGTCGCTCGCGTCATGAAGAACCCCATCACGGCGATGACCGGGAACCCGATCGCGGCGATCAGGATCGGGTAGGTCCACCACGGCCCGGTGCGCTCGGAGTCGGCGGCCCAGCGGGTGATCAGCTGCGGGTTGCCGGTGGCGCCGACGGCGATGACGACGGCCTCCGCGATGACGACCACCGCCAGCGGCACCCAGATCGTCGCGATCAGCGCGGCGCGCCGGGCGTCCCGGTGACTGACGATGCGACCGCTCATGACTCGTACTCCTTCCGGACCAGCGCCAGCAGGGTACCGATCGGGATGCCGGCGGCCTTCGCCTCGGCGGCCGCGTGGGCGACGGCAGCCCGGACGCCCTGCGCGGTCGGCGCGCCGAGGACGACCGCGCCGCGGCCCCGTCGAAGCTCGACCTGACCGTCATCGCGGAGCTCCTGGTAGGCGCGCAGGACGGTGTGGACGTTGACACCCAGCGACTCGGCCAACTCCTTCGCGGCAGGCAGTCGCGCCCCGGTGGCGACCATTCCCGTCGCGATCTGGGTCGCGATCGACTCCGCGATCTGCGCGAACACGGGGGTCGTGGTGGTCGGATCGATGAGCACGAACACACGGTTATTCTAGAACAGTGAGTTGTTCTAGTTGCATTAGCACTACTGCTCTGTCGAGGTTCTGGGCATGAGTGGCCTCCTCGCCTGGGTGGCGGGTTCCGGCGTCGTGCAGGGCGTGATCATGGGCCTGACCTTCGCCTTCCTGACCACGGTCCCGGTGCTGAACGCCGTGGCGAAGCGCGAGACGACGACGGTCAACGGCTGGCGTGCGATCCGCAGGGCCGGCCGTCCGGACAACGGGCCGTTGCTGCGTGCCGCACTGCAGAAGGCGCTCCCCGTCGTCAACGTGTTCGAGGAGGCCGCCTACTGGACCGCGGCCACCGATGCCACCGGGACACCCCTCCACGGCAGGCACGCCTACCGCCTCCGCTTCGAAGCAGGCGGGCTTCCGCCCCATCACGCGTTCTGGTCGCTGACCGCGACCGACCCCGGCGGTTACCTGGTCAGCGAACCGACCGGTCCCTCGAACGTCAGCAGCCACGGCGAGCTGGCGGCGAGCGCCGACGGCGCTGTCGAGATTCTGCTGCAGTCGCATCGGCCGTCCGATGCGGCGGCGAACTGGCTCGCCGTCCCGCCCGGACGGTTCGCGCTCATGCTTCGCGTCTACCTGCCCGGCGCCGCCATCGTCGATGGCGACTACCGGGTGCCGCCGATCGTGGAGGTGTGAAGGGTGAATCGCCTGACTCTGAAGCACGGCACCTCGATCACGATCGCCGTCCTGCTCCTCTTCGGCTGGGTCGTCTACCGCCGCATCGCCGACGGCGGTGCGCAGACGATCGTCCTGTTGGCACTGACAGCCCTTGTCGTCTGGGCGATCGGCACGATCGTCTTCATCTGGTTCTGGCCCCGGATCACCGTGGGTGGCTTCCGGCGGGTCTTCACCAGACGCGGCCTGGGCGGCGGCCCGATCCCGGTCAACAGGCTCGACGCCGCGTCCCTGAGCCCGTCCCAATCCGCGGCCGGCGGCAGTGTCATCGCGACCGGCGCGGACGATCTGCTCTACATCGGTGGCTGGCTGGACGTGAGACACGGACCTCGAGTGCTGCAGGTCCCCGACCTGGGCGACCGGTACTACAGCGTGCAGTTCACCGACCCTGCCAGCGGCGCCAACTTCGCCTATGTCGGGACACGCACCACCGGGACGAGCGCTCGCGACTTCCTGCTCTGCGCACCGGCCTGGGACGGCGGCACCCCGCGTGGAATGACCCGGATCGACATACCGCATCGCACCGCTCTCGTCATCGGCCGGGTATTCGTGGCCGGCGAGCACGACCGACACGCCGCCTACGCGCTGGCGAAGCAGATCCAGCTCACCGCGCCCGGTCCGTCCCCGTTCGCCGACGTCCCCGAGCCAAGGCGTCCTCACGACGCAGGCCCGAAAAGCCGATCCAGATGCTGGTCGATGGCCGCGAGGGCCGCGCGGGGTTCGATGACGTTGAGGTCGAGCAGTGGGGCGAGGCCGGTCAACGCGAGGACGAGGTCCGTCTCGACGATTGGATCGCGGTCCGGACGGATCTGCCCGTCACTGATCGCCTGCCGGATGAGGCGTTCGACCAGGGCGCGCCCATCGCGAAGTCCGGCGCCAACCTGCTCTCTCAGCGATGCGTCGTGCATGGCTTCGAGGACGTACGCCGCGTTCATCCGGCTGGTGGCACGAGAGTCGGGTCGAAGCGGGAGCATCTCGGCGAGGGCCAGTCGCAGCACGTCGCGAGGATGCGGCGGGTGACCGAGCGAGCTCAGACCTCGTTCGACCCGATGGGCAGTCCGCTCCGAGGTGAACTCCATCGCGAAGGCCAGCATCTCGTCTCGTGATGAGAAGTAGTGCTGCAGCTGCCCCAGCGAGACTCCCGCCTCGCGGGCCACTTCGCGCATGGTCGCTTTCGCCCAGCCCTGCTGGTCAACGACCCGCCACAGTGCGTGAGCGATCGACTCACGTCGCTCATGGTGATCCACCCGCTTCGGCACCCGGACTGCCTCCGTTCCAATACGCATGACATAATACAGGTGACCTGCACAATTTCGCGACGGGAGTGACGATGGCTGAGCACGAGTTGCCGCTCACGTTCTACAACCCCGCCGCCTTCGCGTTCGACACCGAGACGGTGATCGCGCTGATGTCTGACGCGCAGATCCGTAGCGCCATCGACCGCGGCGAGTTCGACAACCTGCCCGGTGCCGGCAAGCCGCTCGACCTGCCTGACCGCCATGACCCCGATTGGTGGCTCAAGAGCCTGGTCAAGCGAGAGGGGCTCGCGATGCTGCCGCCGTCCATCGAGCTCCGCAAGGACGACGCCGCGCTGGACGAGCAACTCGACCAACTTCCGAACGAGGCGGCAGTGCGCCGTGCGGTCAAGGAGTTCAACGAGCGGGTGATCTGGGCCCGCTACCAACCCCCGGCCGGGCCGCCCCTGATCACCATGCCGCGTGACATCGAGGCCACCGTGGCCGCCTGGGCCGACCGCAGGGCTGCCCGAGCCGAGGAAGCCCGCCCGGAGGCGGAAGAAGCTCGCGCGCGCAAGGAAGCGAGGACGAATGAGCGCCATCGTCGAGGATTCTTCCGCAAGCGCACCCGTCGACAGCCGCCCCGCAATCCCGAGACATGACTAACGTCGAGTCCAGCACCGATCGACTTCCACGGTGAATCGCGCGTAGCTCGGCGAGATCGCCGGTCGGCTTCGGGGCTGACTCGCGAGACGCGCAGCGCACGGATCGAAGAATGCCTCGAACACCGACAACGCCCACGTGGAGAGCAGCCATGCGCGCCCTCACCCGCCAGCGGTACCGGGGCAGGGCTCTGCGGGTGGCGTCATAGCGCGCCGCCGTGAGTTCGGCTTGCGGACGCGCCCCTCGGCGATCGCGAGTCCACCGAGCATGACGATTCCGCCGACGATCAAGGCGGTCGAGATGTGCTCGCCAAGCGCAAGCGCACCAGCGAGAACTGCGAAGACCGGTACGAGGCAATCCACGGCGGATGCGTTTGCGGGGCCGATATCCGCAACGAGTTGGACGTACCACAGGCTTGCGATGCCGGATGCGCCGATGCCGAGTGTGACCATCGCAGCGATAGCGGCGGGAGCAACAATGACCGCCGTCATGCCAGCGATCGGGAATGCAACCAGAAGCACGACCGACGCGGCAACGAGTTGCGAGGCGGCCAGACCGAGGGGCGTCAGGGAGCCGGCGGTTTCGGCTTCCTTGTTGGCGGTGATGTAGTCGGCGTAGACATATCCAGCCGCATAGCTCACCGCCGCCGTGAGGCACGCCAGCAACCCCCACATGGAGCCTGCGGCCGAGTTCCACGGTTGCAGGATCACGACCAGCCCAGCGAATCCGAGCACGAAGCCGACGACGCGCCGTGCACCGGTTCGCTGCCGCCGCAGTGCGGCACTGAGCGCGAGTGTGAGCAACGGCGTCGCCCCGATGAGCGTGCCGGCCGTACTTGCCGATACCGAGGTCTCGCCAACGCTGAGCAGCCAGTAAGGGAACACGAGCGCGAGCAGTGCAGAGACGGTGACGTTGCCCCAGGTTCGCAGCTTCGAGGCCAAGCGCACGCCACGCCAGCGCGCCACAGCGAACAGCAGGAGTGCCGCAATGACCACCCTGCCGGTCACGAGCTGGTACGGGCTGAACCCGTCGAGGGCGACCTTGATGAGGAGAAAGCTGGTGCCCCAGACGGCAGCTTGGCCGATGAAGCGAATCGTGGTGGCAGCGCGTGAACCCATGATCGATAGTTGCATGTGCACACACTGTGTGTCAATGCAGCTACAGTGACAACATGAGCAAGGCTGTCGAGTCCATCTCCGTGGTAGAGGCGTGGGACATGCTGATACCTGCGGTGTCGGCCGTGGAGTCCCGTCTTGGCAAGGCGTTGCGTCGATATGGGCTGGGTCAGTCCGAGTTCCGCACCCTCCGCATCCTGGCTGGAACACAGGACAACGAGGTTCGCCTGCTGGATCTGGCCGACGACGTGGGTCTTGACCGGAGTTCGGTGTCCCGGCTCGTCACTCGCCTCGAGGATGCCGAACTGGTCAGGCGAGAGAGTTGCGGCGACGACCGGCGAGGGGTCTACACCGTCCTAACCGAGAAGGGCCACAGCCTCTACGAATCGGCACACGACGTCTATGCGCAAACTCTGATCGAGGCCCTCGCATCGGTCGAACTTCCCGAGGAGGTCTTCGACTCACTAGCACAACGATCCGCAGCCAACTAGATCAAGCGCGGAATAAGCAACGCTTCCAGCTGTCCGGCTCGAGCAGATGCTC
>NZ_JASGDE010000044.1:0-7459 GCF_047607385.1 Micropruina sp.
GAAACGGGCTCACAAGCCTGATCCTACCGACCAATTAGTGCCCCACACACCCCACCCGAACAGCTCTGACAAGGCACAACGCCGCCGAAATCCGACAAATCAGGCCGAGAGGTCCAACTCAGGCACGACATCGCCTGCGGTAACGCACATCGCCTGCGCAGGAACGCGGGCGATGTGTGTTTCCGCAGGCGATGTCGGTTCGGGTCCCAGTCCAGCCACGGTGTCGCTCGCTCCCGGTGACGAGATCGAGCAGGTCAGGCCGACCTGAAACCGGCCGGTGCGCCCGCCCATCGCCGACTGGCGCCGCCGGGGCCCTCACATCGCCGCCCGAACTCGTCGACTCAGAAGGTCAGGGTCCGCCAGCCGACCACCTGCACGGTGACGGTCGCCGTCGCGTCCGTGGTGTAGATCCGCAACTGGTTGTTGTCGCCGATGGACTGGGACACCGTGAAGCTCGCCGACCCTTTCGGCAGCTTGAGCACCACATCGTCGCGGTTCGCCATGTTGGGCCCGCCGATCCGCAGGACGCCCTTCTTGTCCGCCCCGGTGACAACCACCGCCAGCCGGACGTCCACCAGGCGTTCGCGCGCCGCCATCGGCACCGCGTCGCCCAGCACCACGGGGTACTGGCGACTATTCGGCGTGAGCGTGGCCGACAGCACGGTCTGCGGCGGCCGCTTCGTCGTCGTGACCCGTCGATTCGCGAGCAGCCGCGAAACATTCGTCGATCGCAGCAGTCCGATCGTCGCAGCCGGGGTGTCGGTAGTGATGTAGCGGGATCCCGCATCGACGGCGTACCGGAGTCGCTGATCATTATCGATGCCCCACAGCGTCACCCCCATCGAATATCGACGAGGAAAACGCACCAGGAAAAGGTCGGCCCGGGAAGCCGGAATCGAGTATTCGACGATGCCCAGACTGGCGGCCAATTTGATCCGCTTCAGGCTCGGGGCAACCTCACCAGCCGCCACGCGGATCGTCCGCATCGCCCGATGCGCGACGGGCGCGACCACCGTCCACTCCGCACTGGATAGGCGGGTACGTTCGACCAGCTTGTACCGCTTCAACGCCGCCACCACCTGGCGGGTGAGGTCCGCCAGGCTGTCGTCGGTCTCCCCGGGGGCGCGCTTGATGTCGACCATCAGCGACTGCTTGGCCTTCTTGACCAGCGACAACGCGCTGTCGAACCTCGGGATCGGCTCACCCCAGCAACGGATCGTCGACAGAGCCGGCCACGGCGTCTCGGCGATGCCCACGCCCGGGGTGTCGCAGGCGTTTCCGGTGGCCGCGTCGTGATGCAGCACCAGCACGCCGTCGGACGTCCGGCGAACATCGATTTCCAACTCACCGACGCCGAGGCCGATCGAGCTCCGCAGCGCCGACAGCGAGTTCGGCGGCGAACCACCTCGGTGTGCTTGGACGATCGGCATCCGCGGGACGGCGGGTTTCGACGCGCGGGAGACACCCTCGGCAGGGGTCGCGGACATGATTGCGGACATCGCCATTGCCACAATTGTGACGATGAGAAGGCGCGATCGGGGGCGGGACATTTCGGTCTCCTCGAATGTCCGGAGCTCGGGGGTGAAGGGCCTCCGGACAATCGCATACTAACCCAACGTCCGCCCGCGACATCGCCTGCGTTCGAGCACATCGCCTGTGTTCGTACGCAGGCGATGTGCTTTATCGCAGGCGATGTCGAGCTGAGTGGGTGCCGGGCCAGCCCGACCAGCCGTCACCGGCTCGGGCGCTGCACCTTGATCTTCTGCCCGGACGTCTTCTTGGCGGCTTCCCGCTCGCGGTTCAGCGCCTCCTGCTGGGCCTTCATCTCGTCCATGTTGAAGGTGCCGCGCAGGAAGACGAACGCCACGCCGGCCAGCGCGAACGACCACAGCGGCGAGCCGCCGAGCATCACCGGCGCGGTGATCAGGGCCACCATGTCGATGCCGCGGAACAGGTTGAAGATCAGTCCCGGCGGGACCGCACCCGAGGCGGTGGCGACCATCGGGGTGTTGAAGTCGGCCTTCTTCGCCGTCACCCAGCGGACCGCGCCCAGCCAGCCGGCCAGCCCGGTGACCAGGGCGGTCGCCACCCCGTCCAGCACCGAGCGCTCCACGCCGGCGGAGGTGATCCCGACGAACGCGGGGACGGTGGCGATCTGCCAGATCAGCGCCAGGAACAACGGGACGATCATCGCCGCCGTGCGCACCTGGGACGTCCGGAACGGGAACAACCGGGCCAGCCCGCCGGTGCGGGTCAGCACCCGCAGCGTGGACAGGAACGGCACCAGCACCACGACCAGGATCAGCCCCGACACGAACGGGTTCACCGTGGTCAGGCCGAGGGCGTCCAGCGCGTACGGGGCCACCACGGACGCCGCCAGCGGCACCAGCGGACGCGGGAACCGGCGCAGCCGCTGCAGATCGCGCCAGAGCAGCGCCTGCAGGCCCTCACCGCGTCCTTGGGTGGGGGTGACGTGGCCGCGCTCGACGGCCGCCCGCTCCACCACGATGTCGCGGATCAGTCCGAAGTCGAGCGCGTACATGGCGCCCTGCATGCCGGCCACCAGGGACCCACCCGAGACCAGCCGAGCCCGCCGGATCAAGTTCAGCCGGCGTCCGGCGGCGATCAGCTCGATGAGCAGCACCAACAGGCCGAGGGCTGCGGCGCCGGCGGGCACGATCGCGGTGATGCCGGTCGGCAGGTCCAGCGCCAGCCAGCCGGCGGCCACCGCGACGGTGAGCAGCAGGGTGGCCAACGCCAGGGTGGCCAGCAGGGTCTGCACCACCCGGGTCACCCGGGTGCGTTCCCGGGTCTGCTCGGCGGCGGCGAAGGCGGTCACTGCGGCGGCACCGAGGCCGTCGGCGAGCGCCCACAGCCCGATCTCCAGCGGGCTCGACCCGCTCAAGGCCGCGGTCAGGCCGCCCAGCACCGCAGCCAGGACGCCGGCGGCCGCGGTGGCCAGCGCGAACCGCCCGGACAGCAGCCGGGAACGCTCGATCGGGGCGTCCATCAGCCAGAAACCCTCGGCGGCCGAGACCAGCACCGGTCCGAACAGCCGGGCAACACCCAGTGCCAGGCCGAGCACCGAGAACCAGATCGCCCAGGGCACCAGGGTGCGGGCCGAGATGCAGGTGGCCGCCGAGCAGCTGGCCATCGTCGACTGCGCCCGGACCACCAGGTTGGTGATCATCGCGCCGATCATCAGCACGCTGAAGATGGCCACGTAGGCGTCCTGGATGGCGTCCATGATCGAGCGGGTGGCACGGCCGTGCCGCCACTGCTTCATGGTGTCGTGCAGTTCGCGCTCGTCGACCGGCTCGGGTTCGGCGTCCGGCAGGAACCAGAAGCTGTGCTCCAGTTCCGGTGCCGGTGCGGGAGCCGGCTCCGGCTTCGCGGCGCCGGACGCGGCCGCGGAGCGGATCAGCTTGCGGGACTTCTTGCTCACGCGTCGACCTCGCCGACCACGGCGTCCGCACCGATCCGGACCACCCGGGTGGCCACCATGTCGACCAGCTTGGGTTCGTGGCTGGCCAGCACGATGGCCAGGCCGCGGCCCCGTTCGGCGGCCAGCCGGGCGGCCAGCCAGTCGACGCCCTCGACGTCCAGGCGCTGCTCGGGCTCGTCGAGCACCAGCAGCTTGCGCGGCCGGACGAAAGCGGTAGCCAGCGCCAGCCGACGGCGCTGACCCGACGACAGCGTGCCGGGCAGCTGACCGGACTGCGGGACCAGCTGCACCTCGTGCAGCACCTCGTCGACCGCGGTCTCCGGATCGGGGACGCCGTGCGCCCGGGCCAGCAGGTCGAGATGTTCGACCACCGACAGGTCGGGGAAGAAGTCCAGGTCGTCGATCACGGTGGCCACGTCGCGGCGCACCTGCGGGTTGGTCTCGCTCATCCGGACGCCGTTCACCTCGACGGTGCCCTCGTCGGGCGTGTCGGCGCCGACCAGGCAGCGCAGGATCGTCGACTTGCCGGCACCGTTGCGGCCGGTGAGCGCGATCGCCTCGCCCTCGCGGACTTCGAGGTTGAAGTTGTCCACGATGGTGACCGGACCGAACGACTTGCTGAGCCCGGCCACCTTGAGCACTGTGCTGCGTTTGGCCATGATCAGGATTCTCCCCCACAACCTGGGCCCGGCCCGAATCGGGCGGACGCGTGGACCGTGCGGATCCCCGATGCGAGACCCGGGAGCCGGGACGTGGGAGGGATCCGGGGCCGGGATGACCGCCGGGGACCCGGCGAGCCGGGATGACCTACCAGGGATCCGGTGGGGCGGGATGACCTACCGCAGGGCCGGGCACACCGATCGCGCGATCGACCACAGCTGGCAGGGTACGCGTCTGCTTTCGGGATATTTCCCGAAAGCAGCGGCAGTACCCGAAAGCTGTGGTGGATCGCGCGATCGTGGGTGAGGCCTGGGGCTGAGCAGAGGGCTGGGGCTGAGCAGAGGGCTCGGGCTGAGCGGAGGGCTCGGGCTGAGCAGACGGCTGGAGCTGACACAGAGGCCTCGGGCTGGGCAGACGGCTGGAGCTGAGCAGAGGGCTGGAGCTGACCTGAGGGCTGGAGCTGAGTAGAGGCCGCGGAGCCACCGTCGAGCCTGCAGCCGGGCGCGCCGGGCACCTGCCCGGACGACCTGAACACCCACCGCGAAGCAAGGTGTCAGCCCGGCGTGGCAGGCTATGCGCCGTGGGTGAACTGCGAGGGGCACGGGCGACGCTGGCCAAGCGTCGCGCCGAGGTGGCGGAGATGTTCGACGGTGTGGCGGCCCGGTACGACCTGGTCAACGACGTGCTCACCGGCGGTCTCGACCGCAGCTGGCGGCACGCCGTGGTGGCCGCGGTGGCGCCCCGCTCCGGCGAACGCATCCTCGACCTGGCCGCCGGCACCGGCACCTCGTCCAAGCCGTTCGCGGAGGCCGGCGCGCTGGTGGTGCCGGCCGACCTGAGCCTCGGCATGCTGCAGGTGGGCAAGCAGCGCCAGCCCGAACTCGCCTTCGTGAACGCCGACGCGCTGGCCCTGCCGTTCGCCGACGGCGCCTTCGACGCGGTGACCATCTCGTTCGGGCTGCGCAACGTCGAGGACACCGCGGCCGCGCTCGCCGAGCTGCGCCGGGTCACCCGGCCCGGTGGTCGGGTGGTGATCTGCGAGTTCAGCACGCCGTCCTGGGCCCCGCTGCGGTTCGCCTACCACCAGGTGGCGCTGCGGGCATTGCCCCTGGTGGCGCGGCTCACCGCGTCCAATCCGGTGGCCTACGACTACCTGGCCGAATCGATCCGGGCCTGGCACACCCAGCCGCGGCTGGCCGACGCCCTGGCCGCGGCCGGCTGGCGCGACGTCGAGTGGAAGAACCTGAGCGGGGGCATCGTCGCGCTGCACCGCGGCCGCGCCTGATGTTCACCCTGGACGCCTACGCAGCGCGCAGTTGTCCGGTCAAGACCCACAACGCGTTCCATCCGGGATTGACCCTGCCCGAGGCCGATGAGGGCCTGCGCGAGGTCTTCCACGGCGGCGTGGCGTTCGAGGCCGAGGTGCTGGCGGCGTTGCTGGCCGGCTTCGACGGTTCGGTCTTCGACGGACGGGAGCTCGCCGGGCTGCCCAGCGGCGAGCAGGAGCGGGCGGCACTGCAGGCGATGCGGTCCGGGGTCGAGGTGCTGATCGGCCCGCTGCTGCCCCGCGATCCGATGGAGCACCGCAGCGGACGCCCCGACCTGCTGCTGCGCGACCAGGCCGGGGGCTATCACCCCGGCGAGATCAAATTCCACCGGGTTAGCGACCCGCGCGGCGGCGGCTCCACGCTGACCTGGTCGGCGTTGTCCGACCCGTTGCGGCGCCGGGTGTTGGAGGGGCACCGGTTCCGCTACACCTGGCGGCTCAACGACCTGCTGCAACTGGCGCACTACCAGCGGATGCTGCTGCGGCTCGGGCTGGCGGCGTCCGAACCGTTGGCGGCGGTGGTGGGCAGCGACGAACTGCCGGGGCTGGGCCGGGTGCTGTCCTGGGTCGACCTGGGTGCGGCGGTGCTGCCGCCCAGCCCGCGGACGCCGCCCGATCCGGCGCAGGTGTCCGCCCTGCGGCGCTACGACGCCGAGCACGCCTTCCGGGTCGAGATCGCCGAGACGGCGTCCGCGCTGTCGCCGGACGATCCGCCGGCGCTGCTGCCGATCGCCAACCGGGAATGCGGCTGGTGCCAGTGGTGGGACGTCTGCCGTCCGCAACTGGACGACGACGATCTCAGTCTGCGGATCTCGAAGTCACCGCTGGACGTGCACGAGATCCGGGTGCTGCGCGATCTGGGGGTGGCGACGGTGGCCGAACTGGCCGCCTGCGACCTCGACGAACTGCTGCCCCGGTACCTGCCCCGGATCACCCACCGGGTGGGCGCCGAGGAGCGGCTCCGGCTGGCCTGGCGGCGATCGGTGCTGATGGCCCGCGGAGTGGACTTCGACCGGGTCACCGAGGGCCCGATCGAGTTGCCCCAGGCGCCGATCGAGATCGATCTCGACATCGAAACCTCCTCCGACGACCGGGTCTACCTGTGGGGCTTCCTGGTCGACGACGGCTCCGGGCGTCCCTGGTATCGGCACTTCAGCGCCTTCACCGACCTCGACGACGACGCCGAACAAGCCCTGGCGGATGCGGCGATGCGCTGGCTACGCGAGACCGTCGGCGACCACGACGCGCTGGTCTTCCACTACTCCGACTACGAACTGATCCGGATGCAACGACTCGCCGACGCCACCGGCAGCGAGCCGCTGGCCTGGGCGCTGGACTGGGCACGGCAACATTTCGTCGACCTGTTCACAGTGATCCGCACCCACTTCTTCGGCACCCAGGGGCTCGGGCTCAAGGTGGTGGCCAGCAAGGCGGCGGGCTTCTCCTGGCGCGACGCCGCCCCGGGCGGGCTGAACAGCCAGAGCTGGTTCACCGAGGCCGTCACCGGCGACACCGAGGAACTCCGCACCGCCGCCCGCCGCCGCGTCCTGGAATACAACGAGGACGATGTCGAAGCCACCTGGCACGTGCGCCGGTGGTTGCGCTCCCCGGACTGAGGCGTTCGTCCGGGCACGGCACCTCCGGGGACGGTTCTCGCTGGTTGGGGACGGTTCTGCACGGTTGACTTTCGACCGTCCGGGGACGGTCCTCAACCATCGGGGACGGTTCTGCACGGTTGACTTTCGACCGTCCGGGGACGGTCCTCAACCATCGGGGACGGTTCTGCACGGTTTGACTTTCGAACGTTCGGGGACGGTTCTGACAACGGACCACCGACCACACCGGTCCCGAAAATTGGCGGAGAGCCGGGTCGTGGACGACTCCTCCCAGTAGTCCGCCCGACCCGGCTCAATCCTGCCCTCGCCACCACCAACAAGATCCCCCCAGATCCCTTGCTCGTTTCCGTGGCCCCCCCGAACCCGTACTCCGAACCCTGCCAGCGTGGCGGCTGCGCCCCCGCACAAGAA
>NZ_JASGDE010000045.1:0-5511 GCF_047607385.1 Micropruina sp.
AGGAGACACCGGTCGCGAGGTTGCAGCGCTCGCGGGTAGGTCGCTGGGTGGTTGCAGCGATCTTGGTGGTTGGGTGTGTCACGGCTGCTTTCTGGGCGGGCAGGGTGACCATGCAGCCAGCCGCGACTGTGAGTGACGCCCCGGCGGAGTCTGTCGTGGTGGAGGTCAAGGAACAGACTGTCGGCAAAGTGCTGGACCTGAACGTGACGGTGTCTCAAGGGAAGTCTGCCCTCGCGGTGAACTCGTTGGTCGGCGTGGTGACCTCGGTCGGCAAGTCCGGCTCAAAGAAGGTCGGGGACGTGCTGTATCGGGTTGCTGCAGTGCCGGTGCGGGTCGTGCAGGGTTCCCAGCCGTTCTATCGAGCTTTGAGCTACGGCATGCGCGGCACCGACGTTGCCCAGCTGCGCAACGCCCTGGTCGAGATGAAGTACTTGAGCACGAAGGGGCAGCACTTCGACTCGGCGACCGACCGGGCCGTCCGTGCCTGGCAGAAGAAGCTCGGCCTTCAACAATCCGGCACTGTCGAACTCGGGGAACTGATAGCCGTCCCCCGGCTACCGAGCACCGTGCTGCTGGACGCGAAAGTGCTGCGGTTGGGTACGATCTTCTCGGGCGGCGAGAAGGTGGCGTTCACCGCAGGGAAACCGTCCTTCGCCCTCGTGATTTCCAGCGACCAGGCCAGGCTGGTTCCACGGGATGCGACGGTATCTATGGAGTTCCGCGGCAAGAAGTGGACGGCGGTCGTCAACAGTTCGACCACCACCGAGAGCGGCGACACGCGGCTGCTATTGTCCAGCCCCTCCGGTGGGCCTGTTTGCGGCAAGAGCTGCGATCTGGACATCGCAGGTGAGGACATCTTTGTCATGTCTCAAGTCCAGGTCGTACCGCCCGCGACCGGACCGGCCGTCCCCGTGGCGGCACTGCTCACCAATCCCGACGGATCGACCCAGGTCACTGTTGTGAGCGCTGACGGTACGCGCACATCGCGGACGCTCACGGTGCTGGGTTCCCAGGACGGTGTCGCGGTAGTCAAGGGAGTCACGGTCGGCGAGCATGTCCAGGTACTGGCCGCTGGCACCCAGTCGATGGCGCCGCCGGCGCAGCCGAGCCCTGGCCGCTGAGGATACAGCGATGATGAGCCTCACCGACGTGTCGTTCGCCTACCGCAAGGGGGGTGAAGAGCTGTTCGGGGGGTTGACCCACGAGTTCACCCCGGGTGCGGTGACCGCGGTCACCGGTCCGTCAGGGCGTGGAAAGTCGACGTTGCTGTATGTGCTGGGCCTGCTACTCACCCCGACTACTGGTTCGGTGGTCCTCGACGGCCGCCCTGTTTCTCACGTCAGTGACTCCGAACGCGCATTCATCCGATCCAGGCGGATCGGGTTCGTGTTCCAGGATTCCGAGCTGGACCCGACCCGCAAGGTGATCGATTCGGTGGTCGAACCCGCCTTGTACGCCGGTGGGCGGCGATCGGAGCAACTACCGCGGGCACAGGAATTGCTGAGACGATTTGGACTGGCCGAGCGCGCTGAGCACCGCCCCGGGCAGGTATCCGGTGGTCAGGCCCAGCGTCTGGCCGTCTGTCGCGCGCTGATCAACTCCCCAGACGTCATACTCGCCGATGAGCCGACGGGGAACCTCGACCGGGACAATGCGGCCCTGGTCCTCGATGCTCTGACCGGGACTGCCCGGCTCGATGCAAGCACAGTGATCATTGCCAGTCACGACCCGTTCGTCCTGGAGCAGGTCGATGAGGTGGTGCAGCTGTGAGGTTGGGGACTCAGGTTCGTGAAGCGCTCAGTATGACCTGGGCCGCAAAAGTACCTTCGCTGCTGATCGTGGTGGTGGTCGCGGCCATGTGCTTCACCTCGCTCGCCACCATCGGCCGCTCGGCCGCCGCTGTGGCCGAAGTCGCCCACAGGCTGGAGCAAGCCGGCGCCCGCAAACTCACCGTGGTCGACGCCAAGAGTCTGGGCTTCATCAACACAAGGACGCTCGGCACCATCCAAGGCATGTCGACCATCGAGCAGGCCAACGCCCTGGGGGCGCCGTTCGACGTGGTCAACGGCGCGGTCGGTCCGGGTGGGGTTCGGATACCGGTATGGCCTGTCCTCGGCGACATTGCTGACGTGGTGGCAACCGTCCGTGGAAGGCTGCCACAGCCCGGTGAAGTGCTGGTTTCCTCCGCGCTGCTCTCCACGCTCAACCTGGCGGAACCAGTCGGCTACCTGGAAACTGCCGACGGCCTCACCCAGTACCCCATCGTCGGTTCGTTCACCCCCACCGATTCCAACGCCGATCTAGCGGCGGGGGCTCTTATGGCCGCCACCCCAGACCAGCCGGGGCGTGAACTACGAGCGCTGATCAACAGCATCACCACCACGCGGCCGACGGTCTCCGCCGTGCTGGCGGTGCTGGCACCGTCCGATCAGCAGGGCGTCTACGTCGAATCGCCGGCCACCCTGGCCGAAACCGCCCGAGATCTGAACAATCAACTGGCCGACGCTGGCCGGACGCTGCTACTCCTCATTCTCGCCATCGGCGGACTGTTCGTCGCCACCGTCGTGTTGACCGATGTTCTGGTACATCGTCGCGATCTCGGACGTCGCCGCACCCTCGGCATCACCCGACCCGACCTCATCACCCTGGTCACCGGACGTGCCGCGATCACCGCCACAATCGGTGCGATCCTCGGCTGCACAGCCGGGGTCCTCTACAACCTGACCATCGGTATCGCGACACCCATCGCGTTCACCATCGCGGTCGGAACCCTCGCCGTGCTGACCGCGGCCCTCGTCGCCCTTGCCCCCGCCGCATTCGCGGCCAGACTCGACCCCGTCACCGTCATGAGAACCCCCTGAGGACCCGGCCCTGCTGACAGATGCTCGATCAGGCGTCCAGCTCCAGGCAGGCCATGGAACCGTGCCGCCCGGCCGGAGTTGCACCCGCAGCCCCTCCACGAAGCCGACCTACTGCCGACCAGGTGTAGGAATCCCAGGCAGACCACAGTCTCGAAGCAGCCCGGCTCGAACGGCAGCGCAAAGGCGTCCGCCTGCACGAAGCGAGTCTCCGGCCGGGTGCGCGGCGCGCGAACGTCGCGTAGTCGGCAGGATCGGTGGCCCAGGCCAACCGGTTGTAGAGCCGACCATCGCGTCGTAGGCCACCGCGCGCCGGTCGTACACCGATCCGGGAGCATCCCAGGCCGATTCGATGACCGGTTCGGTGTTCACCCGCACCCTCCCTCCGGTTGCTGACGCCAGCCTACGACCGGCGCGGCATGGCACCATGGTCGCGATGACCGATCTGCCCGGCACCGCCGACTGCCCCTGCGGCGGCGGACGCTACGCCGACTGCTGTGCCCCGTTCCTGCGTCGGGAGGCCTGGCCGGCCACCGCCGAGGCACTGATGCGGTCGCGCTACACCGCCTTCGCGCGGAACGACGCCGACTACCTGCTGCGCACCTGGCATCCGCGCACCCGTCCGGAGTCGCTGGAGTTGGACGACCGGCGCTGGGACGGGCTGGAGATCGTCGAGCGCACCGACGGGGCCGAGGACGACCTGATGGGCATCGTCGGGTTCGTCGCGCACTGGAGCCACCGCGGACGCCGCGGCTCGCTGGTCGAACGCTCCGCCTTCGTCCGTCGCGGCGGACGCTGGGTCTATCTGGCCGCCACCCCCGAGTCGGAGTAGGGGACGCCGCCCACCGCGTCCGGGGTGACGGTTCGCAGCCCGCGGGCGGTCAGCCACAAGCCCAGGGCGAGTTCCCACACGGCGATCGGCAGGGCGCCGACCAATCCCCACACCGACACCTGATCGAACCAGCCCAGCAGGGTGCCCATGGCGCTCAGCACCAACAGCGGCGCACCGATCAGCCCGACCGTCGGGATCGCGCGCGGCAGTAGCCGCGCACCGAGCAGCAGGCTGCCCAACAGCGCCGCGTTGACCGCCGGCAGCAGCCCGGGACCGAGCAGGAACGCCCAGTCGTGCAGCCCCACCAGGGCACCGGCCGCGACGTCCGAACGACCCACGCTCAGCACCGCCAGCATGCTGGTGACGCCGAGCAGGATCACCGCCGCCTCCACGGTGCGGGAGGCGACGAAGCCGAGCGCCAGCGCCTCGCGGTGGCGCCGGACCACCGGGTACAGCGCGATCGCCGTGCCCACACAGCAGGCCGCCAGGACGATCTCCAGCGCCGCAGCCCAGCGCACGGCGCCCGGGTCGGCGCCGAGAAGACCGTCCAGATAGGGCTGCTTGAGCGCCAGGGCAGGCATCGAGGTCACGAAGGTCAGCAGATAGAGAATCCCTGCCGACAAGGTCAATCGTCTCTCGGTAGTCACTCGAACCTCCTGGTGTACGGCGTACACTCAGGCTAGGTGTACGCTGTACACATGTCAACGTCGCGGGCAGATCGGCCTTCTCTCGATCGAGAACGGGTGCTGACCACGGCGGTCGCACTGGCCGACGACGGCGGGCTCGACACGGTGAGCATGCGGGTGCTGGCCGCCGAGCTCGGGGTGGTGCCGATGGCGCTGTACAAGCACGTCGCCGGCAAGCAAGCCCTGCTGTCCGGCATGATCGACGCCGTGGTCGCCGGCTATCCACGACCCGGCAAGCGGCTGAGCTGGCGCGACTCGGTGCGGTTCCGCATTCTGGCCGCGCGCGACGCCCTCGCCGTCCACCCCTGGCTGCGCACCGCGATCGAGACCAGCCGGCAGCGAACGCCGGCCGTGCTGGCCCATATGGACGCGATCGCCGGAGAGTTCCTCGCCGGCGGCCTGTCCGCCGACCTCACCCACCATGCGATGCACGCGCTCGGCCACCGCATCTGGGGGTTCAGTCCGGAGGCCTTCGACGACAGCGTCACGGCCCCCAGCCCGCTGGAGCGTGCCGCCTCCGAACACCTGATCCGGGAGCGCTTCCCGCACATCGTGGCGATCACCCTGGACTCGCTGGAGCGCACCGGTGGCGCCGGCTGCGACCGGCAGTACGAGTTCGAGTTCACCCTCGAACTGCTGCTGGACGCCTTCGACCGGCTGCACCTGGCCGGCTGGTCGTCCACACCGGCGTCCGGCTGAGCACCCCTACCGGGTCGGTTCGACGAACCAGCCGCTGGGCCCGAGCGCCGCACCCAGCCGGGGCACGTACTGGTCGAAGTAGACCCGGGCGATCAGCTCCCGCCGGCTGCGCACCCCGGCCTTCTCGAAGACCGCCTTCAGGTGGTCCTGCACGGTGTAGGTCGACAGGAACAGTTGGGCGGCGATCTCCTTGGTGTCCAACCCCTGCAGCACCAGCCGGGTGATGTCGCGCTCGCGCGGGGTGAGGCCGAACGCCGCCACCACCAGCGGCACGATCTCAGGCGGACGCGCCTCTTCGATGGTGACCACCACCTGGCCGCTGGGCCCGGCGGCGCCGACCAGCGGGGACGCGTGCAGCACCAGCCATTGCCCGCCCGGCCCGCGCACCCGGGCCCGCGGCGACGCGCCGATCTCGCCCCGGGCGTAGCGCTGCGCC
>NZ_JASGDE010000046.1:0-22794 GCF_047607385.1 Micropruina sp.
GCGGGCCGCGCTGCGGGCCCGGACCGGCACCCCGGCGCCGGCCCGTGGCTGGTTCGGGCGACTCGTCGGCTTCGTCCTGTGCCTGGTCGTGCTCGGGGTGATCGTGATCGTCGGGGCCCGTGTGCTCGGCGTCGACCCGGCGCTGTTCGGCCATCTCGCCGACCGGCTCCGGGAACTCTTCCAGCAGTGAGGCCGGCCCGCGACGACGGTGCCGGGACGGGGTCAGTTCGGCGTCGGGATCAAATCCGCGTCGAGATCACCCCGGCGTCCGGAACAGATCCACGAGCTGATCCAGCCCGGCGTCCGGGTCAGCTCGCGACGGTGGCGGCCAGGAACCGTTCCAGCGAGGCGAAGAAGGTGCGGCCGTCCAGGCTCGGGGAGGTCAGCTCCTCCATGTTGTGCTCGGGGTGCGGCATCAGGCCGACGACATTGCCGCGGCTGTTGGTGATGCCGGCGATGTCGTTCAGCGAACCGTTCGGGTTGACGTCCAGATAGCGGAAGACGACCTGGTTCTCACCCTCCAGCCGGGCGATGGTGTCGGGGTCGGCGACGAACCCGCCCTCGCCGTTCTTCAGCACGATGGTGATCTCCTGGCCGGGCTCGAAGGCGCAGCTCCAGACCGTGTCCACCGAGTCCACCCGCAGCTTCTGGTCGCGGCAGACGAAGGTGCGGACGTCGTTGCGGATCAGCGCGCCGGGCAACAGGTGGGACTCGCAGAGCACCTGGAAGCCGTTGCAGATGCCCAGCACCGGCAGGCCCCGGTTCGCCGCCTCGATCACTTCGGTCATGATCGGGCTGAACCGGGCGATCGCGCCGCAGCGCAGGTAGTCGCCGTAGGAGAAGCCGCCGGGGAGGATCACCGCCTCGACGCCCTGCAGCGACTCGTGCGCGTGCCACAGCGCGACCGCCTCATGGCCGGCCAGCTTGACCGCACGCTGCGCGTCGTGGTCGTCCAGCGAACCCGGGAAGGTGACGACGCCGATCCGGCTCACTGCTCGACCCGGACGTCGAAGGCCTCGATCACGGTGTTGGCCAGCAGCTTCTCGGCCGCCTCACGCACCTGGTCGAGTCGTTCGTCGGTGAGTTCGCCCTCGACGTCCACCTCGAACCGCTTGCCCTGCCGGACGGTCAGCCCGTCGAACCCGAGCCGCTTCAGGGCTCCGGTGACGGCCTTGCCCTGAGGGTCCAGGATCTCCGGCTTGGGCATCACATCCACGATCACGCGCGCCATGCAGCACACCCTATCGGTGCCTGCGGCGGCGTCCGGACGCTCTCACCGCCGCGATCGGTGGGACGAAATGAACCGTCCCCGGCGTCCCACCCCGTCGTCCCACGCGATCGGTTGGGACGAAAGGAACCGTCCCCGTCGTCCCACAGGTAGTACCAGTGGGACGAAAGGAACCGTCCCCGGCGTCCCACCGTCGGGCGATCGGGTGCCCGCAGTGGTCAGGCGGAGAAGGCGCGATCGGTGAGTTTCTCGTAGGCCTCCACGTATTTGGCCCGGGTGGCGGCGATGACGGCGTCCGGCAGCGGCGGTGCCGGGGTGTCGGAGGCCTTGTCCCAGCCCGATTCGCGGGTCAGCCAGTCGCGGACGAATTGCTTGTCGAAGGACGGCAGCGCCACCCCGGGCTGCCAGAGTTCGGCGTCCCAGAACCGCGAGGAATCCGGGGTGAGCACCTCGTCGGCGAGCACGATGCTGCCGTCGGGGCGGCGTCCGAACTCGAATTTGGTGTCGGCCAGGATGATCCCGCGGCTTCGGGCGATGCCCTCGGCGCGGGCGTAGATGGCCAGGGTGAGCTCGCGCAGCTGGTCGGCGAGCTCCTGCCCGTGCAACTCGACGATGGTGGCGAAGTCGACGTTCTCGTCGTGCTCCCCCAGCGGCGCCTTGATCGCCGGGGTGAAGATCGGCTGCGGCAGCCGGGAGCCGTCCACCAGCCCGGGCGGCAACTCGATGCCGCAGACCGTGCCGGACGCCTGGTACTCGGCCCAACCGGAGCCGGTCAGGTAACCGCGGGCCACGCACTCGACCGGGACCATGTCCAGCCGTTCGGCGATCACCGCGCGACCACGCACCGCGTCCGGCACGTCGGTGCTGACCACATGGTTGCCGACCACGTCCGCCAGCTGCTCGAACCACCACAGCGACAGCTGGTTGAGGATCGCGCCCTTGTCGGGGATCGGCGTCGACAACACCTGGTCGAAGGCGGAGATGTTGTCGGTGGCCACCATCAGGATGGTGCCGTCCGGCATGGCGTAGAGCCGGCGCACCTTCCCGGCGTGGATCAGCGGCAGGTCCAGGGCGAAGTCGGTCACGGCGCTCAGTCTAGGGACGTCACCAGGCGGCTCCCAGCACCTCGGCCACGAGTGCGCCGGCGTCCACCTCGACACCCTTGCGGACGAACCAGTCGGCCATGGTGCGGCAGTCCCGCTCCAGGTAGCCGAAGCCGTTGGGGTTGCTGACCAGGTCGAGCACCTGCGGGACGTCGATGATCACCAGCTCGGGTTCGGGGCCGTCCAGGCCGCGGACCAGCACGTTGAACGGGCTGAGGTCACCGTGCACGAGTTGCAGCCGACCCAACCGGATCAGCGCCTCGACCAGCTGCGGCCACAGCCAGCGCAACTGCTCCGGTGACGGGCTGCACTGGGCGAGCCGGGGTGCGGCGGCGTCCCCGTCACAGATGAACTCCATCAGGATCTCCCGGTCGTCCACCTGCACCGGATAGGGCACCCGGATGCCGGCCTCCCAGAGTCGTTTCAGAGTGCTGAACTCGGCCTGCGCCCAGCGGGCGGCCTCGATCTGCCGGCCGAAGCCGGACTTGAGCCGGACGGCCCGGTTCTCCCGGCTGTCCCGGCCGCGGCGTCCTTCGGTGTAGCTGCTGGCGCGGTGGAACAGCCGGTGCTCCGAGGACCGGTACCGCTTGGCGGCGAGCAGGCAGGACTCGCCCCCGGGGACGGCGCGTTCCAGCAGGAACACGTCGGCCTCCTTGCCGGTCTTGAGGATGCCGAGCTCGGTGTCCAGCGCGGCCTGTGAGGTGACCAGCCAGCGCGGCCGGGGCTTCGGGCCGCGCGACAGTCGGTCGACGCTGCGCCAGGTCGACCAGCGCTGATCGTCGTCCAGATCTTCGGATATTTCGGTATAGCTCAACGCAGCCCAGTCGAAGGCTGCGGGATTGTCTGTTGACAACGGGTTTCTCCTACGGGAGGAGGCCCGGCGCTGCGGCGGACGGCCGCGGAATCAGTGAATGCGGGCCTCGGACGGACGGGACGCGAACGCGTCCAGAACAGTGACGGACATGACGCGCCTCCCTTCCAGCGGAGTGATACCGGAGGTCAACGGTACTCCGGCCGAGCTGTCAGCGACAGTCGCCCCCGGCGTCCCTCGCCAGCCGAGTGAACGAGGGGTCTGTCCCCACGGACCACCCACGGACCACATCCCAGCCAAGTGGTACGAGGGGTCTGTCCCCACGGACCACCCACGCACCACATCCCAGCCAAGTGGAACGAGGGGTCTGTCCCGCGTAGCACGGGGACTCGGCCGGCGGCGTCCCTTGCCCTCCCGGCCGGCACCGCGCGTCTGTTCACCTGCCGTTCGCCCGCGCGGGCGATAATGCAGACCCACCCAGGGGCCGCCCCAGCCCCGCCGATCGAGGAGCCCTCGTTGAGCCTGTTGCGCCGCAGCCTGGCACCGTCACCCCGCACCCTGGTGGACGTCTTCCGGGAGACCGTGGACGAATGCGCCGACGCCGAGGCCCTCGACAACGGCGCCGCGGTGCTCACCTACGCCGAGTTCGCCGACGCCGCCGACGAGCTGGCGGACGAGCTGGCGGAGCTCGGCATCGGTCCGGGCGACAAGGTCGGGGTGCGGATCGCGTCCGGGACGACCGATCTGTACGTGGCGATCATGGGCATCCTGCTGGCCGGCGCCGCCTACGTCCCGGTGGACGCCGACGACCCGGACGAGCGGGCCCGCACCGTCTTCACCGAGGCCGGCGCCCGCGCGGTGATCGGCAACAACCTGGAGATCGACACCCGCGGACCGGCCCGGCCGGCGATCGAGCGGGTCGATCCGAGCCCGGACGACGACGCCTGGGTGATCTTCACCTCCGGCTCCACCGGGAAGCCGAAGGGGGTAGCGGTCACCCACCGCAACGCCGCCGCCTTCGTGGACGCCGAGGCCCGGGTCTTCCTCACCGACGCGCCGCTGGGGGTCGGCGACCGGGTGATGGCCGGGCTGTCGGTGGCCTTCGACGCGTCCTGCGAGGAGATGTGGCTGGCCTGGCGCTACGGCGGCTGCCTGGTGCCGGCGCCCCGCTCGCTGGTCCGCTCCGGGATGGATCTGGGGCCGTGGCTGCAGGCGAACCGGATCACCGTGGTCTCCACGGTGCCCACCCTGGTGTCGTTGTGGCCGGCCGAGGCGCTGCGCCGGGTGCGGCTGCTGATCCTGGGCGGCGAGGCCTGCCCGCCCGACCTGGGTGCCCGGCTGGTCACCCCCGGACGCGAGGTGTGGAACACCTACGGGCCGACCGAGGCGACCGTGGTGGCCTGCGGCGCCAAGCTGACCGGTGAGCCGCCGATCCGGATCGGGCTGCCGCTGGACGGCTGGGATCTGGTCGTCGTCGACCCGGCCGGCAACCCGGTCGGGCCGGGTGAGACCGGTGAGCTGATCATCGGCGGCGTCGGGCTGGCCCGCTACCTCGATCCGGTCAAGGACGCCGAGAAGTACGCCCCGCTGCCGTCGCTGGGCTGGGACCGCGCCTACCGCTCCGGCGACCTGGTGGTGAACGACGAGGCCGGGCTGCTCTTCGTCGGCCGCGCCGACGACCAGGTGAAGGTCGGCGGACGCCGCATCGAGCTCGGCGAGATCGACAACGCGCTGCTCGACCTGGACGGGGTCAGCGGGGCCGCGGCCGCCGTCCGGCGCACCGGGTCGGGCAGCCAGCTGCTGGTCGGCTACCTGGCCGTCGAGGACGGCTTCGACGCCCACGCCGCGCTGGCCACGCTGCGGGAGCGGCTGCCCGCCCCGCTGGTGCCGCGGCTGGCGGTGGTGGACGAACTGCCCACCCGCACCTCCGGCAAGATCGACCGGGACGCGCTGCCCTGGCCGTTGCCGGACGCCGGCGGCGGCGCGTCCGAACTGCAACTGGCCGGCACCGAGGCGATGGTGCGCGACCACTGGGAGGCCGTGCTCGGCACCCGGGTCGGCGCACTGGACGCCGACTTCTTCGACCTCGGTGGCGGCTCGCTGACCGCGGCGCAGATGGTGTCGCTGCTGCGCCGCAGCCACCCCGAGGTGACCGTCGCCGACATCTACGACCATCCGCGGCTGGCGGATCTCGCCGCGCACCTGGACGAGATGGCCACCCCGGCATCCCAACTCAACTCCAACGTCCGTCCGGTGCCGGTGAAGACCCAGCGCGGCCAGCTGTGGGCGCTGCTGCCGTTGCGCACCATTCCGGGGCTGCGCTGGACGATCTGGGCGGCCGCCGCGGCGAACCTGGCGCATGCCGCCGGGCTGGCCTGGCTGCCGACCATCTCGTGGTGGTGGATCCTGATCGGCGCCGCGCTGATGATCGTCACCCCGGGACGGATGCTGCTGACCGCGCTCGGCGTCCGGATCATCCTGGCCGGCATCGGTCCGGGCAGCTACCCGCGCGGCGGCAAGGTGCATCTCCGGTTGTGGCTGGCGCAACGGTTCGCCGACGAGATGGGGGTCGAATCGATCGCCGGCGCGGTGCTGCTGCGCTGGTACGCCCGGCTGCTCGGCGCCCGGGTCGGGCGGCACGTCGATCTGCACAGCGCCCCGCCGATCACCGGGCTGCTGGAACTGGGCAACGCCTGCTCGATCGAGCCCGAGGTGGACCTGAGCGGCCATTGGCTGGACGGCGACCGGCTGATCATCGGCTCCGTCCGGGTCGGCCGGGGCGCCCGGATCGGCGCCCGCAGCACCCTGTGCGCCGGCGCGGACGTCGGTGCCGGCGCCGAGGTGGCGCCCGGGTCGTCGGTGTTCGGCGCCGTGGGCGACGGCGAGTACTGGTCGGGTTCCCCGGCGGTGAAGGTGCGCGACCAGGCCCGCGGGCCGTGGCCGGAGCGGCCGAACAACAACCCGGCCTGGCTGGTCGGCTACGCCGCGATGGGCGTGCTGATCGCGGCGCTGCCGATGCTGGCCACCCTGGCCGGGTTCGCGGTGCTGTGGCCGGCGCTGGCGGCGTCCACCTCGGTGGGCAGTGCGCTGGCCGGGATCTGGCCCCTGCTGCTGCCCGCGGTGCTGGTCGGCTACCTGACCCTGACCGTGCTGATCGGGGCGCTGGTGCGGCTGCTCGGCGTCGGGCTGAAGGCCGGGCACCATCCGGTGCAGTCCCGGATCGCCTGGCAGGCCTGGTCGACGATCCGGGTCCTGGACGAGGCCCGCAGCTGGCTGTTCCCGCTCTACTCCAGCTTCGCCACTCCGGCCTGGCTACGGGCTTTGGGCGCCACCATCGGCAAGGAGGTGGAGGCGTCCACGGTGCTGCTGATCCCCAAGCTGGTCACCGTGGACGACGGCGCCTTCCTGGCCGACGACACCCTGATCGGCGGCTACGAGCTGGGCGGCGGCTGGTTGCGGATCGAGGAGGTGCGGGTCGGCAAGCACGCCTTCGTCGGCAACTCCGGGATGGCCGCACCGGGCCGCAAGGTGCCCAAGGGCGGCCTGGTCGCGGTGCTGTCCGCGGCCCCCAGCCGGCGTCGGGCCAAGCGCGGGACGTCCTGGATCGGCTCCCCGCCGACCAAGCTGCGCCGCACCGCGGCCAGCGCCGACCAGTCCCGCACCTACGCGCCCGGCGTCCGGCTCAAGGTGGCGCGCGCCGCGGTGGACGTCTGCCGGCTGATCGCGCCGCTCACCCTGGCGGCGCTGACCGCGCTGTGCGTGACGGCCCTGATCGCTCTGGCACAGGCCGGCTGGCTGCTGGCCGGCGTCCTGTCCGGGGTGGTGCTGGGCGTCGGCGGCGTGCTGGCGGCCGCGTCCGCGACGGTGGCGAAGTGGCTGCTGCTGGGCAAGCTCGGGCCGTCCGACCACCCGCTGTGGAGCTCGCTGGTGTGGCGCAACGAGCTGGCCGACATGTTCGTCGAGATGCTGGCCGCGCCCTGGTTCGCGCACCCGACGATGGGGACGCCGGCGCTCAACGCCTGGTTCCGGTCGATGGGCGCCAAGGTCGGCCAGGGGGTCTGGTGCGAGACCTACTGGCTGCCGGAGGCCGACCTGATCGACCTGCGCGCCGGGGTGACGGTGAACGCCGGCTGCGTGGTGCAGACCCACCTGTTCCACGACCGGGTGCTGAGCATGGACACCGTCACGCTGCGGGCCGGGGCGACGCTCGGGCCGAACAGTGTGATCCTGCCGGCGGCGACCGTAGGACGACACGCTACGATCGGGCCGGTATCGCTGGTCATGCGCGGTGAATCCGTCCCTGACAAGACCCGATGGATCGGAAACCCGATCGCTCCCTGGCCGGCGTCCCACTCGTCTACGGAAGAGCCCCAGCCGTAACAACCCTGGCCGTCCACGGAGGAATGATGCCCGCTGCCGACCCGTACGTCCCCGGTCACGGGAACCGGCGCTACGCCGTCCGTTCCTATCGGCTCGACCTGGACTACAAGGTCGCCACCAATCACCTGTCCGGCCGGGCGGTGCTGGAGGTCGAGGCCGTCGAGGAACTCGACCAGGTCGCCCTCGACCTGTACGGGCTGAACGTCTCCCGGGTCCGGGTGGACGGACGCCAGGCGCGCTACACCCACCGGGAACGCAAGCTGCGGATCAACCTGGGCTCGAAGACCAAGCGCGGCGGCCGGCTCAAGGTCGAGGTGGACTACGCCGGCAAGCCGCGTCCGATCCCCAGCGTGTTCGGGCCGGTGGGCTGGGAGGAGCTCACCGACGGGGTGCTGGTGGCGTCCCAGCCGTGCGGTGCGCCGTCCTGGTTCCCGTGCAACGATCGCCCGGACGACAAGGCCAGTTACCGGGTCGCGGTGACCGTGGCGGACGGCTATCGGGTGGTCGCCAACGGCGTCCTGGAGGCTCGGGAGAAGCGGTCGGGACGGACCACCTGGCGGTACCGGCAGAGCGAGCCGATGGCGTCCTACCTGGCCGTGCTGCACATCGGGCGCTATGCCACCACGCGCGCCGGCGACCGGGTCGAGCTGGTGCATCCACGCGGGGTCGGGGTGGGGGCCGGGACGGCGTTCGCCCGGCAGGCCGCCATGGTGGACACCTTCGCCGAGCTGTTCGGACCGTACCCGTTCGGCGGCTACGCGGCGGTGATCACCGCCGACGAGTTGGAGATCCCGCTGGAGGCGCAGACCCTGTCCACCTTCGGCGCCAACCATGTGGTGGCCGGCTGGGACAACGAGCGGCTGGTGGCGCACGAACTGGCCCACCAATGGTTCGGCAACAGCCTGACCGCGGCGTCCTGGCGGGACATCTGGCTGCACGAGGGGTTCGCCTGCTACAGCGAGTGGCTGTGGTCGGAGGCGTCCGGACGCCGTGGCGCGGCCGATCTGGCCGCCGAGCATCACCGGCGGCTGCAGGGCCTGCCGCAGGATCTGCTGCTGGGCGACCCGGGCCGCGAGCTGATGTTCGACGACCGGGTGTACAAGCGCGGGGCGCTCACCCTGCATGCGCTGCGCGGCGAACTGGGCGAGTCGTTCTTCCCGATGCTGCGGGACTGGACGGCGGCGAACCGCTGGTCGACCGTGACCACCGCCGCGTTCGTGGCGCACGCCCAGCGCTACACCGACGCCGACGTGGCCGCGCTGATCGACTCCTGGGTGTATTCCGCTGCGCTGCCCCGGCTCGGGTAGCCCGACAGTTCCTCGCCTTCAGTCGATTTCACCATCGCACGAAATACCGATTTCCGCGCTCGATGGAAACTCAAACGTTTGAGTCGGCCACTTCTGCGCATCGAGCGCGGAAATCGGTACCCACCCAGGTCGAGGCCCGCAATCAGGCGGACATCCAGCCGGCGAGCGCCTGGGTGCCCAGCCGGAACGCCTCCGATTCGGGGCGGGCCAGGAAGCCGTGCGTGGTACCGGGCAGGTACAGGCCGTCGTGCCGGACGCCGGACAGGGTGAGCCGGTGGGCGAAGTTCTCCGCCGAGGCGCGCAGGATGTCCCGGTCGGCGTTCAGCAGGTGCACCGGCGGCAGGCCGGTGAGGTCGCCGAGCCCGGGGAAGACGTGCGGGTTGGCCAGTTCCTGCGCGGAGCCGACATGGTTCACCGCGGCCCGGCGCACCATCTCCTGCATCACCCGCAGGTCGGCCAGGCCGAACAGCCGGCGGCGCAGCGAGGCCGAGGCGGGCGGCAGCACGCCGTGGAACAGCCCGTACAGGAAGGCCAGGCCGATCGGCGCCTCCCCTTCGCCGTCCCGCAGCCGCAGCGCCACCGCGGCCGCCAGGCAGGCCCCGGCGCTCGCCCCGCCCAGCCACATCGGGCCGCCGTGGGTGGCCCGGGCGTCCAGCCAGGCGTCCATCACCTGGTCCTGGGAGACCGGGTAGCGGAACGGCGAGGGCCGCAACCGCATCGGCCCGACGACGGGGAACATCGGCACCAGCCCGTACTCCACGCTGGTCACCGGGAAGCCCGCGGCGGCCACCCGCATCGAGACCAGATGGGCCTCTGGTTCGGCCAGGGTTCCGACCACCCAGCCGCCGCCGTGCACCCAGACCAGCCGCGGCCCGATCGGCTCGGACGGCCGGTACTCGCGCACCCGGACGTCCCCATGGCGTCCCGGAACATGGCGCTCGATCCATGTCGGTTCGGCCACCGCACCCTCCTGGAACTGACGCGCCACAGCGGCGCCCAGCCCATGATGCCAGTGTCGTCGCGGTCCCTGAGGGACATGGTTGTAGCTTGTGTGGCATGCACGCACTGAGCCGTCGCACGGCGCTCGTCGGACTGCTCGGCACGGCAGGCGTCGCGGTCGCCGGCTGTGCCGATCAACCCGCTCCCTCCGTCCCCCCGACCCAGGACGTTCCGCCCGGAACTCCCTCTCCCAGCCCCTCGGTCGACACCCGGGCGCGCTGGCCGCTTTCCGGCAAACTGCTCAAGAATCCGGCCGATGCGAAACACCCCGCCGTCGCGGTCAAGGTGCCCGACAACCGCAACGAGCATCCGCAGCGCGGGCTGGATGCGGCCGACATCGTGTTCGTCGAACTGGACGGCTATCGCGACACCGCCGGCTACAGCGGAACCCGGCTGGTGCCGGTCTTCCATTCGACGATGCCGGACGCGGTCGGCCCGGTGCGGTCGATTCGTCCGGTCGACATTCCGCTGCTGTCCCCCATCCACGCGCTGATCGGCAATACCGGCGCCACCGGCTGGGTGCTCAACTATGTGCAGAAATACGGCAACTATCTCGACGGCATGTTGTCCTACATGAACACCAGGGGCACCGGCGCGTACTCGATCGATTCGTCCCGAATCCGGGTGCTCAACGGCGTCCGGTACTACGACCGCGCCGTGCTCTGTCATCCGACGGCGCTGGCCAAGCTGGCCAAGAAGTTCCACGACGGTCCGCAGGAGATCTACTTCCCGTTCGGCGACGCCGGCGCGGCCAGCACGGTCGACGGCAAGACCGCCCGCACCATCAGCGTCCCGTGGAAGAGCGGCAACAGCTACAACATGGGCTATACCTGGAACGAATCGTCCGGCACCTGGCTGCGCAGCATGCCCTGGGGACCGCACACCCTCACCGGCGGCAAGCGAGTGGCCCCGGTGAACGTGCTGATCATCCGGGCCAAGCAGCATTACGCCAAGATCTATTCCGGCACCGGCCATGACGAACCGATCCACGACATCATCGACACCTCGGGCCCGTTCCACTACTTCTACGGCGGCAAATACGTCACCGGCACTTGGAAGAAGGGCGACGTCGCCGAGACGTTCAGTTTCACCCTGGACGACGGCAGTCCGCTGGTGATGGCGCCGGGCCAGACCTATGTGGAACTGCCGAACAGCACCGCCAAGATCGGCATCAAGAACTGAGACCGGGACGCCGGTGGGACGCCGGGGACGGTTCCTTTCGTCCCACTGGTAGTACCTGTGGGACGCCGGGGACGGTTCCTATCGTCCCACTCCTCGACTCGGTTCAGAGCACCGAGCCGGGGATGTAGGCGGCGGCGTCCGGGTAGAGCTTGGCGACCCGCTTCACCTTGTCGGCGACGTCGTCCACCTGGTCGCGGGCGGCACCGGTGAGTTCCAGCGGATCGGCCTGGGTCGCCTTCAACTGCTTGCGGGTCAGCCCGAGCCGGGGGTCGGCGACCAGCCGGTCGAGCAGGTCGTTGGTGCGGGCGCCGCGGCGCAGGTCGAGCGCGACCGCGACGGCGTGCTCCTTGATCGCCTCGTGGGCGGCTTCGCGTCCGACCCCGGCCCGGACGGCGGCCATCAGCACCTTGGTGGTGGTCAGGAACGGCAGGTAGCGGGCCAGCTCGGCCTCGATCACTGCCGGGAAGGCGCCGAACTCGGCCAGCACGGTCAAGAAGGTCTCGAACAGGCCGTCCATGGCGTAGAAGGCGTCCGGCAGCGCGACCCGGCGGACCACCGAGCAGGACACGTCCCCCTCGTTCCACTGGTCGCCGGCCAACTCACCGACCATGGTGGCGTAGCCGCGCAGGATCACGCTGAGTCCGTTGACCCGCTCACAGGACCGGGTGTTCATCTTGTGCGGCATCGCGGACGAGCCGACCTGGCCCTCCTTGAAGCCCTCGGTGACCAGCTCGTGCCCGGCCATCAGCCGGATCGTGGTCGCCACATTGGACGGCGCCGCCGCCACCTGCACCAGCGCGGTCAGCACCTCGTAGTCCAGCGAGCGCGGATACACCTGCCCGGTCGAGGTGAAGATGCGGGCGAAACCGAGGTACTGGCCGATCTGCGACTCCAGCGCCAACTGCTTCTTGGCGCTGCCGCCGAGCAGGTCGAGCATGTCCTGCGCGGTGCCCATCGGACCCTTGATGCCGCGGGCCGGGTAGCGGTTGATCAGCTCGTCGACCCGGGCGAAGGCGACCAGCAGCTCGTCGGCGGCGGTGGCGAACCGCTTGCCCAGCGTGGTCAGCTGCGCGGCGACGTTGTGCGACCGCCCGGTCAGCGCCTGATCGCGGTACTGGACGGCGAGCCGAGACAGCGACACCAGGACGGTGACGATCCGCTCGCGGACCAGCTTCAACCCGCTGAGCACCTGGTACTGCTCGATGTTCTCGGTCAGGTCGCGGCTGGTCATGCCCTTGTGGACGTGTTCGTGGCCGGCCAGCGCGTTGAACTCCTCGATCCGGGCCTTCACGTCGTGCCGGGTGACCCGCTCGCGGGCCTCGATGGACGCCAGGTCGACCTGGTCGATCACCCGCTCGTAGTCGGCGATCACTGCGGCCGGGTCGTCCCCACCGAAGTCGACGCCGAGGTCCTTCTGCGCCGTCAGCACCGCGAGCCACAGCCGCCGCTCGGCGACGATCTTGTTCTCCGGGCTCCAGATCGCCCGCATCGCCTCGGACGCGTAACGGGTGGCCAGCACATTGGGGACGGTCATGGGTTCATCGTTTCACGACCCGACCGCCGCCCGCCCTCCCGACCGCTCGCCTAACTATTTGGGGCTCGCTGAGTTCAGCGAGCCCGAAATAGTTAGGCGAGCGCTGATCGAGCATGTCCCGGCTACGGCGTACCCGGACGGGCGATCTGCGGTCGCCACATCGCGCGCCGCACTGGGCGAGCGGTCAGGGGGTCACCACTCGCCGGCGTCCCCTTCGGCGACATCGGCGGCGTACTGGGCGAGGGTCGAGTTGACCCGATAGGCGTCCGAGACGGCGATCTCGCCGCGTTCGGCGCGCTCGGCGATGTCGCGGCGGCAGAACAGGCTGGGGGCGTCCAGTTCGTCGATGGCGGCGTAGGCGTCCTGCCGGGCCGAGGCCAGTGAGGACGCCTGGGCGACCACGCCGAGCACCCGTCCGCCTGCGGCAACCAGGTCACCGTCGGCGTCCACAGCGGTGCCGGCGTGCACGATGTGGACGTTGTCGGCGGACCCGGACAGCCGGGGGCCGGCGATGCCGCCGCCCAGTTCCGGCGTCCCCGGGTAGCCGTTGGCGGCCAGCACCACGACCACCGCGGATCCCGGCTTCCAGGCGAGTTCACCGATCGATTCCAGGTTGCCGGTGGCTGCCGCGTACAGCACCTGGCCGAGCGGCGAATCGAGCGCGGCGAGCACCGCCTGGGTCTCCGGGTCGCCGAACCGGACGTTGAACTCGACCACCCGCAGGCCCTTGGAGGTGAGCGCCAGCCCGGCGTACAGCAGCCCGACGAAGGGGGTGTCCTGGCGTCCCAGCTCGGCGATGGTGGGCTCGACGACGCTCTCCATGATCTCGTCGACGAGCCCGGGCGGCGCCCAGGGCAGCGGGGTGTAGGCGCCCATCCCCCCGGTGTTCGGACCGGCGTCGCCGTCACCGACCCGCTTGAAGTCCTGGGCGGGTTGCAGCGGCAGCGCGGTGTGTCCGTCGGTGATCGCGAACAGGCTGACCTCGGGGCCGTCCAGATACTCCTCGACCACCACCGGCAGGCAGCCGGACGCGTGCTCAAGCGCGGCAGCGCGGTCGTCGGTGACGATGACTCCCTTGCCGGCGGCCAGTCCGTCGTCCTTCACCACGTGCGGGGCGCCGAAATGGTCCAGCGCCTGCTCGACGTCGGCGAGCGACTCGCAGTAGCGCGAGCGTGCGGTGGGGACGCCGGCGGCGGCCATCACCTCCTTGGCGAACGCCTTGGACGCCTCCAGCCGGGCGGCCGCCGCGGACGGCCCGAAGCAGGCGATCCCGGCGCCCCGGACGGCGTCCGCGACCCCGGCGACCAGCGGCGCCTCGGGACCGACCACGACCAGGTTCACGTGCAGCCGGCGAGCCAGCGCGACCACGGCGCGGGCGTCGTTGATGTCGACCGGGTGGTTGCTGGCGATGGTCGCCGTCCCCGGGTTGCCGGGTGCGCAATGCAGGTGGGTGACGGCGGGATCGGCGGCCAGCGCGATCGCGATCGCGTGTTCGCGTCCGCCGCTGCCGAGGATCAGGACCGAGAGCTGGGTGTGCACGGGGTCAGACTAGTGCTGTTCGGCGGAAGTTCTCCGGGGGTAGGCGGTTGCGGGGTGGAGGCCCGGCAAGGCCGATGAGGGAGTCGCACCGGGTCGTACCCGCGACCGAGAAGAACGCCACCGGACGCGGCCCGGGCACCGAACGACCCCGAAGCGACAGCACTCATCGGATGACCCTCGTCCGATGAGCGACCGATTCGGGAGGTGTTTCGCCTCGTCCGCCTCAGCCGGGTGCCGAATCGGTCGCTGTCCGACGTCCGCCCCTCGTTCCACGAACGGATCCCCTCGGGTCAGCCGGCGTCCGGACGGGGTGGCGTCTCGCGCTGGGCGGTGGCCAGGAAGACCCCGAAGCGGCGCAGCTGTCCGTCGATCTCGCGTTCGGTGGTGAGCGCGTTGCGCACCGTGACCCGGGCGTAGCCGGCGGCGGCGAAGGCGCGGCGCAGGGTGCCCCGGCTGAATCCGTGGTGCCCTTCGAAGCCGGGGTCGTGGTAATCGCCACCCTCGGGTTCCAGGTCGAGCACGGCGATCCAACCGCCGGGACGGGTCGCCTCGCTCAACCGGCGCAGCAACAGGCAGACGTCCGGCACATGGTGCAGCGCCATCAGGCTGACCACCAGGTCGAAGGGCTCACCGGCCCATGGCGCCACGGTCAGGTCGCCGAGTTCGGCGCTGACGCTGGACAGCCCCGACTCGGCGATCCGGGACCGGGCCACCTCGACCATCCCGGCCGACGAGTCCAGCATCACCAGCTCGCGCACCCGGCCGGCCAGGGCCAGCCCCAACAGGCCGGTACCGGCGCCGTACTCCAGCACCCGCATGGTGTCCTGAACCGGAACCGCGGCGGCGATCGCGTCTGCCGCCCGGCGGGCCCGCTCCGTCCGGCGCGGGTCGGCGTCCCAGCCCTGCGCCAGCTCATCGAAATCGGTCATGTGCTCAGCCTGCCGCACGACGGCGCGCACGGTAAGCCGCCACGTTGGTCCGATTGCCACAGGTCGCGTCGCAGAACAGCCGGGAGCGGTTCCGGCTGAGGTCGATCAGCACCTGATCGCAGTCCGGACGGGCACAGCGCCGCAGCCGGTCCAGGCTGTCGGCGCGAACCACGTCCATCATCGACATGGCGAACTCCACCGTCATCCGCACCGGCAGCGGTGCGGCGGCGTCCGTGGCGTGAATGTGCCAGTCGAACCCGTCGTGCCGGACCAGCTGCGGCAGCGCGCCGCCCTCGCGCAGCAGCGCGTTGACCAGCGCCACCACCCCGACCTCGTCGCGATCCCAGAAGGTGGACAGCCGGTCCCGCAACGCTCGGACGCCGGCCAGCTCCGCCGCGTCCCGGGTGCGGCTCCCGCTCCACTGCCAGCGCCGGCAGTAGTCGTCCAGCTCGCTCAGGCAGGTGATGGTGTCGGGCCGACGGCTGTTGACCAGGGCTGCGAGCGCCTGCAACGACAGTCTTGCGTCATGAGTGAATTCCACAATGACTCCTGACACGGCCTACGATGTCACGAGCATAACAACCGATTGATCATGACGGAGGTGGGAGATGGCTGAGATTGTGGCCGAACGCATGGAGGTCGGCGTCCGCCGTCCCCACTCGGCACTGGTCGGCTGGACGGCCGCGCTGGTCTCGGCCTGCGCCTTCGGCACCGCTGGCGCTTTCGCGAAACCGCTGCTGGCCTCCGGCTGGAGCGCTGGCGCCGTGGTCACCGTGCGGCTCGGACTGGCCGCGATCGTGCTGTTGGTCCCGGGCCTGATAGTGCTGCGCGGCCGCTGGCAGCTGCTGCTCAGCCAATGGCGTCCGCTGCTCGCCTACGGCGTGTTCGGCGGGGCGACCGCACAGGTGGCGTTCTTCAACGCGGTCCAATACGTACCGGTCGGGCTCGCCCTGCTGATGGAGTATCTGGCCATCCTGCTGGTGGTCGTCTGGGTGGCGCTACGCAGCCGACGGCTGCCGTCCCGGCTGACCCTGATCGGCACCGTGGTGGCGATCGCCGGGCTGGTGGTGGTGCTCGATCCGGGCGGCATGGTCGGTCTGGATCTGCGCGGCGTCGCCTGGGGGTTGCTGGCCGCCTGTGGCCTGGCGGTGTACTTCGTCATCTCGGCCCGGCCGATGGAGCTGCCGCCGCTGACCTTCGTCTCGGTGGGTCTCGCGGTCGGAACCCTCACCATCGCGATCGCCGGCCTGGTCGGCCTGATGCCGTTGCAGGCGAGTTTCGTCGACGTCGTCTTCGTCGGGCTGACCCTGCCGTGGTGGGCGCCTCTGGTGGTGCTCGCCCTGGTCGCGGCCGCGACGGCCTATGCGCTGGGTTTCGTCGGCGTGCAATACCTGGGCTCGACGGTGGCCAGCTTCGTCGGACTGACCGAGGTGCTGTTCGCGGTGGCCTGGGCCTGGCTGCTGCTCGGTGAGCTGCCCGGACTGCTGCAGCTCGTCGGCGGGGTGATCATGCTGGCCGGCGTGGCGGCCGTCCAGCGTGGCCAGAGCGACTGAGCCAACTCCGTGGCCGGGCCGGCTGAGGGCCGGTAGCGTGCGTAGTGCCCGCAGCGAAAGGTCCGCCGTGCCGTCCCATCCGATCGTCTTCTTCGTCGATTCCGCCGACCGCACGGACGCCGAGCGCTGGCTGCGCAGCGGCGTCGCCACCGGGGTGACCACGAATCCGACGATCCTGCGCCGGGCCGGCGCGCGGGCGTCCGACATTCCGCTGATCCACGCCTGGGCCACTGACGCCGGCGCGCGGGAGGTGTGCTTCCAGACCTGGGGAGCCAGCGCCGAGGAGTGGTACCGCAACGCGATGCGGATCCGGGAGTGGGCACCGGACGCCACGGTGAAGGTGCCGTGCACCGAGGCCGGCGCGTCCGTGATCCGCCGGCTGCACGCCCAGGACGTCCCGGTGCTGATGACCGCGGTCTACGCGGCCAAGCAGGCGCTGGTCGGCTCGGCGCTGGGCGTCCGGTATCTGGCGCCGTACTTCGACCGGCTGCGCCGGGCCGGCCGGGACGCCGTCGCCGAGTTCGCCCGGATGACCTCGATCGTGCCCCAGGGCGGCTACGGACCGCTGGTGATGGCGGCCTCGCTGAAGTCCGCCGACGACGTGCTGACCCTGGCCGGCGTCGGCGTCCGGGTGTTCACGGCGGCCCCCGCGGTGCTGGCGGACATCTTCGATCAGGGTCTCACCGAGCAGGCCGTGGAAGCCTTCGAACGGGACATGCTGGACGTGCTCTGAGGCTCACCCGCGGCGTCCGAGATCGTGGAGAACCGTCCCCAAACCGTCGAAATTCAACCGTCGAGAACCGTCCCCGACCGTTGAGAACCGTCCCCGATCTCAGAGCAGGTCGTGCAGCATGACCACTTGCTCGCGGCCGGGACCGACGCCGATGCCGGAGATCCGGGCACCACTGAGCTCTTCGAGCCGGTGGACGTAGGCCTGGCAGTTCTTGGGCAGGTCACCGAACGAACGTGCGCCGGAGATGTCCTCGGTCCAGCCGTCCTGCAGTTCGTAGATCGGGGTGGCCCGGGCGAAGTCGTGCTGGGTCATCGGCAGCCGGTCGTGCCGTTCGCCGTCCACGTCGTAGGCGACGCAGACCGGGATCTTCTCCCAGCCGGAAAGGATGTCCAGCTTGGTCAGGAAGATGTCGGTGAAGGCGTTGGCGCTGGCCGCGGCCTCGACGACCAGGGCGTCGTACCAGCCACAGCGCCGCTTCCGGCCGGTGGTGGTGCCGAACTCGGCACCGTCGGCGCGGATCTTGTCGCCGTCGGCGTCCAGCAGCTCGGTCGGGAAGGGCCCCTCCCCCACCCGGGTGGTGTAGGCCTTGGCGATGCCGACCACCCGGTCGATCCGGGTCGGCCCGACACCGGAACCGGTGCAGGCGCCGGCCGCGATCGGGTTGGACGAGGTGACGTAGGGGTAGGTGCCGTGGTCGACGTCCAGGTGATGCGCCTGGGCGCCCTCGAACAACACCACGTCGCCGGCGTCCAGGGCGTCGTTGAGCACCCGGGAGGTGTCGGCCACCATCGGACGCAGCCGGTCCACGTAGCTGAGCAGCCGCTCGGTGATCTGGTCGGGATCGATCGCCCGCTGGTTGTAGACCTTCACCAGCAGGTGGTTCTTCTGCCACAGCGCGCCCTCGACCTTGGCCCGCAGCATCTCCTCGTCGAACAGGTCCTGCACCCGAATGCCGAGGCGATTGACCTTGTCGGAGTAGGCCGGGCCGACGCCGCGGCCGGTGGTGCCGATCTTGCGCTTGCCGAGGAAGCGCTCCGACACCTTGTCGATGGTCTGGTGGTACGGGGTGATCAGGTGCGCGTTGGACGACACCAGCAGCTTGCGCGCGGCGTCCACGCCACGGGCGGCCAGCCCCTCGATCTCGGCGAACAGCACGTCGAGGTCGATCACCACACCGTTGCCGATCACCGGCACACTGTTCGGGCTGAGGATTCCGGACGGCAGCAGGTGCAGCGCGTACCGCTCGCCGCCCACCACCAGGGTGTGGCCGGCGTTGTTGCCGCCCGAATAGCGGACCGTGAAGTCGACCCGGTCGCCCAGTTGATCGGTTGCTTTGCCCTTGCCCTCGTCGCCCCATTGCGCTCCGACGACCACGATGCCCGGCATCTGGTTTCCCTCCGGCATGAAAAGCGGCCCGCACGGGGGCCCTTACCGGCACAGCCTAACGGAGTCACTGCGCGTGCCTCGAGCCGTCCGACTGGTCGGACGACGCCACCGCCGCCGGCGCTCGCCTGGTCCGCGGGACCGCTCCTACGCGGTACGCGGGGACGGTTCTACGCGGTACGCGGGGACGGTTCTCTTCGTTCCGTTTCTGCGCCGCGAGTGGCCCGTAGAGAACCGTCCCTCCGTAGCGGAGTCAACCCCGGTCCCGGAGTCAGTCGTTCGCCGCGCCGGCCAGTTCGGCGTAACCGGTGGCCGAGGAATCGACCAGCAATTGCACGCAGCGGTCGTACTCGGCGTCCTCGCCGATCGCCCGGGCGGCCTGCGCCAGCGCCCAGACGGCGCGCAGGAAGCCACGGTTCGGCTCGTGCTCCCAGGGCACGGCACCGGAACCGCGCCAGCCGTTGCGGCGCAGCGCGTCCAGTCCACGGTGGTAGCCGGTGCGGGCGAACGCGTAGCCGGTGACGGCACCGTCCCGGTCGCCCTGGGCCAGCGCCCGCTCGGCCAGCACCGCCCAGGCCAGGCTGGAACTCGGATGGGCGGCGGCGACCTCGACCGGGTCGGCGCCGGCCTCCACCGAGGCGGCCGGATCGGCGGGAAGCAGGGTGGCGTGCGCGCCGGGATCGGCGAACGGAAGGTGAGCCATGGGGGTCAGCCTACGGGCTGGGATCATCCTCGTCCCGACCGCCGCGGACGGCGCGCGCGGGCGTCCGGCTCGATGTGAGTTTGCCTCGGGTCAGGCTCTATGCTGCCGCCATGGTCGACGAGGACACCACTTTTCAGCTCCGGATGGACCGTTACGGGCCCGACCTGCTCAGCGGGTTGACCGGTGCCTACGGCGAGCGCACGCCGGAGCTCTTCGAGCGCCTGACCACCCTGATGCGCAGCGCCTTCAGCGCCCGCAGCACCGACCTGAAGATCCTGGACGAGTCCCGGCTGCTCAGCCCCGACTGGGTGCAGCGTCCCGACACCGTCGGCTACGTCTGCTACGCCGACCGGTTCGCCGGCTCGCTCGCCGGGGTGGCCGACCGGATCGACCACCTGAAGTCCCTCGGGGTCAGCTACCTGCACCTGATGCCGCTGCTGCGGCCCCGGGAAGGCGAGAACGACGGCGGCTACGCGGTCGCCGACTACCGCTCGGTCGACCCCCGGCTGGGCAGCATGGACGACCTCACCACCCTGGCCACCACACTGCGCCGGCACGGCATCGCGCTGGTCGTCGACCTGGTGCTCAACCACGTCGCCCGCGAGCACGACTGGGCCGTCCGGGCCCGCGCCGGTGAGCAGAAGTACCGCGACTACTTCCACATCTTCGCCGACCGCACCATGCCGGACGCCTACGAGCAGACCCTGCCGGAGATCTTCCCCGACTTCGCGCCCGGCAATTTCACCTGGGACGACGAGGCCCAGGGCTGGGTGTGGACCACCTTCAACTCCTACCAGTGGGATCTGAACTGGGCCAACCCGGACGTCTTCGCCGAGTTCGCCGACCTGCTGCTGTTCCTGGCCAACAACGGTGTCGAGGTGTTCCGGCTGGACGCCATCGCCTTCACCTGGAAGGAACTCGGCACCGACTGCCAGAACGAGCCGCAGGTGCACGAGCTCACCCAGGCGCTGCGCGCCGTGCTGCGGATCGTGGCGCCGGCCTGCGCGCTGAAGGCCGAGGCCATCGTCGGCCCGCAGGACCTGATCACCTACCTGGGCCAGGGCAAGCACTTCGGCAAGGTCTCCGACCTCGCTTACCACAACTCGCTGATGGTGCAGCTGTGGGGTGCTCTGGCGTCCCGGCACACCCGGCTGTTCGAGGTGGCGCTGTCGAACTTCCCGGACAAGCCGGCCAACACCACCTGGGGCACCTACGCGCGCTGCCACGACGACATCGGCTGGGCGGTCTCCGACAGCGACGCCCGCGGCGCCTACCTGGAGGGCTACACCCACCGCGCCTTCCTGTCGGAGTTCTACGCCGGGCTGTACCCGGGTTCGTTCGCCCGCGGCCTGGTGTTCCAGCACAACCCGGTCACCAACGACCGCCGGATCAGCGGCTCGATGGCCAGCCTGGCCGGTCTGGAAGCGGCACTCGAAGCGGGCGATGCCGGCCAGTTGTCCGACGCGATCGCCCGGATCAACCTGTTGCACACCGCCATCCTCGGCTTCGGCGGCGTCCCGCTGCTCTACATGGGCGACGAGATCGGCCAGCTGAACGACTACGGCTACGTCGACGACCCGGAGCATGCCGCGGACAACCGCTGGGTGCACCGCCCACGGATGGACTGGGACGCGGTGGCTGCCGCCGACGCCGACCCGGGCACCCCGTCCGGACGCATCCTGGCCGGCCTGCGGCACACCATCGGCGTCCGCAAGCGGCTGCCGCAGCTGCACGCGTCCATCGAGTCCCGGGTGCTGCCCAGCCCCGACTCGCGGGTGCTGCTGCTCACCCGCGATCACCCCGAGGGCACGCTGGTCGAGGTCTACAACTTCAGCGAGGACGCGGTGGAACTGCCCGCCTACGTGCTGCGTTCCCGGCTGGGCGACTCCGCGGTCGAGCAGATCAGCGGCTACGACTACTCGCTGGCGCCCGAGACGCTGCTGATCCGTCCGTACCAGCCGCTGTGGCTGACCGCGGGCTGATTGCTGCCCTTCGCGCTGCGCTCACCGCTGCCCTCGCCCCTCACCGCTCGCCTAACTATTTGGGGCTCGCTGAATTCGGCAAGCGCTAAGTAGTTAGGGAAGCGCTGATCAATGCTGTTCCGAGCGAGGACGTGCCCGGCGGGATGAGCTGCGGACCCCGGATCTTGTGGGCGTACTGGACGTACGGCGCAAGAGATGGGGGCCGCAGATCGCCCGCCGGGGACGCCGCAGCCGGGACATGATTGATCAGCGGTTCCTTAGGCGAGCGGTGAGCATCGTCGGTTCGCTGGTTGGATGGGAACGGAGGTGCCGATGAGCCGATCGATTCGACCCGTGACGGACGCCGCCGGCGCGGCGCGGCTGTACGACGAGATCATCGAGCCCAGCTTCCCGCCGACCGAGCGGGTCAGCCGCGACGAGTTCGTCGCCGCTGCCGCGTCCGGGACGTTCGAGGTGCTGGCCGCCCGCGACGGTGACGGTTACCTGGGGGCCGTCGTGGGCGGACGCCACGGCGCCGCCTATCTCGTGCACTGGCTCGCGGTCGGCGGCGGCCGGCGGGGCGGCGGCACCGGCTCGGCCCTGGTCACCGCCGGCGTGCAGCGCTGGCTGTCGCAGCCCGGCGTGCGTGCGGTGCTCGCCGAGATCGAGCGCCCCGGGCTGTTCGCCGCGCATCCCCAGTACGGCGACCCGGCCCGGCGCCTGGCCTTCTACCAGCGCCGCGGCGCCGCCGTGCTCGACCTGCCCTACTACCAGCCGGCGGTGGCCGCCGGGGCACCCCGGGTGCGCAACCTGCTGCTGGCCGTGCTCGCCGCCCGCGATCCCGCGCCACCGCCGCGGGTGCTGACGCCCGAGGAGACCGCGGCCGTGCGCTCTCTGCTGCTCGCTACGATGGGCCCGGCCGAGGCCGGCGACGCCGAGACGGCACGGGTGTACGCGGCGCTGGACGCCCCTGCCGGGCTGCGGCTGCTGCCGCTCGCCGAGCATGCCCGGGTGCCGCTGCTCGACCCGCCGGAAGCCGGCTGATTCCACCGGAATCGGTGCACCGACCGGTAGCCTGGGCTGTTCGAAACGGGTGGCCTCGACCGCGGTGGCCATGCCGAAGGTGGCCACGATCGCGACGGCCGCCGGCAGCACGCCGACTGCGAGGATCAGGTAGTAGTCGGCGCCGGGCAGGTCGAGGCCGCCCCGTCCGCTGGTCGGTCCGGAGACCACTATCGCGGCCACCAGATGGCCCTGCACCGCGGAGCCGGCCGACAGCGGGACGACGGACTCGGTGAGGATGATCCGCCGCAGAGTACCGAGCGGCATCCCGGTGAACGCAGCAGGCCGAGCATCCGGCGGGCTCCGCGTCCACCCACCGCTCGCCTAACTATTTGGGGCTCGCTGAGTTCAGCGAGCCCCAAATAGTTAGGCGAGCGGTGGGTGGAC
>NZ_JASGDE010000047.1:0-6569 GCF_047607385.1 Micropruina sp.
ACTATTTCGGGCTCGCTGAATTCAGCGAGCCCGAAATAGTTAGGCGAGCGGTTCCGTGCGCGAAGCGTCCCGTATGCGAAGCGTTCGGTGGGTCAGGACGTCCGTGCCCGGCGCGCGTTGATGAAGGACCGGACGCCGAAGACCAGGTAGACCAGCAGCAGGACGAACATCGCCAGGCTGGCCAGGATCGCCCCGGGGCGTCCGGCGCTGCCGTCGAACAGCTGGCCGATCTTCACCACGTTCATCAGCGAACCGAGCACGCCGAGCAGCGCGACCGCGAGCGCGGCGTGGATGGCGTGCCGGTGCAGGCGCGGGTTCCGGGCGATCCAGCCGGCGATCAGCAGCAGGACGCCGACGCCGCTCGGGATCAGCGCGGTGAGACTGACCGCATTGGTTGCCACATAGGCGATCACTCCGGTGATGGTGAGCAAGCCACCGATGGCCAGGGTGAGTTTGGTGATCACGGACCTCGTCCTCTCGTCGGGGAACGATCGTCTCATGCGTGGTCGCGGTGGCCGGCGCCCCGTCCAGTCCCCAGCGCTCGCCCAACTACGTACCGCTCGCTGAACTCAGCGAGCGGTACGTAGTTGGGCGAGCGTTCGGGATTGAGATAGCGGGCCGGGCCGGCAGGATGAGGGCGGTGTGCCCGTCACGGCCACCCCTACAGCCAGCGCCCGTCCGCGAGATACCGATAGGAGGCGTCCGGACGGTGGTTGATACCTGCCGGTCGAGCCCCGGGCACCCTCGCACCGAAAACTGTCGGAGCCGGGAGGCATGCTTGAGACATGGCACAGCACCGGTACTCGATCATCCCGCCCTACCTGTTGCAGCGGCTCGCCGAACAGGCTGAACCCGAACTCGCCCGGGTGGCCGAGCGGACGCTGCTCACCGACCGGTCGCTGCGCGGCGCCCGGGGCAGCTTCCTCGGCGCGGCTCCGGCCACCATCCGCTCCTCGGTGCTGCCGGCGGACGGGGCCGCCGCCGATCGCGAGATCAGCAGCGCCGGCAACACCGAGCGGCTGCCCGGCACCGTGCTGCGCCGGGAAGGCGATGCCGCCACCGGTGACCTGGCCGCCGATGAGGCCTACGACGGCTTCGGCGCCACCTGGGAGCTGTTCCACGACGTGTACGGGCGCAACTCCATCGACGGCGCGGGCATGCTGCTGGCCGGCACGGTGCATTACGGCAGCGGCTACGACAACGCCTTTTGGGACGGCCAGCGGATGGTGTTCGGCGACGGTGACGGCCAGGTTTTCGGCCGGTTCACCGCCAGCCTGGAGGTGATCGGGCACGAGCTGGCCCACGGCGTCACCGAGCGGAGCGCCGGCCTGGCCTACGCCGGTCAGTCGGGCGCCCTCAACGAACACGTCTCGGACGTCTTCGGCATCCTGGTCAAGCAGCGCCACCTCCAGCAGGACGCCGGCCAGTCCGACTGGCTGATCGGCGCCGACCTGTTGCTGCCCGGCGTTGCGGGCGTCGCGATCCGCAGCATGATCGCGCCCGGCACCGCCTACGACGACCCGCGGCTGGGCAAGGACCCCCAGCCCGACCACATGGACCGGTTCGTCACCACCACCGACGACCACGGCGGCGTCCACATCAACTCCGGCATCCCGAACCGGGCCTTCGCGCTGGCGGCCCGGGCCATCGGCGGGCAGGCCTGGGTCGGCGCCGGACAGGTCTGGTTCGACGTGCTGACCGGCGGCACGCTGCGTCCCGACGCCGACTTCGTCACCTTCGCGGCGCTCACCGTCGAGGCGGCCAAGGCCCGCTTCGGCGACGGCAGCCATGAGCACACCGCCATCGCGGACGCCTGGGCGCAGGTCGGCGTCACCGGTGCGGTGGTCGCCGAGCCCGACCCGGTGACGCCGGTGCCGGCGGACGCCGAACTGCTGCTGCGCCGCACCGGGGGCGTCACCGGCATGGTGCGGGAGCGGCGCACCACCCTGGAGGAGCTGCCGGCGTCCGATGCCCGGAAGTGGAACTCGCTGCTCACCTCGAACGCCCTGGTCGACGTCGCCACCGGCAATCCGGTGCGTGACGGCTTCTGCTACCGGGTGGCCTGCGAGGCGCTGTCGGTCGACGTCACGGTGCCGGAGGAAGACCTGACCACGTCGCAACGCACGCTGTTCCAGCGCACGCTGCAGGGGGAGTAGCCCAGACGCGTCCGCGGGCCGATACTGGGTCGGACGCAACCGCAGCACAGGAGGGTCGATGGCCACGAAGGCGCCGATCGAGGACGCCGGCGACGCCCGGATGAGCCTGGGCAAGCCCAAGTCGTACGGCGCGGGCGTGCCGGGTGTGCTGCGCGCGCTGGACGCGTCCGGCAAGCAGATGGGTGTGGTCCGGTCGCTGCTCACCCTCACCGCGGTCAACCAGAAGGACGGCTTCGACTGTCCCGGGTGTGCCTGGCCCGACCCCGATCACCGGCACGCCGCCGAGTTCTGTGAGAACGGTGCCAAGGCGGTCGCGGAAGAGGCCACGTTGCGCCGGGTGACACGGGAGTTCTTCGCCACCCATGCGGTCGCCGACCTGGCCACCCGTTCCGACCACTGGCTCGGTCAGCAGGGCCGGCTCGCCGAGCCGATGCTGCTGCGCGAAGGCGGCACGCACTACGAGCCGATCGGCTGGGACGAGGCGTTCGACCTGATCGCCGGCAAACTGCAGGCCCTCGACGACCCGGACCAGGCGATCTTCTACACCTCGGGGCGGACGTCCAACGAGGCGGCGTTCGCCTACCAGCTGTTCGTCCGGGCGTTCGGCACCAACAACCTGCCCGACTGCTCGAATATGTGCCACGAGTCCAGCGGCGCCGCGCTCGGCCAGACCCTCGGCATCGGCAAGGGCACCGTCACCCTGGAGGACGTCCACACCGCGGACTTGGTGATCATCGCCGGGCAGAACCCGGGCACCAACCATCCGCGGATGCTGTCGGCGCTGGAGCGGACGAAGGCCAACGGCGGCCGGATCATCGCGGTGAATCCCCTGATCGAAGCCGGGTTGAAAGCGTTCCGGAATCCGCAGACCGTCCGAGGCGTACTGCGCGGCGGCGTCGAACTGGCCGACGAGTACTGCCAGATCCGGCTCAACGGCGACCTGGCGTTCTTCCAGGGGCTGAACAAGCTGCTGCTCGATGCCGACGCCCTCGATCACGCCTTCATCGCCGAGCACACCAGCGGGTTCGACGAGTTCCGGGCGCATCTCGGCACCGTCGAGTGGGCCGACATCGAACGGGCCTCGGGCCTGCGCCGCGCCGACCTGGAGCGGGTCGCCGAGCAGGTGAAGGCCGCCGGGTCGATCATCGTCTGCTGGGCGATGGGCCTCACCCAGCACAAGAACTCGGTGCCCACCATCCGCGAGATCGTCAACTTCCTGCTGCTGCGCGGCAACGTCGGACGCTCCGGCGCCGGCGCCTGCCCGGTGCGCGGCCACTCCAACGTCCAGGGCGACCGCACGGTGGGCATCAACGAGCGCCCGCCCGCGGCGCTGCTGGATGCCCTCGACCGGCACTTCGGCATCTCCACGCCGCGCGAGCACGGCCATGACGTGGTGGCCGCGATCCGTGCCATGCGGGACGGCGCCTGCGGGGTGTTCCTGGCGGTCGGCGGCAACTTCGTCCGGGCCACCCCCGATTCGACGGTGACCGAGGCCGCGATGCGCAACGTCGGGCTCACCGTCCACGTCTCCACCAAGCTGAACGGCTCGCACGCGATCACCGGACGCCAGGCGCTGATCCTGCCCACCCTGGGCCGCACCGAGCGCGACCGCACCGGCGGACGCGAGCAGTTCGTCACCGTCGAGGACTCGATGGGCATGGTGCACGCCTCCCGCGGACGCCTGGCGCCGGCCACCGACCAGCTCCGCTCCGAGGTCGACATCGTCTGCTCCATCGCCGAGCGGACCCTCGGTGCCGAACTGATCGACTGGGCGGCGATGCGGGCCGACTACGCCACCATCCGCGGCCACATCGAGGCCTGCATCCCGGGCTTCGAACGTTTCGAAGAGCGGGTCGACACCCCGCTGGGCTTCGCACTGCCCAATCCGCCGCGGGATTCGCGCACCTTCAACACCCGCACCGGCAAGGCGCGGTTCACCGCCAACGAGCTGACCGTCGTCGAGGTGCCACCGGGGCATCTGCTGCTGCAGACGGTGCGCAGCCACGACCAGTTCAACACCACCATCTACGGCATGGACGACGTCTACCGCGGAGTGAAGGCCGGACGCCGGGTGCTGTTCATCCACCCCGACGACCGGGCGGAGCTGGGCTTCGCGGGCGGGGACATGGTCGACCTGGTCTCGGTCTGGCCCGCCGGCGTGCGCATCGAGGAGCGCCGGGCGCACGGTTTCCGGCTGGTCGACTACTCGACCGCCCGCGGCTGCGTCGCCGCCTACTTCCCGGAGACCAACGTGCTGGTGCCGCTCGACTCGGTGGCGGACGAATCGGGCACGCCGACGTCCAAGTCGATCGTCGTCCGCCTCGAGCCGGCCGACTCGACACCGATCGGGGTGCGGTAGTGCAGTCGGCGACCAGCGTCGGGCGAGCTTGTCGAGACCTCTCTGGCTATGGGTTTCGACCCAGTCAACCCGCGAAGGTCGCGTCTTGGACTCCGAGTCGGCGAGCCGTGGAACCTCGGGGCGGTGAGCGCTAGTGGGTCGGGTCACCCAACGGGTGCGGGTCGTCCGGATCGAGAAGGACGCCGTCCGGACCCGCGAGGATCGGCTGGCCGTCGAGGAGCCGCTGGAACTGCGGCTGGGCGGGCGTCCGCACGCGGTCACCATGCGCACGCCCGGGCACGACATCGAACTGGCGCACGGCTGGCTGCACGCCGAAGGGGTGATCGCCGGCGCCGACGACGTGCTGCGGGCGCAGTACTGCGCCGGCTCGGTTCTCGATGACGAGACCGGCACCGGGGTGAACACCTACAACGTGCTCGATCTGGTGCTGGCGGCCGGCATCGTGCCGCCGCCGGTGCGCGGCACGTTCACCTCCAGCGCCTGCGGGGTCTGCGGCGCCGACTCGATCGAGACGCTGTCCCGGCAGGGCCGCTGGGATGTCGCCGCCGACGACTCGTCGGTGTCGGCCGATCTGCTGCTGTCGCTGACAGATCGGCTCCGGACGCTGCAGCGCACCTTCGAGACCACCGGGGGAGTGCATGCCGCCGGCCTGTTCGACCTGGACGGCGAGGCGCTGGTGGTCCGCGAAGACGTCGGCCGGCACAACGCCGTCGACAAGGTGATCGGCTGGGCGCTGTTGAACGGACGGCTGCCGCTGCGCGGCACGGTGCTGCAGGTCAGCGGACGGCTCTCCTTCGAGCTGGTGCAGAAGGCCTACCTGGCCGGCATCCCGATCGTCTCCGCCGTGTCGGCACCCAGTTCGCTGGCCGTCGACACAGCCCGCCACCTCGGCCTGACCGTCGCCGGGTTCGTCCGCGGGTCGTCGCTCAACCTCTACGCCCACCCGCACCGCGTCCGTACCTGACTCGGGACGACTCCTCGGCACCCACCCGGTCGGCTTCGATCATCGGGGACGGTTCTCGAGGTGCGAGTTTCGTCGGTCGGGGACGGTTCTCAACGGTCGGGGACGGTTCTCGTCGGTTGGGGACGGTTCTCGAGGTGCGAGTTTCGACGATCAGGGACGGTTCTCAACCGTTGAGAACCGTCCCCGGTGGTTGCGATTCGGGGCGGAGGGACGCTCCTCAGGCGTCGGAGATCCGGATCGGGGTGGCACAGCATCGAGCCGACGGGCAGGCTGGGGCGATGGATCTGGACCGGGCGGCCGCCGAACTCTACGGCGTCGACCTGGACGACTTCATGGCGGTGCGGACGCGACTCGTCGCGCAGGCCCGCGCCGACAAGGACCGTCCGCTCGCCACCGCGGTCGCGGCTCTGAAGAAGCCGACCCGGTCCGCTTGGCTGGTGAACCTGCTGGTTCGGGACGTGCCGGAGCGGCTGCGGCTGTTGGCCGACCTGGCCGAGCGGATGGCGGCTGCACACCAGGGACTCGACGTCCAGGCGCTGCGAGCACTGGGCGCCGAGCGCCAGGAACTCGTCAACGCGCTGACCGCGGACGCGGTGCAGGCCGGCGCGCGGCGTGGCTATCAGGCGACCGAGGCGGTCCGGACCGAGGTCGCCGGCACCCTCGCCGCCGCCGTAGCCGACGCCGCAGCGCTCACCGAGGTGCTGGCCGGCCGGACGGTGAAGCCCCTGGTGTATTCAGGATTCGGGTTTCCGCTGACCGCCCCGCCCGCTCCGGCCGAGTCCGTCGGCACGGAGGCCACGGCCGGTACCGACGAGCCGGGCACCGCGTCCGATCGGGCCGCGCACGAAGCCCGCCGACTGGCCCGGGCCACCGTCGCGCAAGCCACCGAGAGTCTCCGCCGGGCGAGGGCCGGGCAGGAGCGGGCCGAGGCCGCCGAGTCGGACGCCCGGCAGTCGCTCGACCGGGCCAGCCAGGAGGTCGCGGATCTCCGCGCCGAACTCCGCCGTGCCGAGCAGGCCGAAACGGACGCCCGGCGCACCGCCGGCGAGGCCGCCGACCGGCTGCACGATGCCCGCGCCGGCGTCCAGCA
>NZ_JASGDE010000048.1:0-10201 GCF_047607385.1 Micropruina sp.
CCGGCCCGCCGGACTCCGCGCCGGCGCGTTGCCGGACGGCGTCGGCCAGCACGTCCCGGGCCCGCTCGGCGGCGGCCAGCGCCACGACGTCGGAATCCTGCGAACTGGACACCCCGTCGCAGACCACCAGGACGCCGGAGCGCTGCGGTTCGGCGGCCGCCCACAGCGCCATCGCGTCCTCGTTGCGCGAATGCACCACGCCCCGGTCGCACACCCCGCCCAGCCAGGACGCCGGCGCGGCCTCGAAATGGTCCCGGGCCGAGGGCGCCTTGGCGCCGCAGGTCTGGCAGTAGCCGTCGGCGTCCACCGCGCCGCCGCATTCCAGGCAGGGCGCGGCGGCGGGCCGGGGCCGGTTCAGCTTGACCGTCGCCTCCGACGTCCGCGCCTCGGCGGGAACCCCGGCCACCTCGGGATGGACGTCGGCGCCGCAGTTCTCGCAGTAGCGCTCGTCGGGCCGCACCGGCATGCCGCACTGCGGGCAGGGGGCGGCCAGCGACAGGGTGCCGTACTCCTGGTTGACGGCCAGGTTGGCGGCGTCGTGCTCGGTGACCCACAGCGGCCAGGCGGGATTGTCGTCGTTCACAGCAGGCTCCACACTCGGATGGCATTGGCCTTGTCGACCAGATCGGCACGTTCGGCGGCGTCGGCGCTGAGCTGGGCCAGCTGCCGGTAGCAGGCTTCCAGCTTGTCCCGCAGGTCGCCCTCGGTGAGGGTGACGGTGCCGAGCTTCACGGCACCCTTGCTGGCCAGCGCCAGCGCCTTGTCGTGGATGGCGGCCTCGAAGGTCAGCTGGCTACGGGTGTCGAGCCGGGCATGTTGCAACACCCGGAGCGCCTCGGCCAGGTGGGCGGCGTCGTTGCCGAGCGCGATCAGGTGCTCCGTCTTCAGCTTCTGCGACTCCAGGTAGCCCCGCGAGGTCTGCGGGATCAGCTCCAGCGCGGTCAGCGAGCCGGTCAGGTCGCCGCGCGCCGCCCGGATCCGGGCCAGCCCGAACCCGGCCGGCGCGACGTAGTTGGCGTCGGTGGCGGCGCAGATCCGGTACAGGCTCTCGGCCACCTCCTGCTGGCCGCCCAGTTCGCAGGCCACCGCCAGGGCCAGCTTGGGCGCCAGCTCGCCGGGCAGCTGCCCGTAGACGGCGTTGAACGACGACAACGCGGTGGCGTGGTCGCCGCGCAGCAGCGCACCCAGCCCGGCCATCCAGACCGCGCGCCACTCCCACGGGTCCTCGGTGAGCAGGGTGTGCACGGACTGGTCGAGCACCCGCTGGTTGCCGGTCTCCAGCGCCGCCAGGCAGCGGGCCAGCAGCACCTCGGTGGTGACCGCCGGCGGCCGGGCCAGCGAGCCCAGCCGGTCCACCGGATCGTTCAGGTCGAGCGCGTTCAGCCAGTCGGCCTGCGGATCGGTGGGGTCGCGGCGCAGTTGGGGCAGCTGGCGCCAGTCGAACCGGTTCCCGGAGACGGTGGGCGCCTCGAACAGCGGCGAGCTGACCGAGGTGGACGCCGTCCCGCCGGCCGAGGTGGCGACCACCTCGCGCAACACACCCAGCATCTGCTGGCGCAGTTCCTCGGCGGAGTCGAACCGGTCGCCGGGGTCGCGCGCACAGCACTTCAGCAGCAGCCGGTACAGCGAGTCGTACTGGGCGAAGGCGGGCATCTGCTCGGCCGGCGGAATGCCGAACTCGTATTCGCTCTGGTAGCCGGGCACCTCGGCGCAGAGCACCATCAGGGTGCGTCCGATGGTGAAGATGTCGGACGCCACGGTTGCGCCCGCCTGCGCCACCTCCGGAGCCTGGTAGCCGACCGTGCCGTAGATCGCGGAGTCGTCGTCGTTGGCCCGGCGGACCCCGCCCAGGTCGATCAGCTTCAGCGAGTCGCCGACCTGAATGACGTTGTCCGGCTTGAAATCGCAGTACAGCAGGCCGAGGTCGTGCAGGTAGCTGAAGGCCGGCAGGATCTCGATCAGGAAGGCCAGCGCCTGATCCACCGGCAGCGGGTCGTAGCTGCCGCCGCGGGCCTCCATGCGCTGCTGCAGCAGCTGCTTCAGCGACCGGCCGCCGACGTACTCCATGACGATGTAGCCGTTGTCGTCGTGGGTGACGAAGTTGTAGATCTCGACGATCAGCGGATGCTCGACCTGGGCCAGGAACTGCTGTTCGGAGATGGTCGCCTTGAGGGTGTCGGCGTCGCCGGTGTTGAGCAGGCCCTTGAGCACCACCCAGCGGTCGGAGACGTTCTTGTCGCGGGCCAGGTAGATCCAGCCCATCCCGCCGTGCGCCAGCGGCCCGACCACCTCGTACTGGTTGGCCACCAGGTCGCCGTGGGCCAGCTTCGGGCTGAACGAGTAGGCCGCACCGCACTGCGGGCAGAAGCCGTCGGAGCGTCCGGCGTTGTCGTCGCGGGACTGGCCCACCTTGGCCCCGCAGTTGGGGCAGACCCGCTTGTCCTCGGGCAGTTGCGGGTTGCTCATCACCGCCTTGGCCGGGTCGACCGCGGGCGCCGGCGGGACCACGGTGAGGCCCTGCCCGATCCGGCCCATCCGCAGCCGCGCGGTGCTCGGCGACCGCCGCACCGGCCGGGCGCCGAACGAGGTGGCGCGCGCCGAGCCGAGCGCGGTGGAGCCCAGCTGTACCGACGCCTTGGTGACCGCCGAGACCGTCGGCGTGACGGCGGACTCGGGTGGCATGCCGCAGGTGTCGCAGTAGCCGTCGATGACCGAGCCCGGACAGCCGGGCTGCCGGCACGGCCCGCTCGGGGTGGCGGACGGCGGACGTCCGGGGGTGCCGCGGCCGACCGGCATGGTGGCGGCGTTGCCGGGCATGCCGCAGACGTCGCAGTAGCCGTCCACGATGGTTCCGGTGCAGCCCGGCTGGCGGCATCTCATCGGGTGCTCCCTTCGGCCAGGGCGTCGAGCAGCGCCTGCGCGGCGGGCAGCAGCTGGCGGACCACCGCCATCGGCGCCGGACGTCGGGCCAGCAGCCGCTCGGCGGCGTTGGTGAGCGCGACGAAGTCGGGATCGCCGGCGTGGCCCAGGGCTTCGGCCTTGGCCCGCAGGGCCGGCACCAGGGCGGCCAGCGCGTCCCGTTCGGCCAGGGCGGCCGCGTAGGCGTCCTGGACCACCTGCATGGCCCGGCCGACCTGGTTCAGCTTGGCCAGGTGGGCGTCGATCGCGCTGCGGGTGTTGGGCACCGGGCCGAGCGCGGCGACGTCCGGGACGGCGTACTTGGGTGCCGGGGAGACCGCGGCGACGGCGTTGGCGACCAGCTGCCGCAACGCCTCTTCGCGGGCGGTCAGCTCGTCGGTGAGTTCGCGGGCCCGGGCCAGCGCGTCCCGGTTCTCCCGGCGTCGCGCCCCGCCGACGATCAGGTCGCGCTCGTAGCGGGCGGCGTCGATCTCCAGCGGGCCGAGCAGCCCGCCGATGTCGCCGCCACGCTCCCGCTTGGCCTCCAGCTCCGCGGTGCGGGTGGCCAGTTGCTGCAGCTGCAGCTGGGCGGCCTGCGCGGACGCCGGCGGCTCCAGCCGGATCTGCTCCCGGATCCGTTCCAGCTGGGCGCGCAGGTCGCGCAGCCGCCGGGCCAGCTGCTCGGCGTTCGGGTCGAGGTTGAGCTTCTGCCGCAGCTGGGCGACCAGGGCGTCGGAGAGCCGGCAGGCCTCCGGCAGCGACACCGCCATGCCGGCCAGCTGCGCGGACGGGGAGGCGCCGGTGTCCAGCCGTCCCCAGATCAGCGAGGACAGCCGGGCGCACTCGGCCGGCCCCACCCGTCCGGAGTCCCAGGTGACCAGCAGCAGGTCGTAGCGGCTCTTCACCGCCTGCCACAGCGCCAGCGAGAGCTGCATGTCGGGGGTCAGCGCGGTCAGCTTGCGGCCCAGGATCTCGGTGTCCAGGGCGGCCAGTTCGCTGCGCCGGGCGGCCGTCCAGGCGTCCAGTTCGGCGAGGTAGCCGATCATCGCCTGCGGCTGGACGGGCTCGTTGAGCCGGCCGGGGGCGGCCGGTGCGCTGACCGGGCTCATCGGTACTCCTCGATTCGTCGGGACACGCCCCACACGGCCAGCCCCGAACCCGCCACGGTGAGGACGATGACCCCGCCGATGCCGAGCCCGATCTCGTCCTGCACGGCCTGGAAGCTGCTGGTCACCGGTCCGCGCAGATTGGCCTGCACCGAGCCGAGGGTGCTGTCCAGGGTGTCGAAGGCTTTCGCCGACGCCCCGGTGGCCAGGCCGGCGGCGGTGTCCCACTGGGCCTTGTCGGTGGCCGCGACGAGCTGGTCGTGGGCGTTGCTGTAGGAGGACAGCCGGGCGGCCGAGGAACCTGGCCGGGACAGGCTGCCCAACGAGTTCTTCGCGGCGGTCGTCGCGGTGGTCCAGCGCTGCTGGTAGGTCCCGCCGGAACCCCGCAGCGCGACCGCGAGCAGTTCGTCGGCGCGGGCCTGGTGCACCTGCTGCCGGACGGTGGCCACCGTGTCGAGTTCGGCGCGGCTGCCGCCGGTGAAGCCGCCGGCGGCGTTCGAGGCGGCGACCGCGATGGCCGCCAGCACCCCGATCGAGGCCAGCGCGCAGAGCAGCGCCAGCGCGACCCCCGGGTTGAGGTAGCGGTGGGACGCCCGGGCCAGCGCCACCAGGATGCCGGCCAGGCCGCCGGCGGCCAGCACGAAGCCGCCGATCGACCAGCCCAGCCAACTGGTGGTGAGCTCGCCGGACATCCGGTCGGCGGTCGCCGTGGTGGCGTCGGTGAGCGGGCCCAGCAGCTCCTTGGACAGCTGCGCGTCGGCCTGGGCCAGCAGGGCCGCGGAGGCCTGGTCCCGGACGTTGAGGGCGTCCTGCAGGGTCATCGAGTAGTGCACCAGCGCACCGGTCAGCGGCACCACCCGGTCGCGGTCGGCGTCCACCGCGGAGGCGTCGGCGAGGGTGGTGGCCAGCGTGGTGAGCCGGTCGGTGACCGAGGTCCGGACGGCGTCGGTGGGGGTCAGCGCCCAGCTGTTCGCGGCCTGCTGGACGTCGATCGCCTGCACCCGGGCATCGGCCAGCCGCTGGTACTGGGCCAGGCTCTCCATGGCCCGGCTGGAGGCCATGAACGACACCGTCAGCGACGTCACCACCAATGCCCCGAAGGCCAGCAGCAGCGCCACCGCGGTGCGCTGCAGCCGGCGCAGCCGGCGAACCGAGCGCGGCGTCCCGGGCCGTTTCCGGACGGCCGGACGAGTGGCAACGGTCATGCTGTCTCCCCGGTCGGATCGGACGGCGGCTGCAGCCCGCCGGGCTGGGCGGCCGGCCAGTCCACCGCCGGCGCGGCGTCCGGCCGGAGGTCCTCGGGCAGCAGGGTGCGGAGCTGGTCGAGGCTCGGGTCGGTGACGTCGCGCAGCCGCCAGGCATGCTTGCCGACCGCGGCCTCCAGCACGTTGCGGGCGAACCGGCCGTTGCCGAAGGTCTCGTCGCGGGGCTGCCCGGCGAGCAGTTCGTGGAAGGTGTCCAGGCAGCCGTCGCCCAGGTCGTAGTCGGCCTGCGCGACCATGCCGGTGAAGATCTGCTCCAGCTCGGCGTCGCTGTAGTCGTCGAAGCCGATGGTGGTGCGGAACCGGCTGGCCAGGCCCGGGTTCTGGGCGATGAAGACCTGCATCGGCAGCGGATAGCCGGCCACGATCACCACCAGGTCGTTGCGCTTGTCCTCCATCTCCTTGACCAGGGTGTTGATCGCCTCCTCGCCGTACTGGTCGCCGTTGAGGCTGTAGGCCTCGTCGATGAACAGCACGCCGCCCTCGGCCTTGGCCACCACCTCGGCGGTCTTCATCGCGGTCTGGCCCAGGTAGCCGGCGACCAGCTCGGAGCGGTCCACCTCGACCAGCTGGCCCTTGGAGAGCAGCCCGACCGCGCGGTAGATGCCGGCCACCAGGCGGGCCACCGTGGTCTTGCCGGTGCCGGGGTTGCCGACGAAGACCAGGTGCCGGGTGATGGTCGGGCTCTTCAACCCGGCCTTGGCGCGCAACGCGTCCACCTTGAGCACCGCGGTCTGCCGGTGGATCTCGGCCTTCACCGTGGTCAGCCCGACCAGGGCGTCCAGTTCGGCGAGCAGCTCGTCCAGGGACTTCTCCGGCTCGGCCGGCGGCTCCGGTTCGGGCTCCGGCGCCGGCTCGGCGGGCGGGGGAGCGGCCTGCACCGGCTGGGCTCCGGAACTCTGCTCCGGGGGCGATGTCGGCGCCGCGGTGTTGCCCAGACCCGGGAACGCGCCCGCCCCGAACGGATCCAGCTGCTGCAGGTCGAGCAGCCGGGACTGGCTGGTGTGCATCCGTTCCAGCACGCTGGACAGGATCTGCGGCGCCTGCCGGACGAACTCGGCGTCCGCGCCCGGTGCGGTGGAGGGCGGCGGGACGGGCCCGCCGAGCCCCTGCGCCGCGTTCAGCTGGGCACTGGCGGTGCCCTGCGCGGCGCCGACGCTGAGCGGCGTCGGGGTGCCCAGCAGCGCCGCGGCGGAGGCCACCTCGGCCAGCGCCTTGGCGTAGCGCACCGCCTGGGCGGAGCGGGCGCTGTGCAGCTGGGCGACCAGCGGGGTCGCCGAGGTGCGGAACCGGCGTCCCCTGATCGCGGCGTCCATGAACACCTGGGCGCTGATCGGACGGCCGGTGGCGGTGCACCAGTCCACGAACGAGCCGACCGCCGATTCGGCGACCGTGGCCGCCAGCTGCTCGCCCTCGGTGCGGGCGGCGTCGGCGTCCAGCCCGGCGGCGCGGGCGGCGTCGGCCAGGGCGTCCAGGGTGGTGGCCAGGTCAGGGGTGCTCACGGGCGCTCCAGATCGAACGGGTCCGGCGAATTGCCGGACGGCGGGGTCGGCACGTTGAGGTCGGCGGCGGGGGAGTGGCCGAAGCGTTCCTGCAGGAATTTGCCGTGGGTGATCAGTGCGGCGGCGTCGGTGGAATTGGCCGCGTCGTAGATCTTCTCCATGGTGGCGCCGAGCAGGTCCAGCTGGTCGATCAGCAACAGCAGCGGCGTCTTGCCGTTCTCCACCGGACGACTGTCCGCCCAGTCCCGGGGCAGCCGCAGGTAGGCGCCGATCGCCTCCGGCAGATAGTCGGTGGCGGTGGCCACCACCGAATAGCTGTCGTAGCTGCCCAGCCCCAGCGAGCCGAGCCGGGGCAGCGTCTGGCGGACCAGCCGGGTCACCCGAGCGGCCCGGGAACGCACCACCGCCGGCAGCGCGCCGCCGCTGATCAGCTGGTCCACCCCGTCCAGCGAGGCCAGGATGTCGCCCTCGGTGGGTGCCGGATCGACCTCCGGAACCGGAGCCGGTGGCGGCGTGTCCCGTCCGGTCAGCCAGTCCCAGAAACCCATCGCGAGGTCAGAGGTTGATCTGCGGCAGGGACTGGCTGCGGGCGTCCTGGTTGGCGACCCGGTCCAGGTACTCCTTGGACTTGACCACCTCGCCCTCCAGCACACCGATGGTCTGCGCCATGGTGTCCAGGGCGCGGGCCTTGAACTCGTCGATCGAATCCATCGTGGAGTAGATGTTCGCGAACGCCGCCTGCAGCTGCTCCAGCCCGATGGTCGAGGACGCCGCCTGCTCCTGAATGCGTGCCGAGTTCTCCTTCAGCATCTCCGAGGTGCGCTGGATCATCTGCGAGGTGGTGGTGTTCAGCGCGGTGATCTGGTCGAGCACCAGCTTCTGGTTGCCCAGCGCCTGGGCCACGATGACCGCCGTCCGGAGCGCCGAGATGGTGGTGGTGGAGGCCCGGTCGACGCCCTTGATCAACTCGATGTTGTTCTTGATGATGATGTCGATCGCCAGGTAGCTCTGAATCGACACCGCCAGCTGGGTGAGCAGGTCCTGGTGCTTCTGCCGGACGTAGAACAGCACGTCCTGGCTGAGCGCCTTGGCCTTGTCGGGGTCGGTCATCTGCAACTCGGCGATCTGCGCCGACAGCCGGGCGTCCAGTCGCTCGGCGATATAGACGTACTGGTTCAGCCGTCCCATCACCGTCCACAGATTCTGCTTCTCCATGTTGAGCGCGACATTGTCCTTGGTCAGCTCGTCCTGACCGGAGCGCAGGGCGTGCAGGATGCCGTTCAGCTGCTGCTGCGAGCTCTGGTAGCGGCGGAAGTAGTCGGTGACCTGATCGCCGAACGGGATCATGCCGAGGAACTTCTTGGAGCCGCGGGCCTTGCCGGGATCGAGGTCCTCGACGGTGCGGCGCAACTGGACCAGGGTCTGGCCCACCTTGGACCCCTCGGACAGGCCGCCCTCCTTGAGCGCCCGCACCGGGGCGTTCAGCAACCGGTTCGAGGTCTCGGCGGCCCTGCGGATGTCGGCGTCGCCCATGCTGCGCACGGCGTCGGCCTGCGCCGAGAAGGTCGGCGACTTCTCCTCGGCGGAATCCAGTGCCCGGAGGAACTCGTCCACCTTGGAATCGAGCACCGGCACCTGGGACGCCTCGACCTGCGGCGCCATCGCCGGCGCCTGGGTCTCGGTGACCACCGCGGGCGCCTCCGGCGCGGTCAGGGTGAGCATGGCCGGCGGCTGCAGCGGCATCGCTGCAGCACCGCCTGCGGGGGGAGTCGTGGAGCTCATGGGTACCTCTCGACGCGGGCAGAACGTTCCTGCCCAATCTAGCGGGCGGGGAGTGCCGCAACAGTGGGGAAGGCGTCGGGGACAACCCTGGAAGGAATGCGAAACGGGCCCCGTCCGAAGACGGGGCCCGCTTGTTCGCGGTGGTTTCGAGACCGGGTCAGAGCGGCCGAACGCGGTCTGCCTGCGGACCCTTGGGGCCGGAGGTGATCTCGAACTCGACCTTCTGCCCCTCGTTGAGAGTGCGGAAGCCCTGAATGTCGATGGCGGTGTGGTGGACGAAGACGTCCTGCGTGCCACCCTCGACCTCGATGAAGCCGTAGCCCTTCTCGGCACTGAACCACTTGACGGTCCCTTGCGCCATGTACCTACTCCTTAGCGTCATACGACCCCCGGGCGACCGGGTGGCCACTGCCGAACGAGCTGTCCCAGGCGACCCAGCCGGTCGCCCTCGCGGCAGCGCCTGCAACACTCTCATACGGACCTGTGTCCTGTCACACGATTCGAAGAGCAGCACGGTCGCGTGTCGTCGTCGCCGGAATGTCAGTGCCGGGTGATTCGATGAACGCATGGAATCGGTCGGGGTGCTGCCCAGCGCGCGGAATCTGGACGCGGCGCAGCGTGCGGCCGTCGAGCAGCATCGCACGTCGCCGTTGCTGGTGATCGGGCCGCCCGGTTCCGGGAAGACCACCATGGTCGCCGCGGCCGCCGCGCTGGAACTGGCCGGGCGGAGCCCGGGCGATCCGCAGCCGCTGGTGCTGACCTTCAGCCGGCGGGCCGCCAGCCAGCTGCGCAATCGGGTGGCACGGGCGCTGAACCGCACCGTCAGCCCGCCCTGGGTGACCACGGTGCACGCCTTCTGTCTGTGGCTGCTGCGCCGGGCCGCGACGCCGGGGGCGGCCGAGCCGCGGCTGCTCACCGCTCCCGAGCAGGAGTTCCGGGTGCGTGAACTGCTGGCCGGGCGGGGTGCGGAGGTCTGGCCGTCCGACGTCCACCAGGCCGTCGGCACCAGGGCCTTCGCCCGTCAGGTCCGGGCGGCGATCGCCCGGGTGCGGCAGCTCGGAATGGATCCCGACGACGTGGTGGCGGCCGGTGAACGGGCCGGGCGCGGTGAGTGGGTGAGCGTCGGGCGGTTCTTCGCCGAATACCTCGACGTGCTCGACCACGAGGGCAGCCTCGACTACGCCGAACTGGTGCACCGGGCCCGCATCGTGCTGGCCGACGAGCCGCTGGCGGCGGCGGTGCGGGGCGAGATCTCCCGGGTGATCGTCGACGAGTACGGCGAACTCGACCCGGCCCAGATCGGTCTGCTGCGGTCGCTGGTCGGTCCGGGTGGGCCGATCCTGGCCACCGGCGACCCCGATCAGGTGGTGTTCCGGTTCCGCGGCGCGCATCCGCGCGGCCTGGCCGACTTCCCGCAGACCTTCCGGACGGTGGCCGGCGGGCCGGCCCCGGTGCTTGCGCTGGACGGAAGCCATCGGGGCGGCCCGGGACTGACCGCGGCGTGGCGCCGGGTGGCCCGGCGGCTGCCGCTGCCGGTGCTGGGTGACGCAGCCACCCGGGTGCTGCGCGAGGGCGGCGACGCCGTGCCGGGGCCGCAGGTGCGGACGTTCGTCTGCGCGTCCGAGTCGGAGCAGGCCCAGTTGATCGCCGA
>NZ_JASGDE010000049.1:0-3149 GCF_047607385.1 Micropruina sp.
CTGACCGTCCCGCTCGAGGTCTCGGTCGGCACCGGACGTTCCTGGCACGGAGCCGCGCACTGAGACCCGCCGGAGAGCCCGCCGAGACCCTCGGCGGGCTCTCCGGCGTCCAGCCGCTTCAACCACCGGGGACGGTTCTCGACCACCGGGGACGGTTCTCAACGGTTGGGGACGGTTCTCAACGGTCGGGGACGGTTCTCAACGGTTGAGAACCGTCCCCAACGGTTGGGGACGGTTCTCGAGCGGTTCAGGACGGTGCTCCCCGACGGTGCGAGGACGTCCCTCCGGGACGGTGCGGAGAACCGTCTCCGGATGGTCGGTCACCGATCTCGACGCGCTGGGCCGGTGGACCCGGGTCAGCGGATGGTGGCCAGGACCTCGGTGCGCTCGGTGCCGTCCTGGGTCCAGGTGCCGGTGAGCACGCCGAGCGGCTGCGCGGTGTGGATGTGCTCGCCGTCCAGCACCCGGATCAACCGGGCGGCCTCCATGGCGGCGTTGGAGATCACCGTGATCCCGCTGCCGGCCACGGTCATGCTCTTCTCGCCGCGCGACAGGTCGGCCTCGTTGTCCGCCTCGTGGATCACCCGGATCAGCTCCGCCACGTAGACCGGGTCGGTGGTGGCGTCGTAGCAGTACCGGGTGCCGAGGTCGGGGTGCTCGATGGTGCCGACCAGCACCGCGAACTGATCGTCCAGGGGCTCGCCGCGATAGGTGAGCGGAACCTGGTAGGTCTTTCCGCCGGAGGCGATCAGCAGGGTCTCGATGCCCACCTCGCCGTCGGGGTCGACGAACCGGTACGCGGCCACCCGCTGCAGATCGTCCGCCTTGCCGGTGAACCACGACTGGCTGGGCAGCCAATCGGCCAGAAGCTCCAGCTTCGTCGGTTTCAGTTCGACGTCATGAATCGTTGCGGTGCCACTCATCGTTTCTCCTCGGGACGGTTGTCGAGCGCGGCCGGACCGGACTGCTCGCTGGACGGGCTGCCGGATGCGGTCTGAAAAGGATTCTACTACACTCGGTAGTACTACGGGCTCCGTTGATGAGCCCGATGAATCTCTCGCATCCACCACGCCTGAGGAGGCTCCATGCTTCACGTCACGGACCCGGCCCGCCGCCGGTTCAAGGTCGCCACGCTCGTCGGTCTGATCGCCGGCGCGTTCTCGGCCATCGTCAAATTCGGCTGGGAGGTACCCTTCCCGCCCCGGACGCCCGAGCGCAACGCCGTCAACCCTCCGCAGACCCTGCTGGAGCAGATCGGCTTCCCGACCTCGATCTCCCGCGCCACCATCGAGTTCAACGGCTGGGACCTGCCGATCTCGTCGTTCGTGGTGCACTTCGGCTTCGCGATCGCCTTCGGCCTGATCTACTGCCTGGTGGCCGAGGTCTGGCCGTCGATCAAGCTCTGGCAGTCGGCCGTCTTCGGCCTGGCGGTCTGGGTCTTCTTCCACATTCTGCTGATGCCGGCGATGGGCACCGTGCCGGCGCCCTGGGATCAGCCCTGGCAGGAGCACTTCTCCGAAGCGCTGGGTCACGTCATCTGGACCTGGTCGATCGAGATCGTGCGCCGCGACCTGCGCAACCGGTTCACCCACGAGCCGGACGCCGAAGTGCCGCTGGGTGCCGTCGACCGTGCTGCCGAGCCGGTCCGGGTCTGACCCGGGGAGCTTCGAAGAGGCGCTGATCGTCGTCGGTCGAGCCGGTCGAGGCCTCCCTGGCGGCGGGGTTCGACCGGCGACCGGCGACCGGCGATGATCGACGGTTCCTCTCGGGTGTCTGGCGACATCAAGGCCGAGTGGGCGAGCGGGTGGAGCGAAGACTCCGCCCGCTCGTTGCTGTTCTGTGACCGGGCGATCCGGTCGCCACAACGGCCGATGCCCGGCGTCCGTCCGATTCTTGAGACGACTTGACGGGGGATCGCGTCAGGATCAGAATTCCTATTAATCCCAGAGGAGATGAAGGGATAAGGCCCGCGAGCACCGCGCGTCCGGGCGAACGAGAAGGAGTTGTCTGATGACCCACTCACGCAGAGCCGTCCTCACCGCCCTCGCGGCAACCGTCGCCCTGGCGATGACCGGCTGCGCCGGGGGTGGGGCCAGCGATGTCGCGGGCGCCACCGGTTCTGCCCCGGCCGGGCAGTCGAAGGTGCTCAACCTCTATGCCTACGCCGTTCCGAAGGTCGGTTTCGACAAGGTGATTCCCGCCTTCGTCAAGACCGAGCAGGGCGCCGGCATCGACTTCCAGCAGTCCTACGGCGCCTCCGGCGATCAGTCCCGCAAGGTGGCCTCCGGAGCCGAGGCCGACATCGTGAACTTCTCGGTCACGCCCGACATCACCCGGCTGGTGGACGCCGGCCTGGTCGACGCGAACTGGGCGGCCGGCGAGCACAAGGGAATTCCGTTCGGCTCGGTGGTCACCATCGTCGTCCGCAAGGGCAACCCGAAGGGCATCAAGGACTGGGACGACCTGCTCAAGCCGGGCATCGAGGTGGTCACCCCCAACCCGTTCTCGTCGGGTTCGGCGAAGTGGAACCTGCTCGCCCCGTATGCCACCAAGAGCGAGGGCGGCAAGAATGCCGACGCCGGGCTGGCCTACATCTCCAAGCTGGTCAGCGACCACATCAAGGTGCAGCCGAAGTCCGGACGCGAAGCCACCGAGACCTTCTTGCAGGGCACCGGCGACGTGCTGCTCAGCTACGAGAACGAGGCGCTGTTCATCGAGGGCGAGGGCGATCCGGTGGAGCACGTCACCCCGCCGAGCACCTTCAAGATCGAGAACCCGGTCGCGGTGCTGAAGGGCAGCAAGAACCTGCAGTCCGCCGAGGCGTTCCGCGACTATCTCTACACGCCGGCCGCGCAGCGGCTCTGGGCCGAGGCCGGCTTCCGTCCGGTGGACGCCGGTGTGGCCAAGGAGTTCGCCGCGAAGTTCCCCGACCCGAAGCGGCTGTGGACGATCGACGACCTGGGCGGCTGGCCCGCGGTCGACTCCGATCTGTTCGCCAAGGACACCGGGAAGATCGCGGTGATCTACGACAAGGCCACCTCATGACCGTCACGCACACCCGGCGGGCCGCTCCGGACGCGGCCCGCCCGGGCGCCCCGGCGGACGCCCGCCAGGCGTCCCCGGGCCGGCGTCCGGTTCGCCGGGCCGGC
>NZ_JASGDE010000050.1:0-2649 GCF_047607385.1 Micropruina sp.
GCCTCGATGAAGTCGAGGAGGCGATGTACTACGACATCGTCAAACAGAGGCTTGAGATTGTCGAGAAGTTCGAGCGGCTCACCGATGAGAATGCTCTGGAAAAGACACTTCAGAAGTATCTATTCGAGCATCTATGGCTACTCGATCCGGCGTGGGATCGGGTCGATCCCCCTCTTATGGAAAAAAGTATAGCTAAGATACTTAACGACAAGTCTAAGCCAAAGGATCGCGTCGACATCAAATACCGTGTCACAGGCACAGATCACGTCCTAGTCGAACTAAAGCGAGCTGACGTAGTCACTGACTCCTACGAATTAGCGAAACAGGTTAGAAAGTATCGCGTACCGATACTGGAACATCTACGCGGACAAGAGGGGCGGGATGTTGACCTTCAAGTTGTGTGTGTGGTGGGAAGGGACTTATCTGACTGGAAAGGCAGCGACAACGGTCGTAGGGAATCAGCGGAGTTACTTCGCGCCGGTTCGACTAAAGTCGTGACGTACAGCCACCTGATTAGAAACGCGAAGCAGTCCTATTCCGACTATCTGGCCGCGAGCCAGTCCATAGCCAGTCTTCGGGCGGTTGTTGAGCGCATCGAGAACCGCCTGGCCAGCGATGCCGCCGAGTAAGGTCACTACGCCTGGTCGCAAGGCCTGCCCTGACCCTGGCCTCGAGTTCTACGCCGAACTCGAGTAACGTGCGCAGTGTGTCACACTCCTCGCTTCCGACCGTGTCGCTGTTCTCCGGCATAGGAGGCCTTGATCTGGGTCTAGAGCGGGCGGGACTCGAAGTCATCGCGCAGTGTGAGATCTGGGATTCGGCGAGGTCCGTGCTCAGCGACCATTGGACCGCCGTGCCCCTTGGGCACGATGTTACGGATTTCGAAGCACCAGCATGCGACGTCCTCGCCGCGGGCTTCCCCTGCACCGATATCTCGCACGTCGGTCGACGCGCTGGAATCGGCGGTCCTCAATCTGGACTGGTCAGTGAGGTCTTCCGCATTGCCCAAGAGGCAAACCCGCGTTGGATCGTTCTGGAGAACGTGACCAACCTCCTCACCCTTCACCAGGGCGCCGGTATGGACTACATCACAATGCAGTTGGAGGCATTGGGCTACGACTGGGCCTACCGCACAGTCGACGCACGATTTACCGGACTCCCCCAGAAGCGCCTGCGTGTGATCATCCTTGCCAGCAAGATTGACGGCGACGCCACCACCCTCCTCACGGAGAACGCGTCGGAGCCACCCACTAGCCAGCTCGACGGCCACAGCGCTGCTGCCGGGTTCTACTGGACCGAGGGACGAAGCGGCGTCGGTCTGGTGCAGTCGGCCGTACCAACGATGAAAGGTGGTTCGACGATTGGTTTACCGTCGGCACCAGCAGTTTGGTACCCCAGCAATCCCGTCGGTCGCCGATTCGTACTGCCAAGCATTGCCGCCGGCGAACAGCTTCAAGGCCTACCCGTCGGGTGGACTGATCCAGCACTGCACACTGGCAACCGAGATCAACGGTGGAAGCTGCTGGGCAACGCTGTGCCGGTTCCCATTGGCGAATGGATCGGTTCTCGGCTGCAGGCAACACCGGCCAACGTTGACAGCTTGGCTAGGGAGCCTCTCGATCGGAATAAGAGATGGCCACGAGCGGGATACGGCGGGCGTTCCGGCGCATGGGCGGTTCCAGCCACGACATGGCCACGATCGACCCCCCTACGTCCGCTTCGAGAGATAGTCGACCCAGATTCATCGGAGCCATTGTCACACCGTGCTGTGACTGGGTTCCTCAGCCGGCTAGACCAATCTGGCCTCCCGGTGCCCGATGACTTCTACGCAGATCTGGAGCGTCACCAGGTAGCTACCCGGCCGAAGCTAACGATCGCTACAGGTTGGGACCCGGTAAACAGCAAAGCTCGATCCAAACGCGCTGGCAATCCTGAGTTGGCCCTCAGGAACGCGCTCACACAGCACGGGCTTCGCTACCGCCTCCAGTATCGAGTCCTCCCCGACCGCAAGTCTCGCGTTGACGTCGCGTTCGTCGGTGCGCGAGTAGCGATCAACATTCGCAAGTGCTTCTGGTATGCATGCCCGACCCATGGTGGACAGCCATCGGATGCAGCGGCGCGATGGGAGGCGAAGATCGCCAAGAACGTCGCGCGCGATGCCGAGTCGGTTCGACGCCTTGAGGATGCCGGCTGGCTCGTGTTTGTTCTGTGGGAGCACGACGACCCTGCGGATCTGGCCACCTCGATCGCCGCCGTCGTAGCGCAACGATCGCGGCAGGCATCGTGACTTCCCGAAGCGGCAAGCGACCGGGTGTCGGCGCCGTATATACGCGGCCTTGGGTCGTGTCGCTCATCCTCGACCTTGCTGGCTACAGGCCTGACAAGCACCTCACGTCCGGAACAATCCTCGACCCAGCTGTAGGGGGCGGAGCCTTCATTGGCGAGGCAGTCCATAGATTGCTTGCGTCAGCCCGGTCGGCGAGCTTCCCAATCACAGGGGATTCCCTCAAGCATGCAGTAAAGGCGTTCGACATCGACAACGACGCTGTCGATGCAACCCGCAAGCTTGTTGAGTCTATCCTCCTCGAACACGGAGTCGACGAGGCCACAGCAAGCTTTCTCGCTGCCTATTGGATCCAGCAAGGAGAC
>NZ_JASGDE010000051.1:0-30699 GCF_047607385.1 Micropruina sp.
CACTAGGCCCTCCCTAATCAGTTCTGCCCTCCCGTCGACGGGAGGGCAGAACTGATTAGGGAGGGCCTAGTTGTTCCACGGGGGTAGGGCCGGATCATCGACATGGTTGGTTATCCACAGGTCCGGACGAATTTGGACGAGTTGGTTACCCGCGTGGTCAGGGTGAGGGCATGACCGTCTTTACCACCAAGTCCTGGATGTTCGATCAGAACTGTGATCGCAAGGCGCTGGAACGGGCCCTGCGCAACGGTTCGCTGGTTCGCTTGCGCCGCGGGGTGGTGATGCCGCCGGCTGAACTTGCTGTCTGGGACCTGCATCGCCGCAAGATTGAGGCCGCAGCGCTCAAGATCAACCACGGCACCTACTTCGCTCGTCAGTCGGCAGGCCTGTTGCACGGGTTGCCTGTGCGGGTGACAGGAAGCCTGCCGGTGCAGGTGATCCGAACCATGGGCGGCCGGCACACGCGCAATCACCTGCTGGAGGCATCGCCCGCCTTCGTCGATGAGCACGACGTGACTGTCGTCGACGGCTTCCCTGTGACCAGCTTGCGCCGCACGGTCGTTGACCTGATCCGTCGGCTGGCGTTTCCGGAAGCCGTCGCGGCTGTCGACGCCGCGCTCCGCCGTGGCCTGGACCGCGCCGACCTTGCCACCAGGACGGGCTACGGTCACGCCCGGGCGGTCCAGGCAGTGGCCTTCGGCAACGAAGCGAGTGAGAGCTTCGGTGAGTCCTACAGCCGTGCGGTGATGCAGCTGGCCAACGTGCCGATCCCGCGCCTCCAGGTCGACCACTTCACGCAGGACGGCAGGTTTCTCGGTAGGCCGGACTTCGACTGGGGTGGCAAGGTCGTTGGCGAGTACGACGGCGGTAGCAAGTACGACGGGAGCTACGGCATCGCTCCGCGCGAGGTGATCGAGGCTGAGAAGCTGCGTGCCCAAGCATTCATAGACGAGGGCTACACGCTGGTCAGGTGGCAATGGAAGGAACTGCAGGTACCTGGTCTGGTGCCTGATCGAATCCGGAGGGCGCTTACGTCACGAGTCCTGGTACGGCCCGTCGTCGACGATCGGTAGCCGAGTTCGTCCCGTAGGCGGCTCCCGCTCGGGTAGGCCCTGCCTAATCAGTTCTAGCCTGCCGTCGACGGGAGGGCAGAACTGATTAGGGAGGGCCTAGTGGAGCAGGGTCACCAGCTGACGTGCAGCGGGCGTCCCTCGTTGTAGCCGGAGGCGGACTGGACGCCGACCACGGCGTTCTCGGCGAACTCGGGCAGGGTGCGGGCGCCGGCGTAGGTGCAGCTGGAGCGGACACCGGCGACGATGAAGTCGATCAGGTCCTCGACGCCGGGACGCTCGGTGTCCAGGTACATCCGGGAGTGCGAGATGCCCTCCTCGAACAGCGCGGCCCGGGCCCGTTCGAACCGGGACTGCTCCCGGGTCCGCATCCGCACGGCGCGGGCCGAGGCCATCCCGAACGACTCCTTGTAGGGGCGTCCGTCGTTGTCGGTGACCAGGTCGCCGGCCGACTCGTGGGTGCCGGCGAACCAGGAACCGATCATCACCGCGCCCGAGCCGGCCGCCAGCGCCAGCGCCACGTCCCGGGGGTGCCGGACGCCGCCGTCGGCCCAGATCGCCTTGCCGGCGGCGTTCGCCTCGGCAGCGCACTCCAACACCGACGAGAATTGCGGACGCCCCACACCGGTCTGCATCCGGGTGGTGCACATCGCACCCGGGCCGACCCCGACCTTGACCACGTCGGCACCGGCCTCGATCAGGTCGGCGGTGCCCTCGGCGGTCACCACGTTGCCGGCCACCACCGGTACGGTGCTGCCACGGCTGTCCAGCATCGCGCGGACCAGCCGCAGTCCTTCGATCATCCGCTCCTGGTGGCCGTGCGCGGTGTCCATCACCAGGACGTCGGCGCCGGCGTCCAGCAGGTCGGACGCCCGACGCTCGACATCCTTGGAGATGCCGACCGCGGCCCCCACCTTCAGCCGGCCGGAACCGTCCAGCGCCGGGGGATAGAGGGTGGCGCGCAGCGCTCCCTTCGCGGTCATCAGGCCGACCAGCCGGCCGTCCCGCACCGCCAGCGCCACCCGGTGCCGGCGGGCGCTGAGCAGTTCGAACACCTCGGCGGGAGCGGTGTCCGGGTCGACCACGGTCAGGTCGGTGGACATCGCCTCGTGGACCTGGACGAAGCGGTCCAGCCCGGCGGCCTCCGACGGCCCCAGCAGCCCGACCGGCGCTCCGTCCTCGACGACCACGACCAGGCCGTGGGCCCGCTTGGGCAGCAGGTTGAGCGCCTCACCGATGGTCATGGTCGGATCGACGTACACCGGGGTGTCGAAGACGGTGTGGGCCGCCTTCACCCGGCCGATGGTCTCGGCCACGATCGCGGTGGGCAGGTCCTGCGGAATGATCGCCACCCCGCCGCGCCGCGCCACCGTCTCGGCCATCCGGCGTCCGGAGATCGCGGTCATATTGGCCACCACCAGCGGCAGCGGCAGCTTCAACGCGTCGGTGCTGGTCAGGTCGACGTCGAGCCGCGAGGTCACCGAGGACCGCCGCGGCGCCATGAACACGTCGTCATAGGTGAGGTCGTAGGACGGCATGGGATTCAGGAAACGCACCGGCAAATCGTATCGCTCTCCAGGGAAGCGCTGATCGATGCTGTTCCGAGCGAGGAGGTGCCCCGCAGGTGGCCCGCCGGGTGCGCCGCAGCCGGGACATGATCGATCAGCGGTCCCCAGGCCGATCTACCGATCGGCACCTACTGCGCGGCCCAGCTGGACGCAGCTGGCTGCGCCGAACTCGCTCGACGTACGACCCGGGGGCCGCTCGCTACGACGCCCATCGGCAGATCGAGGCAAACGCAATGGTGCCGCCGGGAAGACCCCGGCGGCACCATCAACGGTTTCGTGCGTCAGTGACCGATCTCGCCCGGCTTGTCGCCGTCGCCCACCTCGTGGTCGCCGTGGCCCTCAGCGTGGTGATCGGCCTCGGCGATCTCGGACGCCGTCGGCTTGCTGACCAGGCCGGCGAAGTACCAGCGCGACAGCAGTGCCCGGAGCTTGCTGACCCCGGCGCCCTTCTCGACCACCCCGCGCGCGTCGGTGGACGGCCCGGCCTGCAGCGCCTTGCCCTGCTGGTGCTGGGTGAGGGTGAACTTCTCGTCGACGTGGATCGGACGGTGCGGCTCGGAGTAGCCGCCGTCCGGAGCCCGCTCGATGATGCCGGTCTCGCTGCCGTGCAGGACCCGCTCAGCGTCCGCGCGCTGCAGGGAGATGCAGATCCGCTTGGTGACGATGAAGGCCGCGATCGGAGCCAGGAACACCGCGAACCGCATGAACTCGGTCACCGCGTTCAGCGACACCTTGAACTGGGTGGCCAGGATGTCGTTGCCGCCGGCCAGCCAGAACATCGCGTAGCAGGTCATCCCGGCGACGCCCAGTGCGGTGCGGGTGGCGTTGTTGCGGGGACGGTCCAGCACATGATGCTCGGCCTTGTCGCCGGTGATCCAGGCCTCGACGAACGGGTAGAGACCCAGCAGCACGAACAGGGCGGTCATCAGGCCGACACCGGGCAGGAAGATGTTCCACGACCAGGTGGTGCTGCCCAGATGCCACTCCACGTTCGGCATGATCCGGATGGCGCCCTCGACCCAGCCCATGTACCAGTCGGGCTGCGAGCCGGCGGTGACCTGAGCCGGGTTGTACGGGCCGAAGTTCCACACCGGGTTGATCGACATGGTCGCGCCCATCAGGATCGCCACGCCGAACACCACGAAGAAGAAGCCGCCGGCCTTGGCCATGTAGACCGGGAACAGCGGGTAGCCGACCACATTGCCGTCCTTGCGGCCGGGGCCGGGGTACTGGCTGTGCTTGTGGTAGACGACCAGCGCCAAGTGGGCCGCGATCAGGCCGAGCAGCAGGCCGGGCACCAGCAGGATGTGCACCATGTAGAGCCGCGGGATCACCAACTCGCCGGGGAACTCCCCGCCGAAGATGAAGAACTCGGCCCAGGTGCCGATCAGCGGGATGGAGCGGATCAGGCCGTCCACGAACCGCAGGCCGGTGCCGGAGAGCAGGTCGTCGGGCAGCGAGTAGCCGGCAAAGCCCTCGATCAGCGACATCGAGAACAGTCCGACGCCGATCAGCCAGTTCAGCTCACGCGGCTTCCGGAACGCCCCGGTGAAGAAGATCCGCAGCATGTGCACCGTCATCGACGCCACGAACAGCATCGCCGCCCAGTGGTGGATCTGCCGGACCAGCAGGCCGCCTCGGACGTCGAAGGACAGCGCCAGCGTCGAGGCGAAGGCCTCCGACATGGGCAGGCCGCGCATCAACTGGTAGGTGCCCTGGTACTCGATCTCGGCCATCGACGGCTTGAACCAGATGGTCAGGAAGACGCCGGTGAGCAGCAGGATGATGAACGAGTACAGCGCGATCTCGCCGAGCAGGAACGACCAGTGGTCGGGGAAGATCTTGCGCAGGTTCTTCTTCAGCAGCGAGGCCAGGCCGAGCCGCTCGTCGGCCCAGGTGGCGACGCCGGCCACGCCCGGCGGCACGTTCGCCTTCGGCGGGCGTTCGGTGTCCAGGGCGGGTGAAACGGTGGACACGTCAGCGGGCTTTGCCATCACCGATCACCTTCCTTGAAGTCGCCGCTGGAGTTGCGTTCGAAGTAGCTGGGGCCGACCGGGACGGTGAAGTCGCTGCGAGCCACCAGGTAGCCGTCGGCGTCCACCGTGATCGGCAGCTGCGGCAGGGCCCGGGCCGCCGGCCCGAACACGACGACGCCGGAGTTGCCGAGATCGAAGGTGGACTGATGGCAGGGGCACAGCAGATGGTGGGTCTGCTGCTCCCACAGGCTGATCGGGCAGCCCACATGGGTGCAGATCTTCGAGTAGCAGAGGATGCCGCCGACCTGCCAGTCCTTGCGGGACTCGGGGATCTTGATCCGGGACGGATCCATCCGGACGATGATGATCGCCGCCTTGGCCTTCTCGATCTGGAAATCGGCGCCGTGGTGGTCCCACAGGTTCTCCGGCTGGGCGTTGACCAGCTGCCCGAGCTCCAGGTCGGAGGCCTTGAGCGGCTTGCGGGTGACGTCGTTGACCAGCTTGACGCCCTCGGCCCAGATGGTCTTCTCGATGGTGCGCTTGCGGACGTCGCCGGTGGGCCAGGGGCCCATGTCGGCGAACAGCACCACGGCCGGCACCGCGATCAGGCCGAGCGCGCCGCCCAGGGCGCCCCCGATCAGCTTGCGGCGGCCCAGCCCGGACTGCTCGGCACCCTTGGCGAACTCGGCCGCGAACACCTCGCGGTCGGCCTCCGAGGAGGCGGCGGCGTGCCGATCCTCGGCGACCTCCTCGTCGCCCATGATCGTCTTCGCCCAGTGGATGCAGGCCAGGCCGATCAGCAGCGTGGCCAGACCTCCGGTGAGGCCGAGCAGGAACGTGGTGGCGTCCCAGTGCATGCCGAGCAGGTCGATGGACGAATTGCGCGGCAGTGCGAAGTAGAGCACCACGAACACGATGGCCAGCACCGGGACGGCGCCCAGCATCAGCAGCACCTGCCGGTACACCCGGTTGCCGGCCGCCTGGTCGGCGTCCGTCCAGCGTTCGATGTGCTCTTCGATCCCCGGGTCGGGGACCGGGAAGCGCTCGAGGTCGGCGCCCTCTTTCTTGGTCTCGATGCTCATCGCGCCCGGGCTCCCTTCGCGGCGATCCAGACGGCGAGCAGGCACAGCCCGCCGATACCGATGATCCAGGCGAACAGGCCTTCGGCGACCGGGCCCAGGGCGCCGAACGTCAGGCCGCTGCTCGGCTGGGCATGCAGCGTGTCCAGGTAGCCGACGATCGAACGGACGTCGTCGTCGGTGATGGCTCCGCTGCTGAAGACGGGCATCTGCTGCGGTCCGGTGCGCAGCGCCTCCCAGATGTGCTTGCCGTCGACACCGACCAGGCTGGGGGCGTATTTGCCGTTCGGCAGCGCGCCGCCGGCACCCTCGAAGTTGTGGCAGGCCGAGCAGTTGGTGCGGAAGATCTCGCCACCCTTGGCGAGTTGATCGGCACTCAGCCCCTCACCGCTGTACTGATCTTCGGTGGGGATCGCCGGGCCGGGGCCCAGGCTGGCCACGTAGGCGGCCAGGGACTGGATCTCGGCAGGGGTGTAGGTGTTCTGCTTGCGCGGCGCCTGGGCGCCGGGGTTGGCCATCGGCATCCGGCCCGTGCTCACCTGGAAGTCAACGGCGGCGGCGCCGACGCCGACCAGGGACGGACCCTGCCCGGTGCCTTCGCCGTTCATGCCGTGGCAGGACGAGCAGGTGACCCGGAACAGTGCCCTGCCCTCGGCCACTTGCTGGCTGTCGCCGGTATCGGCCGACACGCGGGCGGCCGGTGCCACGGCCGCGTACAACGCGCCCATCAGCAGCAGGGCCATCACCAGCAGCGCGGGCCTGGCAGCCCGTCCTCGCCGCTTGGCAGTCAGGAAACGCACGGGGATTCCTCCTAGGTCGGGCTGCTCAGCGCAGGATGTAGATGACGCCGAACAGGATGATCCAGATCGCGTCGACGAAGTGCCAGTAGTAAGACGTCACGACGGCGTGCACGGCCTGCTCGTGGGTGAAGGTGCGGGTCATGTAGGTGCGGCCCAGCATGAACAGGAAGGCGATCAGACCGCCGGTCACGTGCAGGCCGTGGAAGCCGGTGGCCAGGAAGAAGGCCGACGTGTAGGCGTTGGTCGAGATGGTGAAGCCCTCGGAGAACAGCGTGGCGTACTCCGCCGCCTGGCCGCCGATGAAGATGGCGCCCATCACGAAGGTCAGCAGGTACCACTCGCGCAGTCCCCACTGGCCGACCTGGAGCAGCGAGCCGGTCCGGCCGACCTGGCCGCGCTCGGCCTTCCAGACGCCCATCTGGCAGGTCACCGACGACAGGATCAGGATCAGCGTGTTGGTCACTGCGAAGGGCATGTTGAAATGCCCGGGACCCCAGTCCCACAGCGACTCGGTGCCGGCCTGTGCCGCGGCCGCGTTGGTCAGCGATCGCAGGTTGAAGTAGGCGGCAAAGAGTGCGGCGAAGAACATCAGGTCGGAGGCCAACCAGATCCAGGTGCCGACGGCGACCATGTCGGGCCGACCCTTGGCGGGATGCAGGCGAGACTGCGCGATCGGGTGCACCGCCCCGTGCGGCATGGCCGCCGCTGCGCTCGAGTGAGAGTGAGTCACCCGGTCATTATGGCTGCTCAGGGCGGATTGGTCACCCTCTGACCCCGGGAGATTCTCGCGCCGTCATCCAGATGTCACGACGCGGGGCCCGGCAGCCCGGGCGGACCGGCCTCCGGACGCCGGTGACGGCTGGCCTCCCGGGCGATGACAACGGGGTACGATGCTGCCGAGACGCCGGTCAGCTCCCCGCAGACGAGGAACGCGCATGAGTCACGACACCGCCAAGATCCTGCTCTACTCCGACGATCGGACGACGCGTGAGCAGGTCCGGTTGGCGCTCGGACGCCGGGTCGCCGCCGACCTGCCCGAGTTGGAGATCTACGACGTGGCGACCCAACCCGCCGTGCTGGCCGCGGTGGACGCGGGCGGGCTCGACCTGCTGATCCTGGACGCGGAGGCGAACCCGGCCGGTGGCCTGGGGCTGTGCAAGCAGCTCAAGGACGAGGTTCCCGACTGCCCGCCGATCCTGGTGCTGATCATTCGGGTCGCGGACTCCTGGCTGGCCACCTGGTCGCGTGCCGACGCCGTGTCGATGTACCCGGTCGACCCGGTCCGGCTGCCCGGCGCGGTCGCCGACCTGCTGCGCGCCCGGCTGAGCCAGGCGGTCTGAGCGTGGGGTACACCTGGCCCGATGTGCTCACCGGGCTGATCGCCGGTGAGGATCTGAGCTCGGACGCCGCGTCCTGGGCGATGGACGAGATCCTGGCCGGCAACGCCACCGACGTGCAGCTGGCCGGATTCCTGGTCGCCCTGCGGGCCAAGGGCGAGACGGTGGAGGAGATCGCCGGCCTGGCCGAGTCGATGCGCGACCGGGCCACGCCGATCACCCTGTCCACCGAGGCGGTGGACGTGGTCGGCTCCGGCGGCGACCGGGCCAACACCGTGAACGTCTCCACCATGGCCGCGGTGGTGGCCGCCGGCGCCGGCGCCAAGGTGGTCAAGCACGGCAACCGGGCGGCGTCCTCGGCGTGCGGCGCCGCGGATGTGCTGGAGGCGCTCGGGGTGGCGCTGAACGTGAAGCCTGAGGATCAGCCGGCGGTGCTGGCGCAGGCCGGCATCGTGTTCCTGTTCGCCCCGCTCTATCACCCGTCGTTGCGGCACGCCGGCACGGCCCGGCGCGAACTGGGCATCCAGACCCCGTTCAACTTCCTCGGCCCGCTGACCAACCCGGCCCGCCCGGTCGCCCAGGCCGTCGGCATCGCCAACCAGCGGATGGCCGCACTGGTCGCCGGGGTGCTGGCCCGCCGCGGCACCCGCGGCCTGGTCTTCCACGGCGACGACGGGCTGGACGAGCTGACCACCACCACCACGTCCGACATCTGGCTGATCAGGGACGGACTGGTCCGGACCACCAGCCTGGACCCGGCCGAACTGGGTCTCGCCCCGGCCAGCCATGCCGACCTGGTCGGTGGCGATGTGGCGCACAACGCCGCGGTGGTCCGCCGGGTGTTCGCCGGTGAGACCGGGCCGGTGCGCGACATCGTGGTGCTGAACGCGGCCGCCGCGCTGCTGGCCTACCACCAGCCCAGCCTGGACCGCGACGTGGCCGAACAGCTGGCCGAGCACGTCACCGCCGCCGCGGCGGCGATCGACTCCGGCGCGGCGTCCGCGGTGCTCGACAGCTGGGTCGAGGCCACCCGGCGCGCCGTCGCCTCCGCCTGAGCCGGCGGGTTCAGCCGGCGACCAGCCCCGGCAGCAGCGGGGACGCCGCGAGGGCCAGGAACGGGCCGGCCACCAGCGCCGGGCCGTAGGGGAACGCGCGGCCCCGTCCGGAGGCCTGCCAGAGCAGCCCCCAGGCGACGCCGAGCAGACCGCCGAACAGCAGCGAGGCCGCCAGCAGCGGCCAGCTCACCGCGGCCGCGGCGGCCCCGATCACCGGTGCCAGCCGAACGTCGCCGTACCCGAACCCGCCACCGAAGCGCCAGAAGACCCAGAACAACGCGGACGCCGCGGCCGCACCCAGCCCGGCCCTGAGCAGCACCCCCGGGCCGAGCGGTGCCACGGTGACCAGCAGCCCGGCGGCGGTCAGCGCCCAGGATGCCTGCACCAGCCGCTTCGGCAGATAGCCGGTGCGGGCGTCCACCACCGCCGCCAGCACCGCCGGGCCGGCCAGCCCGAACCAGGCCGGCGCCTCGGTGGGCGCCATCGTCACCACCACGGTGCCGGCCGCAGTGACCAGCAGGAAGACCGTGCCGGCGATGGCGCGGGTGGCCAGTCGGCGGTACGGGTCGGACTCCGGCTCGTCGACCGGCGGCGGCAGTGCGCGCAGGATGGCCGGGGACGCCACCGCGAGGCAGCCGGCGAACAGCGCCGGCAACAGCAGCACCCAGCTCATCCCCATGGCCGCAGCCTAGGCCGCGGAACACGACGAGCCCGACGTGCTGTGCAGCCGCCGGGCGGCGTCTGCCAGGGCCTCGGTGAGTCGTGTGCAGCTGGTCGCGTCGCCGTCGACCAGCAGCGCCAGTTCGGTCGGAGAGAGGTGACACCAGCGGGCCAGCCGCAGCGGGTCGAAGCCCGCGGTGAGCAGTTCGCGCAGCCGCTCGGTGGTGTCGCCGGCGGGTACCCGGGCCGTCCGCAGCGTGATCAACTGCCGGGCGTCGACCTGCAGCAGCCGGGCGGCCAGCCGGGGCTCGATTCGGACCTGTTGCCGTCCGGCGCGGCCGAACAGCAGGCCGCGGACCGCGTTCACCGAGACGCCGCCGGCCACCGCGATGGCGGGCCAGGGCACGTCGGCGTCGTCGATGGTGTGCCGGACATGGGCACGGAAAGGGGCGGCGTCCACCCAGAGCGGACGCGGTGCCGGCGGTGCGGCGGGGACAACTGCTCTCACACCCTAGAAAGCAGTTTTCGAGGGGTGCTTTGTGAGCAGTCAATCGAAATTGACGATTCATCGGGTCCCGGGACGCCGACCGGGGGCGACCGCGGTGTCGCGGCCGCCCCCGATCGGGCTGCAGTCGGTCAGCGTTGCGCCCGGACGAATCCGGCCCGCTCCGCGGCCTCGGTGGAGTTGAACCACACGTCGGTGATCGTGCGCTCGTAACCTCCGGAACCCTGCAGGTGGTACTTCATGGAGCGCTCATTGCCCTTGATGTCGTAACCCTCGGGCGGCTCCGCCCCCACATACGAACCTTCGCCGTAGGGGCTGTCAGCTAAAGGGGCGGCATCACCCTTTGCGTCGGAGACCTTCTTCTTTCCCTCGTCGACGGCGTCGGAGACCTTCTCGGCCGCCTCCTTCGCGTCGTCGGCCACCTCGTCGGCGACCTTGGACGCCGCTTCCTTGGCCTCCTCGATCGCTTCCTCGGCCTTGTCCAGGGCCTCCTCGCCGGCGTCGGCCAGATCGGCGGCGACGTCCGCCGCCGCGTCCTTGGCGTCGCCGAGCTTCTCGGCCGCCGCATCCTTGGCGTCGGAGACCTTGTCGGCGACCGCGTCGGCCACCTCCGAGGCCTTCTCGGCCGCGGCGTCCTTGGCGTCGGAGACGGCCTCGGCCGCAGCCTCGGCGCCGTCCTTCACCTTGTCGACGACGTCGGCCACCGGATCCGCCACGTAGGGCCGGGACGGCTCGTGGGTCTCCCAGCTGTCACCCGGGCCGGCGAGCAGCTTGCGGACCGCGTAGACCACGCCGGCCAGCACCGCGCCGGCCAGGGCGATCAGGCCCAGCGTCTTGCCCACGCTGCGGCGCTTCTTCGGCGCCGGGGCGATCTCGGCCACCTGGTCGGCCACCTCGGCGACCTCGTCCTTGACCAGATCGGCGGCCTTGTAGAGCGCCGCCGCCAACCACGGCAGAAGGTCGTTCTGCACCTTGTCGCGGGCCAGGTCGACGGTCGGGGCGACCTTTTCGAGGGTGTCGTCGACCACCGGGCGGACCTTCTTCACCGCCTCGTCGACCGCCGGGGTGACCTTGTCGAGGGCGTCCTCGAGCGCGGGCTGAACCCGGTCGAGGGTCTCGGCGGCGAGCTTGGCGCCCCGCTTCCTGGCCTCGGTCAGGGTCGGCTGGACCTTGTCGATGGTCTCCGCGGCAACCCGGCTGGCCTCCTTGAACGACGGCTCGATGTGCTCGTAGGCGTCCTTCAGGCTGGGCTCGATCCGCTCGTAGGCGTCGGAGGCGAACTCCAGGCCGCGCTTGCGGACGGTCTCCAGATGGGGCTGTACCCGGTCATAGGCGTCGCTTGCGAACTCGACGCCACGCTTGCGCGCACCCTCCACGTACTCGCCGGCCTGGTCGACCAAGGGGGTGAGATTGTGCACCGCCTCGTCGATGGCCGCCCGGCCGGAGTCCGCGGCTGAGTCGGCGGTCGATTCGACGGCCTTCAGCAGCTTCTTACGCTTCACTGTTCCTCCAGTGGTTGGGATGGATCACGGCTGTACCGCGTTCCCCAAACTACCCGGACGTGACCTGCGCCGAACAGGGTTGCCGGGCTTTCCACCATTGCGGGTGGAGTCTCGCCGGCCGGGCCAGCGACGCTTAGCGCGACGCTACCGGCAGCTGGGCCGATGCGGCCTGTTCGACGATCTCCGCGGCGATGGCGTCCAGCAAGGGGGAGTGCAGGTTCCACTGCTGCCAGTACAGCTCCACCTCGACCGTGGCGCCGCCCAGCCGGACCAGGTGGCCGGCGGCCAGGGCGTCCGCGGACTGGGTGGGCTGCAGCAGTCCCCAGCCCAGGCCGATCAGCACGGCCTGGGCGTAGTCCGCCGAGGCCGGCACGAAATGCCGCGGCGGCAGGGCCGGGTCAACCCCCCGCTCGGCCAGCCACTGGCTCTGCAGTTCGTCGCGCCGGTCGAAATACACCACCGGTGCGGCGGCCAGCGCCGCCTTCGTCGGGCCGTCCGGCAGCCAGCGGCGGACGAAGCCGGCCGTGGCCACCGCCTCGTAGCGCATCACGCCCAGCGGGACGACCCGGCAGCCGGGGACCGGGCGGGCCCGCGAGGTGACCGCGCCCATCACCGTGCCGGATTCCAGCAGGCCGGCGGTGAAGTCCTGGTCGTCGCGATGCAGGTCGAAGACCACGTTGTGGGTTCGGGACAGCTCGGCCAGCGGCGCGAGGAACCAGGTGCCCAGCGAATCGGCGTTGACCGCGAGCGGGACGCTGATCGGGGCGGCGGACGGCTCGTCGGCGCCGAGTTCGGCGAGCGTCTCGTGCTCGAGCAGGGCCAGTTGCCGGGCCAGCCGCAGCACGGCCTGTCCGGCCTGGGTCGGACGAGCCGGCTTGCTGCGCACCAGCAGCACCCTGCCCACCTGGTGTTCCAGCGTCTTCAGGCGTTGGCTGACCGCGCTGGGGGTGAGGTGCAACCGCGCGGCGGCGGCGTCCAGGCTGCCCTCGTCGACGATGGCGGCCAGGGTCTCGGCCAGGTCCAGCGGTATTCGCACATTAGCCAGGCTAATGCAGCTGAAGAATCATGAGCTGGACTGATCTGCTTCCGGCCCCTAGCGTCGAGGCGTGTCCTCCTATCTGGCCGGCCTCGGCCTCGGTTTCTCGCTGATCATCGCCATCGGCGCGCAGAACGTGTTCGTGCTGCGCCAGGGGATCCGGCGCGACCACGTGCTGCTGACCGCGACCATCTGTGCGGTGTCGGACGCGGTGCTGATCGTCGCCGGGGTGTCCGGGATCGGGTTGGTGCTGCATGCGGTGCCGTGGCTGTTCGATGCCGTCCGCTGGGCGGGGGCGGCCTTCCTGCTCGGCTACGGGGTGCTGGCCGGACGCCGCGCCTGGCGCGGCGAGAACGCGGTGTTGGAGGCAGACGACGATCCGGCGCCGCCGGCCGGCGGCGGTCAGCTGATGGTGGCGACCAGCACGCGGGCCGTCCGGGTGGCGATGACCGCGTTGGCGCTGACCTGGCTGAATCCGTCCGTCTACGTCGACACCGTGTTCCTGCTCGGCACGGTGGCCAACGCCCAGGGCGAGGGCCGCTGGGTCTTCGCGGTCGGGGCGATGACCGCGAGTGTGATCTGGTTCTTCGGGGTGGCGCTGGGGGCGCGGCTGCTCGCCGGGTGGCTGGCGACGGCCCGGGCCTGGCGGATCTTCGACGCGTCCATCGCGGTGCTGATGATCGTGCTGGCCGGTGGGCTGGTGTTCGCCCACTGAGCCGCCGTGGTGGTCCTGGAGCCCGCTTTCCGGGGGTGTGCCAGGATGGGCGGAACGTACTGCGGAAAACCTAGGTGGGCGGCGTCGTGGCCGCCGCGCGAGGAAAGGACAAACACCGTGGCCCAGACCGCCACCCTGCACACCAACCATGGGGACGTCGTGATCGAGCTGTTCGCCGATCAGGCCCCCAAGACGGTCGCGAATTTCGTCGGCCTGGCGAGCGGAACCCAGGAGTTCCTGGACCCGCAGACCGGGGAGAAGACCACCGGCAAGTTCTACGACGGGCTGATCTTCCACCGGATCATCGACGGGTTCATGATCCAGGGCGGTTGCCCCCAGGGCAGCGGACGCGGCGGCCCCGGCTACACCTTCGCCGACGAGTTCCACCCCGAGCTGCGCTTCGACCGTCCCTATCTGCTGGCGATGGCCAATGCCGGACCCGGCACCAACGGCTCGCAGTTCTTCATCACCGTGGTGCCCACGCCGCACCTGAACCGCCGGCACACCATCTTCGGTGAGGTGACCGACGAGGCCAGCCGCAAGGTGGTCGACGAGATCGCCCAGGTGCGCACCGGCTACGGCGACCGTCCGGTGGAGCCGGTGGTGATCGAGTCGGTCACCATCGCCTGAGGCGACACCGTCCCAACCGTCAGGCCCGCGGGCTCGATGCCACCGGCACCGGAGCCAGCGGGCCTTCGGCGTTGATCAGGACGGCGAAGCCGGCGGCGGCGAGCAGCAGCGCGGCGGCCACGATCAGCAGAGCCTTCAGTGCTCGATCGGACAGCCGGGGTCCGCTCATTCCGCTCCCAGCGAGAACGCGGCCTCCAGATCGTGCGAGGAGTAGGCGCGGAAGGCGATGTGGGTCTCGGTGCCGATCACGCCGGGAACCCGGTTGACCCGCTCCGTCACCACCTCGGCCACCTGGTCGACCGACCGCACCCGGATCATGGCGATCAGATCGATGCCGCCGGTCACCGAGTACACCTCGGAGACACCCTGCAGATCGGCGATCGCGGTGGCCACTTCCGGAATGCGGGCGACCTCTGCCTCGACGAAGACAATCGCGGTGATCATGACGGCAGCCTAGTGGCACCGGTGATCGGCAGCGCGTGCCGGGCCAACTCACCCTCGGCCAGGCCGATGTGCAGCGGCCAGCTCCATTCGCCGTCGATCTCGATCAGCCGGACGCCGGGCCGCTCCAGCCAGCTCGCGATCCGTTCGGTCTCCTCGGCGATCGCCGCCGGTTGCGGGCCGACCGGGGCGCTGACCTGCTCGGCGGCAGCAACCGCGGCACGGGCCACCGCCTGCGGGACGTCACCGGGACGGGCCCGTGCGGCACCGGCCAGCCGTCCGTAGCGGATCACGTGGATCTCCCAGTCGAACTGGTCGCGGAAGGCCGCCACGATCTGTGGGCAGCCGGCCAGGCTGGACACCCGATGGTGCTGGACGGCGCTGCGGGCGAAGCTGGTCAGCCGCTCGGTGACCACCCCGGCCTCCTCGAACCGCTGGTGCTCGACCAGCGTCGCCAGGCGTCCCCGAGCGGCCCGCAGCACAGGCCGGATGTCGCTGGCCAGGCTTGCCCGCAGCCGGTCGACCAGCCGGCCGTATTCCTCGGTGCTAACCGCGAGTTGGCACGGAGCGCAGCAGCGGCCGAGTTCGGCGAGCACGCAACCGCCGGAGGCCCGCTTCGGCGACAGCCGGGTGCTGCACTGCCGGATCGGGAAGGCGTCGTAGAGCGCGGCCTGCACCGCCTCGACGGTGCTGCGCCGGTTGAACGGGCCGAAGTAGTCGGCGCCGTCGGCCAGGCACTGCCGGACGATGGACAGCCGCGGATACGGCTCGCGGGTCACCTTCAGCCAGAGCTGGCGTTCCGGGAATTTGGACCGGCGGTTGTAGCGCGGGGCGTGCGCGGCGATCAGCCGCAGCTCCAGCACCTCAGCCTGCAATTCGGTGCTGCAGACCAGATGCTCCACCCCGGTCGCTACCCGGACCATCTCGTCCATCCGGGGTCGGGTCTCGGCGGCGGTGAAGTAGCTGCGCACCCGGGCCCGCAGGTCGCGGCTCTTGCCCACGTACAGCACCTGGCGGCGCGGCGCACCGGCGGGGTCGCGTCCGTCGGCGACGAACCAGTACACCCCGGGGGCGTGCGGCAGGTCGGCGGCCCAGGTGCGTTTGGCCCGGCGCTGCGGAGACACCCGGCGGGTGAACTCGAGCAGGTCTTCGACGGTGTGCACCCCGAGGTTGCCGACCCGCTCCAGCAGGCCGTGCAGCACCGACACCGTGGCCCGGGCGTCGGTGAGCGCCCGGTGGTTGGGGGTGGTCTCGGTGTGGAAGTGCTGAGCCAGGGTGGCCAGCTTGTGATTGCGCACCTCGTCGCGCAGCATCGCCTGCCGGGCCAGGGACACGGTGTCGACCACGGCCGGGTTGGGCCAGGGATAGCCGTGCTCGGCGCAGGCCCGCTTCAGGAATCCGACGTCGAAGCCGGCGTTGTGGGCCACCAGGACGCAGCCGGTCGCGAACTCCAGGAAGCCGGGCAGCACCGCGGCCAGCCGCGGCGCGTCGGCGACCATGGTGTCGGTGATGCCGGTGAGCACCGCGATCAGCGGCGGGATGTGGGTGCGCGGGTTGACCAGGGTCTGGAACTCGCCGAGCACCTCGCCGCCGCGCACCTTCACCGCCCCGATCTCGGTGACCCGGTCGTCCACGCCGCCGCCGGTGGTCTCCAGGTCGACCACGCAGAACGTCACCTGGGACAGCGGGGTGCCCAGGTCGTCGATGGTCGGTTGGCTCGGCAGCGATGTCATGGCCGGGACGCTAGGCGGCGGCACTGACGATTTCCGGCGCCGGCCCTGTCGGCCGGGCTCGGCCAGGGGGTGCGGAGAGAACTCGGCCAGGGGCGCGGAGAGAACTCGGCCAGGGGCGCGGAGAAGGCTCGGCCAGGGGTGCGGAGAAAAACTGTCGGAGCCGGCTCGCACACTGTCGGCATGGAGATGCTGAGGATCGATTGCGGAACCTGCGCGGTGCGCGGTCCGGCCTGTGGCGATTGCATGGTGACGGCGCTGTTGGGTGCCGACGACGGTGTCGTCGAGCTCTGTTCCGACGAGGTGACCGCGCTGCGGGCCATGACCTCGGAAGGACTGTTGCCGCCATTGCGGCTGGTCAGAGCTGTTTCGCGGCCGCTGCCGCCGGAAGCCGGCGAAGGTTGGTTTGCCTCCGGCCAGAGCGTCGTTTAGCCTTTTTTCAGATCTTTGGTCGGCTGGCTTCCCCGCAGTGACCCTCTCCCGATCGTCAGGAGGCGATGGTGCGTCTGCGTGCGCTGGTCCGTGGTGGCCTGGTGGCACTGTGCGGTGCCGCGGTGGTGCTCTCCGGTCCGGCCGCCGTTCCGGCGTCCGCCGACCCCACGCTGGACGACGCCAAGAAGAAGCTGGCGGCGATCGAGCAGCAGCAGAGCGAGATCGGCGAGCAGTGGGCCGAGGTGAAGCTGCAGCTGGCGCAGAGCAAGACCAAGGTCGACACGCTGAACGCCGACATCGCCAATCAGCAGCGCAAGGTGGACGGCATGCGCGGCCAGGCCCAGCAGGCCGCGATCAGCCGGTTCCAGACCCGCGGCGTCGACATCACCGTGCAGTTGATCACCTCGCCCGATCCCGACGCGTTCCTCTCCGACATGTCCACCATGGGCAAGGTCGACCAGAACCTGAACTCGCTGCTGCAGGACTACCAGGCCCAGCAGGCCAATCTGGCCGATCTGCAGCGTGCCGCCCGCGATCAGGTGACCACCGTCGCGGCCGAGGAGCGCCGGCTGGCTTCGCTGAAGAACCAGATCGAGCAGAAGATCCAGGAAGGCCAGGCCCTGGTCGATCAGTTGACCGAGCAGGAGCGGCAGCGGCTGAACGCCGAGGAAGAGGCCTCCCGTGACACGTCGCGGGACGCGCTGGCCGACATCCCGGTCGGCGACGACAGCGGCTCGGCCGACTCCCGGGCGCTGCGGGCCGTCAAATACGCCGTCTCCAAGGTGCGCACCGGGCAGTACGTGTGGGGCGCGGAGGGGCCGAACAACTTCGACTGCTCCGGCCTGATGCTGGCCGCCTACCGGTCGGTCGGCATCTCGCTGCCGCACTCGTCCCGGGCGCAGTCCGGGCTCGGCCGCCCGGTCTCCCGCAGCGAGCTGAAGCCCGGCGATCTGCTCTTCTTCTACAACCCGATCCACCACGTCGGCATGTACATGGGCAACGGCCTGTTCGTGCACGCCCGCAACCCGCGCAACGACCTGGAGATCACCAAGTTGTCCTCCTACCCCGCCTATCAGGGTGCCCGCCGCGTCGTCGGTTGACAGGTTCCGCCGCAGCCTGCTGCTGGCCGCGCCCGCGCTCTTGCTCGGGGGCTGTAACCCCGCGTCCGGGACGCCCAGTGCGGAGATCCCGGCCCGCATCCTGAACGAACGCCTGGCGGCCGAGGACGAGCCGGGCTTCCTGGCCGCGTTCGCGGCCCGCTCCGGTGCCCAGGCGTTGGGCGCTCGGATGTTCGCCACCCTGTCGCAGAGCCCGACCGAGATCACCGCGACGTCCGGAGGCCGGCTGCGGGTGGGCTGGAGCATTCCCGGTGAGCCCCGGGTGAACAGCGAGGCCGCGGTCGACCTGATCGACGGACGGATCGCGAACCTGACCCCGACCACGTCCGGCACCGAATGGCTGGGCTCGCCGCTCGGCTCGCATTCGTCGCGCACCCTGGTGGTCGCGGCCGGTACCGCCGGGCACCTGAGCCGGTGGTCGAGTGCCGCCGAGTCCGGCATGGCGGCGCTGGCCCGGGTGGTGCCGCACGACCGGCAGTGGGCGGAACCGGTGGTGGTGCTGGTGCCGGACAGCATGACCGGCTTCGCCGCCTACGCCGGGCGCAGCGCCAACGAGACCGCCGCGGTCACGGTGGTGCCGGGGCTCCCGGACAGCGCCGGCGTCCGGATCGTGGTGAATCCGACCCACGCCCAGAAGTCCGCCGACGACCGGGCGCTGATCGCCCACGAGACCGTGCACGCCTGGATGCGCTCACCGTGGCTGACCGGCACGCCGGGCTGGCTGCTGGAAGGCATCGCGGAGGCCTTCACCGCGGCGGCCTATCCCACGGTCGCGGCCCGCAACCGCGAGCTCGCCAAGACCGCGGCACGGCACACACCGAGCACCCTGCCGGCCGTCGACCAGGGCGGCGAGAGCGCGTACGCGCTGGCCCAGGTGGCGGTCGACGCGATGGTGCGGCACCTGGGCTGGGCGGCGGTGCTGGACGAGGCGGAGGCCCGGACCTCCGGCGGCCGCACCACCCCGGACGCCACCGTGCTGGCCTGGTACCGCGAGGCCCTCGACGACCTGGACTAGAGGTTCCGCGGAGGATCGGCCGCCGGCGTCAGGGATGGGCCCCCGGCGTCACGGGGTGGCCGGCACGGCGGCCGCCTGGGTGGTGTACCAGAACGTGTCCGTCGCGGCCGGTGCCGGGATCGGGTTGCCGCTCTTGTCCTTGATCACCGGAGACCTGATCGGCGCCCAGCCGGTCCGGACCGGGAAGGGTGCTCCGAGCCACCGCCGGCCGATCCGGGCGCGGTGCCTGGGCCGAGCGTCGCGCCTCGCTCGGTGGCTTCTGCTTGCGGTCCTGCATCGCCGCTCCTGCTGACTGCCGTGTCGACTACCGGCATGGTCGGGCAGAGCAGCCGACCGGACAACGACCAGACGCCGGTCGTGCCCGTTCGGGTAGCAGCCGCTACCCGTTCGGGCAGCGTCGGTGCTGGCCGGACTCCCCGGTCGGTCAGACCACGGCGCCGTCGCCGTCGATCGGCGGACGTTGCCGCAGCCGGTACAGCAACAGCACCACGCCGAGGAAGAACCCGGCGCCGGAGAGCACCGACACCAGCATCGGGAACCGGACGCCGAACGCCGCGGCCAGGGCGAGCAGCAGCGGCAGCACCACCAGGACGGTGCCAGCGATGCCCGCCGGACTCCACCGTCCGGCCGGTGGCGCCGGGGGCGGCACGAACTCGTCCTCCGGCTCCTCCGGCGGCGTCCAGCTGCGGAAGTCGCCGACAGGCTCCTCCGGCACGGCCGCGGACGCCGCGGGGGAGGCGCTCTCGACCGCTGGCTCGGCTGCCGCGTCCGGGGTGGCCGCTGTCGCCGGGCCGGCCTGCGGCCGCTCGGGCACCAGGCCGAGCGGGAATTCGCGGGCCATCAGCTCCTGGAAGCGGGCGTCGTCGGATTCGTTGCGGTTCATCGGCGGGTGTGGGTGGTCAGGAAGTCCAGCGTGTGGGCGACGATCGCGTCGGCATCGTTGTCCAGCGGTGCCACGTGGGCGCTGTCGGCCAGCACGACCTCGACGATCTCTTCCGAGGACACCTGCCGGCGCACGATCTCGGACGACGCCGCCGGAACCACCGGATCGTGCTCGGAGCGCAGCAGCAGGATCGGGCAATGCACCAGGTCGAGCCGGGCCCGGACGTCCCCCCAGAGCAGCATCATGGCGTGCGCGGCCTTCAGCGGCGTCCGCGGGTAGCTGTGCTCGACGACCCCGGGCCGGCGGATGCTGCTGCCGATGCTGTCCACGGTCCTGATCAGGTGCTTCGCCCACGGAATCAGCGCGAGTTCGGGGTTGCCGGTCAGCGCGGGGTTGACCAGGATCAGCCCGGCCACGTCGTCGGCGTGGTGCTCGGCCAGCCGCAGCGCCAGCGCCCCGCCCATGGACAGGCCGGCGACGAACACGGTGGGGCATTCGGCGCGCAGGTCGAGGAAGGCCCGCTGCGCCGCCGCGTACCAGTCCCGGCCGTCGGTGACCTCGAGTTCGCGCCAGCTGGTGCCGTGCCCGGGCAGCCGCGGCACCGACACCCGGTAGCCGGCCTCGGCGGTCCGGGCCGCCCAGTCGCGCAGCGTCCACGGGGTGGCGGTGAAGCCGTGCAGGAACAGCACGCCGGTCTCCCCGTTGCCCTCGGCGGCGTAGGGCCGGGCGAACTCGTGCACCTGCATGCGGCCCATCGTACGGTGACGGCGCCGTGCCGTCGTCGGGGCCAGCGGCGGCAGCCATTAGGGTGAGCGCTGACGAAGCTCTGAGGAGGTGCCGTGCTCTACGCGCTGTTCAAGACCGTCGTGTTCCGGCCGGTGATCAAGTACCTGTACGGCGCCCGGGTCGAGGGCGAGCAGAACATTCCGGCCGGCGGCGGGGTGATCCTGGCCAGCAACCATCTGGACGCCGGCGACACCCTGGTGCTGCCGGCGATGATCCGGCGCCAGGTCACCTTCCCGGCCAAGGCGGAGCTGTTCCAGGGCAACCGCGGGCCGTTCTCGAAGCTGGTCGCCTGGTTCCTGCGTGCGGTCGGCCAGGTGCCGCTGGACCGCTCGGGAGGACGCGCCAGTCTGGACGGCCTGCAGCCGGTGCTCGACGTGCTGGCTGACGGCGGCTGCGTCGGCATCTACCCGGAGGGCACCCGGTCGCCGGACGGCCGGCTGTACAAGGGCAAGACCGGCGTGGCGCGGATGGCGCTGGCCGCTCAGGTGCCGATCGTGCCGGTGGCGATGAAGAACAGCCGGCTGACCAAGAAGGCCGGGCTGCCCTGGATCGACCACCCGGTGGTGGTGATCGGCAAGCCGCTCGACTTCAGCCGCTACTACGCCCGGCTCGACGATCCGCGGACGCTGCGTTGGGTCACCGACCAGGTGATGGCCGCCATCCACGACCTCTCCGGGCAGACCTACGTCGAGGCCTACGGCACCTCGGTGAAGAGCGGTTCGCTGAGCCCGGCCGAGGCCGACGCTCGGATCCTGGAGCGTCCCGGGATCAAGACCAGAGAACCCGACCTGCCGGCTTCCTGAGGCGGCTGCCCGCCGGGTTCGACCGGCGGCGCACAACGGCGTCCACGGCCGGCGGCGGTTTCGGGTCCGGGGTGCTCGACCGCGTATCCTGACCGGCGTGTCGCAGCAGATCCCCACGCTTGAGCAGCTCCTGTCCCGCCAGCCGGTCCAGCAGCCGACCTATGCGGACACCGATCTGCTGCGGGGTGTGACCGACGAACTCCGCCGCCGTCCGCCGCTGGTCTTCGCCGGCGAGTGTGACGACCTGAAGAGCAAGATCGCGGACGCCGCCGCCGGGCGCGCCTTCATCCTGCAGGGCGGCGACTGCGCCGAGACCTTCGGCACCGGCACCGCGCAGGACATTCGCGGCAAGCTCCGGGTGCTGCTGTCGATGGCGGTGGTGCTCACCTACGCCGCCCAGGTTCCGGTGGTGAAGGTGGGTCGGCTGGCCGGGCAGTACGCCAAGCCGCGCAGCAAGGACACCGAGACCCGCGACGGCGTCACCCTGCCGGCCTACCGCGGCGACGCCGTCAACGGCCTCGACTTCACCGAAGCGGCGCGGGTGCACGACCCGAACCGGCTGCTGGAGATGTACAACCGCTCGGCCGCCACGCTGAACCTGATCCGGGCCTTCGTCACCGGTGGTTTCGCCGACCTGCGCGCCGTGCACACCTGGAACCAGGACTTCGTCCGCAATTCCGGGGTGGAGGCCCGCTACGAGGCGATGGCCGACGAGATCGAGCGGGCGCTGGCCTTCATGGTGGCCTGCGGCGTCGACAAGGAGGCGTTCCGCACCGTCGACTTCTACTCCAGCCACGAGGCGCTGCTGCTGCCCTACGAGCACGCCATGACCCGGATCGATTCGCGCACCCGGACGCCGTACAACACCTCGGCGCACATGGTCTGGATCGGGGAGCGCACCCGGCAGGTCGACGGCGCGCACGTCGAGTTCATCCGGCACCTGCGCAACCCGATCGGGGTGAAGGTGGGCCCGTCCACCACGGCGACGGACGCCGTCGCGCTGGCCGAGGCGCTGGATCCCGAGCACGAGCCCGGGCGGCTCACGCTGATCTCGCGGATGGGCGCCGACCAGGTGCGCCAGGCGCTGCCGCCGATCGTCCGGGCCGTCGAGGCGACCGGCCGCAAGGTGGCCTGGATCTGCGACCCGATGCACGGCAACACCTTCGAGACCGCCAACGGCTACAAGACCCGGGCGTTCAGCCAGGTGGTCGAGGAGGTGAACGGCTTCTTCGACGTGCACGAGGAGCTGGGCAGCTGGCCCGGCGGGGTGCACATGGAGCTGACCGGCGACGACGTCACCGAGTGCGTCGGCGGGGTCGCGGACGCGCTGGCCGAGGCCGATCTGGCCAACCGCTACGAGACCGCCTGCGATCCGCGGCTGAACCGCAACCAGTCGCTGGAACTGGCCTTCCAGATCGCCGAGCGGCTCACCGACGGCCGGATCAAGCGGGTCAACCCGGTGCAGGAGTACCGCGCCGAGGACTTCTGAGGAAGCGCTGATCGCCGGTTGCGCGCCAGCTGAGCGGCACTCGGCTTTTCACACGTGTGTTACACGGTGGAAAAAGGGGCCGTAGTTTCGGGTCCTAGCGTGTCGTAACGCCACCGGAATCGGTCCGATAGCGGTGGCTCGCCCCGGACCCCGTCCGGGTCGGTGGTCGCAACCGGAAGGTTCCCCATGACACGCATCGAAGACCTGCCGTCCCCGGCAGGAGCGAAACACGAAGACATCGTCGAAGCCGCCGGCATGCCGGTCGGCTCCGGGAATATGAAGCCCGAATACGATCCGCGGCTGGCCAACGAGGACCTGGCCCCGCTGCGGGAACAGAAGTGGAGCTCCTACAACATCTTCGCCTTCTGGATGTCGGACGTGCATTCGGTCGGCGGCTACGTCACGGCCGGCTCGCTGTTCGCTCTCGGCATCGCCAGCTGGCAGGTGCTGCTGGCGTTGTTGATCGGCATCGTCATCGTCCAGGTCTTCACCAATCTGGTCGCGAAGCCGAGCCAGAAGACCGGCGTGCCCTACCCGGTGATCAACCGGGCGATCTACGGCATCAAGGGCGCGAATATCCCGGCCATCATCCGCGGCCTGATCGCCATCGCCTGGTACGGCGTCCAGACCTTCCTGGCTGCCGAATCGCTGAACATCATCTTCCTGAAGTTCTGGCCGGGCAGCGCGGCGCTGGTCGAGGTGGGCTTCCTGGGCCTGTCGGCGCTGGGCTGGGTCTCCTACGCCATCCTCTGGTTCGCCCAGGCCGCGCTGTTCTGGAACGGCATGGAGACCATCCGGAAGTTCATCGACTGGGCTGGCCCCGCCGTGTACGTGGTGATGATCGTGCTGGCCGGCTACCTGGTCTCGCAGGCCGGCTGGGAGAACATCAGCCTCGACCTGTCCGCCGGGGCGCCGCTCGACTTCTGGGCCTCGATTCCGGTGATGATCACCGCGATCGCCATCGTGGTGTCCTACTTCTCCGGGCCGATGCTCAACTTCGGCGACTTCGCCCGCTACGGCAAGTCGTTCGGCGCGGTGAAGAAGGGCAATTTCTGGGGCCTGCCGGTCAACTTCCTGTTCTTCTCGCTGCTCACCGTGATCACCGCCTCGGCCACCGTCCCGGTGTTCGGCGAACTGATCACCGACCCGATCCACACCGTGGAGCGCATCGACACCCCGTTCGCCATCCTGCTGGGCGGCCTGACCTTCGTCACCGCCACCGTCGGCATCAATATCGTGGCCAACTTCATCTCGCCGGCGTTCGACTTCTCGAACGTCGCCCCGCACAAGATCTCCTGGCGCACCGGCGGCATGATCGCCGCCGTCGGCTCGGTGATCCTGCTGCCCTGGAACTGGTATTCCAATGCCGACGCCATTCACTACACGCTGGGCGTGCTGGGCGCGATGATCGGCCCGCTCTTCGGCATTCTGATCGCCGGCTACTACGTCGCGGCCAAGCAGCGGATCCTGGTCGACGACATGTTCACCATGTCGGAGAAGGGCGCCTACTGGTACACCAAGGGCTACAACAAGAACGCGGTGTACACCATCTTGGGTGCCGGCATCCCGACGATCCTGATCGGCGTCCTGCCGAAGTTGATCGCCGACCTGGGCGGCTTCGACGTGTCCTGGCTGGGGAACTACACCTGGTTCATCGGCTGTGGCCTGGGTTATGTGATCTTCGTGCTGCTGGAGCGGGCCAACCCGCAGGTTCCGTCGCTGGACGACCTCACCGCGGGCGTCTCCGACGGCACCGTCGAGGTGGCCGGCGGCACCATCGAACTGCAGCCGGCAGCGGTGAAGTGACCCGGTGCGGATCACGCTGATCAACCCCAACACCTCCCGGGCGATGACCGCGAAGATCGCGGTCGCCGCCCGGGAGGCGGCGGGTCCGGACGTTGAGATCGTCGCCGTCTGCCCGGAGCCGGAGCGTGGGCCGGCCGCCATCGAGAGCCACTACGACGAGGCCTACGCCGCCGTCGCCATCGCCGAGCTGATCCTGGCCGACCAGGCCGCCGGCGGCAGTGACGGCTATGTGATCGCCTGCTTCGGCGACCCCGGGGTGGACGCCGCCCGCGAACTGGTCGAGGTGCCGGTGGTCGGCATCGCCGAGGCCGCGATGCACGTGGCGGTGTTGTCCGGGCGCAGCTTCGGCATCGTCACCACGTTGTCCCGCACCCTGGGCCGGGCCCAGGACCTGCTGCACCGGCACGGCTTCGAACGCGCCTGCGTGGCCGCCTACGGCACCGGCATTCCGGTGCTCGCCCTGGAGCACGCCACCGGCGAGGCGCTGGACGAGATCGCCGGCTGGTGCGAACGGGCGGTGTACACCGACCATGCCGACGTCATCGTGCTGGGCTGCGCCGGCATGGCCGACCTGTGTCGCCGGTTGACCGAGCGGGTCGGCGTCCCGGTGGTGGACGGGGTGGCGGCCGCGGTCGGGCTGGTCACCGCGATGGCCCGGATGGGTGTCGGCACCAGCAAGCGCGACGAGTACGCGCTGCCGCCGCAGCGCGGCTGATCCGGGCCAGGGTCGCTGACCGCTGCGGGCGCGGCGAGGTCGGGGTTACGCTGCGATCATGCAGATCACCCATCTCGGACACGCGGCGGTGCTGGTCGAGGTCGCCGACCGGCGGATCCTGATCGATCCCGGCAATTTCTCCACCGCCTGGCACGACGTCACCGACCTGGACGCGATCCTGGTCACCCACCAGCACGCCGACCATGTCGATCCCGAGCACGTCGGCGCGCTGATCGACAACAACCCCGGCGCCCAGGTGTACGTCGAGCCGCAGGTGCTGCAGGCGATCGACCTGCCCCGCGGCGAGGGCCTGGCGGCCGACACCAGTGTCGAGCTCGGCGGCGTCCGGGTGGACGCCGTGGGCGGCTGGCACGCCATCATCCACCGCGACATCCCGCAGATCGGCAACGTCGGCCTGGTCATCTCCGCCGAGGGCGAGCCGACCCTGTTCCATCCCGGGGACGCACTGGCCGCCATCCCCGCCGGCATCGACGTGCTGGCCATCCCCGCCTACGGGCCGTGGGCGGCGATGAAGGAGACCGTCGACTTCGTCCGCGAGGTGAAGGCGCCGCTGGGCTTCCCGATCCACGACGGACTGCTGCACGAACGCGGCTTCCAACTCGTGCTGGGTCGGATGAACGCGATGACCCCCACCGAGGTGCGCGACCTGCGCGACGGCACCGGGTGGACGCCGCAGGGCTGAGCGACGAAAGCGACCGGTTTGCGTGAAAATGCTACGCTGTAGCACATGATCATCGGGGTGCGGGAGTTGCGCAACGAGACGGCACGGGTCGTGGACGTGGTGCGCGGTGGCGAGCGCGTCACCCTCACGGTTCACGGCGAGCCGGTGGCCGACATCGTCCCGCACGGTGGTCGCGCCCGCTGGCTGTCGGGGGAGTGGCTTGCCGGTCAACTCACCGACCACTCAGCCGATCCGGCGTTGGCCGACGACCTTCGTGAACTCGCCGGTCGAACGCTGGACGACCTGTGACCTCCGGACTGCTGGACACGTCGGTCTTCATCGCCCACGAGACGGGCCGTCCGCTCGGCGAGTTGCCGCAGCGAGTGGCGGTATCGGTGGTGACGATCGGCGAACTGGAACTCGGTGTCCTCGCGGCCGTCGATGCCGATGCCCGTGCCCGGCGCGGAGAGACGCTTGCGCTGGCCAGGGTCGCCGACCCGCTGCCAGTCACCGAGGCGGTGATGTCGGAGTGGGCGCGGCTCGTCATCTCCTGCCGAGCCGCCGGAATCCACCGGACGGTGCGACTCACTGATGCGCTGATCGCGGCGACCGGCATCGTGCACGGGCTGCCCGTCGTCACCCAGGACGCCGACTTCGACCAGATCGCCGTCGCCCATCCCGCACTCGAGGTGTTCCGCGTCTGAACCACCCGTTCAGAAGCCGTCCAGGTCCCGGCTGATCGGCGGCTGGGTGTGGCCCAGGTCGGCCCAGACGAAACCGGGGACGCCGGCGAAGAAGGTGACCAGGAAGTCGGCGCAGTGCATGATCCGCTCCGGGGTGTTGTCGCCCAGGTCGAACCGGACTCGTCCGGACTCGATGGCGAACGGCAGCGGCCGGGCGCGCAGCAGGAACTCCAGCTGGCGCGGGTGGAAGACGTCGGAGGCGAACTTCGGGTAGCGGCTGCGCACCTTGAACGCCCGGTCGAAGTCGCTGGACTCGAACCGCACCCGGTTGCCCCAACCCGGCCAGTTCACCGACAGGTCGCCGAACTGCCAGGGCAGCTGGAACTCCAGGATCGGCTCGCTGTGGTTGTCGGTCTCGGTGCGGGTGGTGGTCCGGCCCTCGCCGTCGGTGCTGGTCACCGTCCGGTCGGTCTTCCAGTGGTGGGTGAGCCCGATCATCCGCATCCCGTGCACGTCGCCGAGCACCACGTCGCGGGCCTCGTGGGCGTAGCCGGAACTGGTGGCGTCCACCTCGGCCAGGAAGCGGTCGTCGGCGGGGCGGTAGATCCAGCCGGGACGCTGATACAGGCTCAACTCGGACGGCGGCGCCGGCGCCTGGTACGGGTCCAGGTCGGGTGAGGCCAGCGCCTGGGCGATCGGGGCCAGCGCCTCCAGGAAGTCACGCATGGCCTGCGCCTCGCGCGGGACGCCGAGAGCCACCAGCCGGTCGCCGTCCACCGACAGGTCGACCGGATGGGTGGCCGCCATGGCGTCCACCGCAGCCCCGATCGCGGCCATCGCGGCGTCCGCCCAGGCCGGATCCTTGGCGGTCACCGTCCAGCCGCCGACGGCCTTCTGCTGGCCGACCGCACCCGGACGCGGCCCGCGTCCCAGATACAGCTCGGGCAGCGGACGCGGCAGGCGCAGGGTGGCGACGTAGCCCAGCGAGCCGTACTCGAAGACGCCGAACGGGACGCCGGCAGCGGTGCTGCCGCTGATCAGGTCGTCGATCGTGCGGCGATAGCCGAGGCCGAACGGCGGGCAGTTCAACCCGTAGGTGCTGGCCAGGCTGGGGGAGCCGTCGAAGGTCCAGCCCTGGGCGCGCAGCGACTTCACGTAGCGCAGCCGGCGGATCAGGAAGAACAACCCGACCGCGACGGCGACCACCAGCAGGATCAGCAGAATCTGCCCGATAGAGGAGTCCACGCCCACAGGCTATTGCCCGACCGGATCAGCTCCCGGCCGGCGCGGCGTCGGCGTCAGGCCAGGTTGATGGTGATGGTGGAGCCTTCGGGGGCCTTGCTGCCCGCCTTCGGGTTGGTGCCGACCACCCGGTCGAAGCCGAAGTTGATCAGCCGGTTCACACTCACCTTGAAACCTGCCTTGGTGAGGATCTCGCGGGCCCGGTCGAGGTAGTAGCCGCGGACGTTGGGGACGGCCTTCATCACCGGCCCCTTGGAGACGACGAAGTCGATCGTGTCGCCGCGATGCACCTCGCCGGGCGGTGGAGCCTGGCTGATGATGTCGCCCTTGTCGACGTCCGGATCGTTCTGCTCGGTCTTCTTGGCCTTGAGTCCGAGCGCCTTGAGGGCCTTCACGGCGTCCGCGTAGGACTTCTTGGTCCAGTCGGTCAGGGTGACCGGAGCCGGCCCCTGGGAGACCACCAGATCGACGACGGTGCCGCGCTTGAGCGGCGTGCCTTCGTCGTAGGAACTGCTGATCACCTTGCCGGCGGCGATGGTGTCGTCGTAGCTCTGGGTGACCGCGCCGAGAGCCAGGTTGAGGTGGGTCAGCGAGTCGGTGGCGGTGGTCAGGTCCAGCCCGCGCAGGGCCGGCACGGCGAACCGTTCCGGGCCCTTGGAGAGGAAGGCCCGGATGCTGCCGCCGTGCACGATCTTGTCGCCGGCGGCCGGGTCGGTGCGGGCGACCAGGCCGGAGGGCACGTCCTCGGAGTATTCGCTGTCGAAGCTGACCTGCAGGCCGGCCTGCTCCGCCGCCGCCTTCGCCTGGGCCTGGTTGAGCTGCACCAGCGCGGGCGTGGCGGTGTACTGGCCGGCGAACACCCACCACAGCCCGGACGACACCAGCAGCACGGCCAGGATGCCGGCCAGCAGCGCGGGCCAGCGCCGGCGCGGCCGGCTGGGGGCTGCGGGCTTCTCCACCGGGCCGTCGTAGTAGGGCATGCCGTCGGTGATCTCCGGGAAGCCGGGGCTGACCGGGGTGGACGGGGTGAACCGCAGCGTGGGGACGCGATCGCCCTCGCTCGGGCTGCGCAGGCTGGGCACCGGCTCGGTGATCTGGTTCTCCGGGTCGAGCGTGGTCCGCTTCATCCGTTCGGTGAGCGCCGGGTCGTCCATCACGCCACGGGCCAGCGCTTCGCGGGCCTGGCGCAGATGGTCGAGCAGCACCCGGGCGTCCACCGGGCGGTCGGACGGGCGGCGCGCCGCCGCGGTGGTGACCAGGGCGTCCAGGTAGGGCGGGATGCCGTTGCGGGACTCGCGCCAGGAGGTCTTCACCGCGCTGGACGGTGCCGGGATCGGCTTGTGCACGTGCGCGTAGGCGACCTGGATCGGGTTGTCGCCGGTGTGCGGCTTCGAGCCGGTGAGCATCTCGTAGAGCACCACGGCCAGGGCGTACACGTCGCAGCGCGGATCGGCCTTGCCGTGGGTGACCAGCTCGGGGGCGATGTAGCTGACCGTGCCGATCAGCATGCCGGTGGCGGTCGCGCTCTGCGCCGAGATGGCCCGGGCCAGCCCGAAATCGGCCACCTTGATCTGGCCGCGATCGGAGATCAGCACGTTCTCGGGCTTGATGTCGCGGTGGATCAGGCCCGATTCGTGCGCCGCGGCGACCGCGCTGGTCACCGGGATCAGCAGATCCAGCGCCCGCTCGGGGCTGAACGAGCCCTCGCGGGTGATCATGTGCCGCAGCGTGCAGCCCTCGACGTACTCCATCACGATGTAGGGCCGGCCGCGGTGCAGTCCCTGGTCGAAGACGGACACCACATTGGGGTGCGAGAGCCGGGCCGCGGCCCGTGCCTCACGGTCGAATTTGCCGATGAAGTCCTGGTCGTCGCCGAGGCCTTCGTGCATCACCTTGATCGCTACGGTCCTGGTCAGCCGCTCGTCGTCGGCCAGGTACACCGTGGCCATCCCGCCGCGGGCGAGTTTGCGTTGGATCGCGTAGCGACCGTCCAGCAGCTGCCCCACCAGGGGGTCGCTCGTGCTCACAGTCGTCACCATCGCTCCGGACAAGTCAGGGGAAGTAGGCCGTCCAGACCTGCCGGTGAGTCTAGGTCGGCGCCGGCCCACACCGGGGAGCGACCCGCCGAGAGCGTGCCGAGAGCATTAGCCTGGCCCGGTGACCTTCTTGCGTGGACTGGACGAGCGGCTGCGGCTGGCCCGGTTGTTCTGCGTCACGGACGCCCGGCTCGGCTCCGCAGACTTGAAATCCTTCGCCGATGGGGTTTTCGCGGCCGGGGTGGACCTCGTCCAGCTGCGGGACGAGTCGGCGTCCGACGCCCAGAAGCTGGCCGCGTTGGAGACGCTGCGGACGGCGGCCCGCGGCCAGGGCCTGGTGTCTGTCCACGCCGACCCCGATCTGGCAAGGGAGTTCGTCGCCGACGTGGTGCAGTTGCCGAAGGGCGGGCCGAGCGCCACGAAGGCTCGCCGGGGCCTGAGCCAGTGGGCTCGGGTGGGGCGGTCCTGCTACAGCGCCGCGGACGTCGACGCGGCACTGGCCGACGACGGCATCGACTTCCTGACCATCGGCCCGGTGTTCAACCGGATGCCCTGGTCGTCCGGGCTGCCCGGGCTCGACCTGGTGCGGCACGCCGCCCGGGTGGCACCGCCGGCGGCGAAGGGCTCCAAGCCGTGGTTCGCGATCGGCGGGATAACCCTCGACAACCTCGACCGGGTGCTGGACGCCGGCGCCCGCCGGGTAGCGGTGGGCCGTGCCATCACCGCCGCGGGCGATCCCGCGCGGGCCGCGCGGATGTTCGGCGACCGGCTCCGCGCCGCCTGGGCGTCCGCGTCCGACCTCATCCCCGGAACGCTCGCCTAAGGAACCGCTGATCAATCATGTCCCGGCTGCGGCGTCCCCGGCGGGCGATCTGCGGCCCCCAAATCTTGCGCCGTACGTGCAG
>NZ_JASGDE010000052.1:0-11132 GCF_047607385.1 Micropruina sp.
ATGCGATGGGCGCGGCCCGCGATCTGCGCGGCGCGCCCCGATTCGCCGCCTACGCCGCCGGTCAGGCCGCGGCGGTGGCGCACGTCGCGGCGCACGAACTCGGCGCCGCCGCCTACGCGATCAAGGCGGTGCGCGCGGCGGCTCCGCCGGGGCAAGCGGTCGTCCGCGGTCAGCAGGAATGCCGCTGGCAGCGTGATCAGCTCCCGGACCAGATCCGGGCCCTGGTGCTCGACGACCAACGACTGCGCAACGACATCTGCTGGTCGGTCTTCGACTGCTGACACCCGCTCGAACCGGATTCGGGTGCTTATCAGGGCCGCTGCCCGCCACCATTGCGACTCGAACCGGTTTCTGGTGGTTCTGAGGGCTCCTCGAAGCGACCCAGAACCACCAGAAAGTGGCTTGAAGCTCATCAGCACGCCGGCACGGCCCTGATAACCACCAGAAACTGGTTCGACGCCGCCAAGCCCCGGGGAAACCCGGTCCCGGACCGGCGTCCCTGCCCGAACCTCTACGCTGACCGGATGCAGCGCCGGTTCGCGATCGTCCTGGGCGGCGGCCGGTCCGCCCGGATGGGCCGCGACAAGCGTGCCCTCACCCTGGCCGGACGCTCCCTGCTCGCCCTGGCCGTGGACGCCTGCGCCGCCCGGGACCTGGTGGTCGCGGTCACCCCCGACCTGCCCGCCGACGTTCCCGCCGCCCGGGTGCGGACCACCTTGGAGGATCCGCCGTTCGGGGGTCCGGTCGCCGGCATCGCCGCCGGGATGGCCGCCCTGCCACCCGCCGAACCGGACGACGAGGTGCTGCTGCTGGCCTGCGACCTGCCCCGGGTCGGCGACATCGTCGCCACCCTGGACGCGGCGGAATTCCCCGCCATGGACGGCGTGTGCCTGGTGGACGCCGAGGACTATCCGCAGTACCTGGCCGCCCGCTACCGGCGGACGGCGCTGGCATCCCGGCTGGCCGCGGTCGGCGACCCGCGGTCCCGATCCGTCCGTGGCCTGCTCAGCGAACTGCGTCTCGCACGGGTCCCGGCCCCGACGATCACCGCCGACGTCGACACCCCGGAGGAGGCGGCAGCCGCCGGACTCGAGTAGCCCGGCGGAGCCGGCCTCGACCCGCGAACCGCACACCACGAGGTCCCGGCCTTCAGCCGGCCGAGCTTCTCCAGGCCCGGCAACCCGTTCTTGACAATAGGGTTCACCCAGCTCAACCCACACTGAACGCGTTGCTCAGCAGGTCCCTACGCAATTCTCCCCGTGGCCCCGGACGCCGACCAGGTCAAGACTGACAGTGCTGCCCGACGGGAGCCCCCGCGGACCGCGTTAGGTGCGTCGCCTGCCCGAGGAGGCTCGTCGTGTCCGGATCCATCGAACTGCCCGGCAAGAAGCTGCCCGGTACGAAGCGGAAGGTCAGCAGCCAAGCCGGGCGTGTCCGGCCCATCGTCACCCGGCCCGTCCTGGACCCGCGAGTGCCGATCGAGCGCATCGATCCGGTCTGGCGCATCCCGATCGAATTCCCCGACCTGGGCGGCCTGGCCGTCCCGGCGCCGACGCCGATCGAGGTCGAGCACAGCTTCGAGGTGATCCGGTCGGTCGACCTGGTCTCGCTGGTGGTCAGCACGTCCGGCTTCGACCTGGACGCCGGCGTGCTGACGGTGCGCGGCGAGGGTCCCGGCCGGCTGATCTACACGCTGCCCTTCCAGCACCTGGGCGAGCGGGCCTTCTACGAGGGGCTGCCGGCGCCCGAGCCGAACCCGCTCGATCCGGCCGGCAAGCCGGTCCCGACCAGCGGCGGCGAGGAGGTTCTGGACAAGACCCAGCCGGTGCCCGGCATCCCGGCCCGGGCCAGCCGGCTGGTGCTGGAGGTGCCGGCCGGCGAAACGGTGCAGGTCAGCACCGCGTCCTTCCTGGCCGCCCTGGGGCGCTACCCGATGGCGGTCCATCCGCTGGCCACCCCGGGACCCGTCCGAGCCGTCACCACCGTCGATCCCGGGCTGATCCAGGTGCTGGCCAACGCCGGGCTGATCCAGCCGCCGGACGACGACCCGCCCGGTCCGCTGACCGAACTCCACCCGGCCGACACGGTCGCCGGCCTGTCCCAGCTGGCGAGGACGCTGGCCCAGGTGCGCGCCACCCTGGCCGGGCCCGACCCCCGCACCCCGGTGGCGCAACTGGTCACCGACTGGCGCATCCCGTCCCGCCGGGTGCCGCCGATCTTCCGCAATCCGGAGAAGCTGAGCCGTCCCCCGGGGCTGGCCGAGACCGCCATCGAGGCACCGTTCCGGCTGGTCATCTCGCCGTCCGGCGACAGCGGCTGGACGCACGCCGACGAACCCGTCCCGGACGCCTCCGGCACCGCCGTCGAGCTGTGGCACACCCGGCTCGGGCACCGGGCGGACGGCACGGTCACCGAGAGTCCGGAGTGGATCCGCGCCATCTGGGCCCGGGACCGGGAGAAGCACCCGGACTGGGCCACCCAGGAACTCAGTTCGGTCGAGGACCCGTTCCGGATGTCGCTGAACCCGAAGGACCGCAACATGCTGGTCCGGCAGTCCAGCGAGACCTGGGCCCGCGACCGGGTCAAGATCACCGACCCGACCCCGGTGGACGCCACCCGGCTGTACCTGTCCAGCCTGGGAGCCTGGCTCGACCTGCACGGGCAGTGGGCGACGATGCCCTGGTCGCAGCACCAGCTGGCGTCCATCCTGTCCTGGGATCACCAGGCCCCGATGGGCCGCGACCAGTACGTCCGGGTCGCCTACCCCGGGTATCTGTTCCCGTTCGGGCACCGGGCCACCCTGGTCAAGGTCACCGAGCGCAAGATCAAGGACAAGGCCGACCCGAAGGCCGCCCTCTACCAGCGCAAATTCCTGGTGGTCGGTGAGCCGGTGAAGACCTACGCCGCCCGCAACCTGCCGTTCAAGCGGGTGGAGATCGTGCCCACCATCACGCCCACCCTGTCCCCCGACCCGGGCACCGGGCAGGACAGCTTCTTCGTGCCCCAGGTCGGCGGCGCCCCGTTCCAGTTCGTGCTGCACTGCATCGATGCCGACGACCGCGAGGTGAAGCTGCCCACCCCGCTGGTCTGGGTCGCCGAGCACTTCGCGCCGCCGTTCCCGCCGAACAGCGACCCGGTGAAGGCCTTCACCGACCTGGGCGAGGTCAACGGCCTGGGGCAGAGCATCGCCTTCGCCCCCTCCGAACCGGGCGGGGTCGACAACGCCGTGCCCACCGTCGGACTGGCCTTCACCGGCGAACCGCAGCTGGGGACGTCCACCCCGAGGCTGGTCACCGCACGGGCCACCGTCCCGGCCGTGGAGCGGATGAAGCCGACCGGTCCGCAGCAGATCCGCTATGCCCAGGCCTGGCTGGACAACGGCTTCGAGGCCGGCAACAGCGGCCAGGTGTGGGCCGAACTGACCGCGCCGACCACCCTCGGCTTCGGCTCCGGCGGCGCCTCCACCGGCGGCGCCGGCGGCTTCATCGCACCGTCGCTGCCGATCGCGGGACTGTCGCGGAAGTCCGGCCCGGTCGGTGACGTCGCCGGGGCGTCCGCGGGTGACTTCGACCCGGTGGCGTTCCTCGGCGCCGCGCTGCCGAAGCTGTTCGGCTTCGTCTCGCTGATCGACATCCTGGACGCCGTGGGCGTCGATCTGCACGACGCCCCGGCCCTGGTCAGCGAGTCGCTGGCCAAGGTCGAGGCGCTGATGGCCGACCTGAAGAACCTCAAGCAGGCCGTGCTGGACGCCGCCGCCCAGGCGCAGCAGGCGCTCACCCTGGCCCAGCGGACCGCCGACGACCTGGTCGAGCAGGGCCGGGACGCGCTGGCGAACGAGGTGCTGGCCAAGGCCAATGACGCGCTGAACTCCGCCCAGGACCTGGTGAACAACGTGATCGCGGCCGCGGACGGGGTGCTGCAGGCGATCATCGACGCACCGGGCGACCTGGCGTCCGCTCCCGGCAAGCTGGCGACGGCGCTGAACAACCTGGCCGCCGCACTGACCGCGGTGGAGACCGCCGCCGCGAAGCTCACCCCGCTGGCCCGGAACCGGCTCACCGCGCTCACCACGGTGCTGCGCGCGGCGGCGTCCGATGCCGCGATGGTGCAGTCGGTGCTCGACTTCGTGCAGGGCATCGCCACCGCGGTCACCGAGGCCCGGTTCTCCTATCGCTGGCAGCCGAAGCTGAAGTCGCTGATGGTGGCCGGCAAGCCGCTGCTGGAACTGCCCGAACGCGGCCTCACCCTGGCCGTCGAGGGCCAGGCCGGCGAGCATCCGAAGGCCGACATCCTGGCCGAGTTGCGCGGCTTCGCGCTCACCCTGCCGCCCGGCGAGCCGATGATGCGGCTGCCGTTCGACCACCTGATGTTCAAGGCCGGCAGTTCCGGCAAGGTCGAGGTGGACGCCGCCGTCGGCAACCTGGAGTTCATCGGCATCCTGAGCTTCATCGAGCGGATCAAGCAGCTGATCCCGCTGGACGGCTTCTCCGACCCGCCCTACGTGGACGTCTCGCCCGAGGGCGTGGTGGCCGGCTTCACCCTGGAGCTGCCGAACCTGGCGATCGGCGTGTTCAGCCTGTCGAACATGTCGCTGGCGGCCGACGTCCGGGTGCCGTTCCTGGGCGACATCGTCTCGGTCGGTTTCGGCTTCTGCACCCGGGAGCGTCCGTTCAACCTGGCGGTGCTCTGCCTGGGCGGCGGCGGCTGGTTCGGCATCCGGCTCTCCCCGCGCGGCCTGGAGGTGCTGGAACTCGGCTTGGAGGCCGGCGCCTACCTGTCGATCAATCTGGGGGTGGCGTCCGGATCGGTGTCGATGGCGCTCGGCATCTATCTGCGGATGGAGGCCGACAAGGGTTCGCTGACCGCCTACTTCCGGCTGCGCGGCGAAGTGGACGTGCTGGGCCTGATCAGCGCCTCCATCGAGCTCTACCTGTCGCTCACCTACGACTTCCCCAGCGGCAAGATGATCGGTAAGGCGGTCATCACCGTGAAGGTGAAGGTGCTCTGTTTCTCGGCGTCGGTCGAGATCTCCTGTGAACGCAAATTCGCCGGCAGCAACGGCGACCCGACATTTGCCGAAGTCATGGGCGTGCAGCCCGACTTCACCTCGCCGCTGTGGTCCGAGTACTGCCTCGCCTTCGCCCAGGAGTGAAACATGCGTGAACTGTTCACCGTCGTCGCACTGCCCTATTCGTGCGATCCGGACGCCGATTTCCACCTCTCGCTGTTCATCTCCCCCGACATCGAGGTGGACGACCCGGGCGACCCGCTCGCCGTCACCGAACTGTTCCTTCACTGGACGAAAGCCCTGGCCGGAGCCCGCTTCGTGGTCGAGGACCAGAACGGCGAACTGGAATGCACGCCGCTGCCGGGGAAGATCGAGGAAGGCCTGTGGGAGGAGGTGTTCCCGGAGCACACCCCGGTCACCAGCTACGTTCCGCCGGACTGGAAACAGCACCCGTGGCGCACCTTCCGGCCCGGCCTGACCACCGGCGTGGCCAAGGCGGTGAATCTGTACTCGACGATGGCGAACGGCGTCGAACCGCCCACCGTGCAGCAGGTGCCGTGGTTCGGCACCGAGGTCTTCCGGGCTTTGGCCGGCGACGGACGGCACCAGAACAATCCGCTGGAGATCGTCGGCCGGTTCGAGACCCAGCAGACCGAACGGTTGGACGCCGCGGTCCGCGAACGCGTCCCGCTGGCCGAATTCGGCGACCCGCGGGAGTATTTCGACGTCCGTCCGCAACTCGACGATGCGCCCGGCGGGGCCGGCATGGCGACCGCGCAGTTGGCGCTGCACCAGGCCCGCCGGTTCTACTCCCACCCGGAGGAGGAGACCGACTACCGGCGGCGTCCGGAACCTGACAATCCCGGCCCGCCCTCGCCGGAGAAGCAGATTCCCGACTTCCACGCCCGGGTGTCGCTGATCAACGACCACGGACCGCTGCAGCGCAAGCTGGGCCTGGTGGTCGACGTGAAGGCCGACACCGCACGGCTGCTGAAGAGCGAATGGCTGCTGGGCCGCGTCCTGATCGACGGACGCGAGGACGCCACCAAGGTGGTCCGGGTGGCCTGCCGGGCCGTCGGCACCGCCCTGGTCACCCGCGCCGAGGACGAGCGGGCCTGGATCAACGGACGGCTGCCGGTCGGCAACGCCGACGCCTTCGACCTGCTCGACGTCGATCCGGACGGCGCGGCGTTGAAGACCGAGCAGTACCTGTCGTCGTATCTGCGCAACGCCGCCGCGGCGTTGCAGGGGGCGCCGGTGAACGCGGCGCCGCCGGCGATGCGGTCGACCGGGCTCACCCTGGCTCGGCGCGGCAACGCCGCCAGCACCGCCTCGGCGATGGAACGGCAGCGCACCGTGCTCGACTCGGTGCGCGGCCAGCCGGAGAGCCTGCCGGCGCCGGACGCCCCGCTGCTGGTCACCGAGGACGTCATGCAGGGCGTCCGGATCGAAGTGCACGACGACGTGACCCGGCTGTGGCGCTCGCTGCATCAGGTTCGCGTCCGGGCCGACGTGGTTGACGGACGCACCCTGGAGTTCGACGACGTCGCGTTCCTGCAGGAGACCACCGCCACCCACTCCGGCGCCGACCAGGCGCCGGTGCACGTCCACGAGGCCGTGTTCGGCTGGGACGGCTGGAGCCTGTCCGCGGCCCGGCCGGCGCTGCCGGTGGTCAACGAGGGCGGCGCGGAGAAGGTGGTGGCCGACCCGCAGCCGCCGGCCGACCCGTCCACGCCGGTGGTGATCGAGCGGCGCGCCACGCCGGGTTCGCTGCCCCGGCTGCGGTTCGGACGCCACTACAGCTTCCGGGCCTGGGGCGTCGACCTGGCCTGCAACTCCCGTCCGCACCGGATCGGGCCGACCGACGACGGCGGCGCCGAGCCACCCGTCGAGGACGGGGCGGAGCCGAAGGTCCGGGTGACCGCCGACCTGACCGGGTTGCGGGACTTCACCACCACCTCCGTGCAGCGGCTGCGCGCCGGCATCGCCCAGGTCGCGCCCGCCGTCCAGGCCATCGAGCCCGGCTCCGGCGAGTCGGGTCTGCGGTTGGCCGAGGTGCTGCCGCAGATCGTCGGACGGCTCCAGGTGGTCCGCGGCGAGCAGGCCGCCCGGCCGGCGACGTCCGCGGTGGCCGAGGTGCGCAGCGCGCTGGCGTCCGGGCTGGAAGCCGACGATCTGGTCCCGGCGGCGACCGCGGTGCTGAACCCGGCGGTGGTGGCGTCCGGGTTGGAGTTGAATCCGGACCTGGCTGCGCTGTTCGGCGTCGAGCGGCTGGCGATCACCCCGGAGGTGGCGTACCTACGGTGGCAGCCGGTGCCGCCGCCGGCGATCGTGCCGCGCCGGCAGTACAGCGAGGGCGAGTCGAACCAGGTGCTGGTGATCCGTTCCGGGGTGGAGCAGGATCCGGTGACGCTGGCGGTCAGCCACACCGATCCGACCGGCTATGCGGCGGCGCATCCGGACCGGTTCGACAGCTGCGAGCGGCATCTGGTGCCGCCCAAGACCAGCCAGTTCGAGGCCGAACTGCACCACGCCTTCGACGACGCCATCGCCTCCGGTGACCCGGCGGCGGTGAACCGGTGGCTGCACGCCGCGATCCGGGAATCCGGGACGTTGTTCGACCTCGACCTGCCGCGGCTGGACGATCCGTCGATCCGCGACCCGCAGGACGGGGTGGAGCTGGTGCACGGACCGGGGGCGTCGCCGGGCGAGCTGAGGACGCTGCCGCTGCCGCCCGGGGAGGCGCCCGGACCGGGCCAGTACGTGGTGCACGGCACCGACCTGGTGCACACCCCGTACCTGCCGGATGTGCTGGCCCGCGGGCTCGGCTTCGTCTTCCCGGACGCCGGCAAGGACTGGACGATCGTGCCGCCGTTCGGCGTCGAGGGATTCACCGCCCGGTATCCGGGCGCACTGGCGTCCGAGAACGAGGCGGGAACCTGGCCGGCGATCGACGGCTACCGGCTGGTGCTGAACGGTGCCGCCGAGCTGGGCGCTGCGGTGGAACCGCACCTGATCACCCTGTCGCTGCCGCTCGGCACCGCGCTGCGCACCCGGCTGTCGTCCACCCTGGCCTTGGACGATCTGGAACTGATGGGGGTGTGGCGGCAACTGCCGGAGAGCGTCCGGCGACTGCCCGGGGTGGCCCGGGGCGCCGCCAACGGCTGGCTGTGGGCACTCACGCCAGCCGAGTCGCTGACCCTGGTGCATGCGGTGCCGCGTCCGGTGCGGGCTCCGGAATCGGTCGCCTTCACCGTCTTCCGAGCCAGGAACGCCACCAACGCGATGCTGATCGGCGGCATCGAGCTGCACGGGCCGAGCACCGACTCGCTGATCGTGGACGCCCGCTGGGACGAGGTGCTGGACGACCTCTCCAACCCGGCCTGGCACACCTTGGCCAACCAGCGGCAGGTGGCGGCCAGCACCGCGATCGAGCCGTGGGAGGACGTCGCGGTGCTGGCCGGCGGGCATGCCGACACGACCTACGACGACGCCGTCATCGGGCATCTGCGCACCCATCAGGCGGTGCACGAGTTCGGCGACACCAAGCACCGGCTGGTGCACTACCGGTTCCGGGCCACCACCCGGTTCCGGGAGTACTTCTCCCCCGACGAGCTGGCCCCGCTGCCGGCGTCCGACGACCCGGCGCTGCCGATCGACGACGGCCGCAGCACGGTCAGCGCCGAGGTGGACGTGCACGTGCCGAACACGTCGCTGCCGGCGCCGCCGCTGGTGCATTCGGTGATTCCGCTGTTCCGCTGGGAGGAGGGCACCGAGCCGGCGCAGCCGATGGCGCGGCGCCGGACCCGGCGGTGCGGCGTCCGGGTGTATCTGGAGCGGCCGTGGTTCACCACCGGCGCCGACGAGCAGGTCGGTGTGGTGCTGGCGATCGGCGACCGGCCGGAGACCACCCGGGTCAGCCAGTGGGGCGGCGACCCGTTCTGGATCGGCAGCGCCGTCGACGACCGGGAGGCACTGCAGCTCACCCAGTTCCTGGCCGCGGTGGGCTGGGACGACTACGACGCGGTCGCCGGGCCGTCCGGGAAGCCGGAGCAGTACCCGAGCGCGGAGGATCCGGGCGTGAAGGTGTGGGTGGTGCCGTACCGTCCGCAGTACAACGAGGAACGTCGCAGGTGGTTCGTCGACATCGGCTTCCCGGCCCGGTTCTGGCCGTTCGTGCAGTTGGCGCTGGTCCGGTATCAGCCCTACAGCGTGACGGGTTGCCACATTTCCAAGCCGGTGCTGTGTGACTACGTCCAGATTCCGCCGGAGCGGACGGCGTCGGTGAGCCGGACGGCGGAGGGACGCGTCCGGGTGCTGGTGTCGGGACCGGCAGGTTTGCACGATCTGCCCGCCGGCGGCGGGCTCTCCCCGGCCGGCATGATGGTGCCCGATCGGAGCGCCGCGCTGCTGCTCGGCGTCGGTGCCAACCGGGTGCTGCGGGCCAAGCTGCAGACCCGGGATGCCGGTGCAACGTCCGACCTGGCCTGGCGGACGCTGGACCAGACCGACCTGGTGTTGCGCGGCTACGCCGGTTCGCTGGCGAACCTGGTCTGGACCGGCGAACTGGACGTCCCCGAGGGCCTGCCGTTCACCCGTCCGACCACCCCCGGAACCCATCGGGTGCGGATCGAAGAATGGGAGACCTTCGTCGGCGACCCCGAAGACCTCGGTGACCGCGCCAGCCCACCCACCCGAGAGAACCGGCTGATCTACGCCGACGAATTCGAGCTGGGCTCAACCTGACCGCCGGGGACGGTTCTCGACGGTCGGGGACGGTTCTGGACGGTTGGTTTTCGAACGTCCGGGGACGGTTCTCGCTGGTCGGGGACGGTTCTCGACGGTTGATTTTCGAACGTCCGGGGACGGTTCTCGCTGGTCGGGGACGGTTCTGCACGGTCGAAAATCGTTGGTTGGGGACGGTTCTTGCGTTGTTCAGGTGGTGTCCGGGGTCGTCCGGCCCTGCTTTCGGATCGTTCGGAACGCTGCTTGGGTGTTTCGGGGTGGATCTTGTGGCGGTGTTGAGGTTGTTGGGATGGCGGGTTGAGGTTGGCCGGGCAGAGTTCTTCTTGTGCGGGGGGCACAGCCGCCACACTGGCAGGGTTCGGAGTACGGGTTCGGGGGGACCACGGAAACGAACAAGGATCTGGGGGATCTTGTCGGTGGTGGCGAGGGCAGGATTGAGCCGGGTCGGACGGACTACTGGGAGGAGTCGTCCACGACCCGGCTCTCCGCCAATTTTCGGGACCGGTGTGGTCGGTGGTCCGTTGTCAGAACCGTCCCCGAACGGTCGAAAACCAACCGTCCAGAACCGTCCCCGGTGGTCGAAATCAACCGTCCAGAACCGTCCCCGACGGTTGAGAACCGTCCCCAACCAGCGAGAACCGTCCCCAAGCTCAGGCTCGGGTGCGCATCCCCAGTTCCATCCGGGCGATGTGCATGGTCAGGTAGACCACCTCGTCGGGGGTGACCGGGTGTTGCAGCCGCAGTTCCAGCAGCGCCCGGATGCGCAGCGCCAGCTGATGGGCTCGGCTATTGCCCTCGGCGACCACGACGGCGACCGGGGGCACCTCGCCGGCGAGTTGTTTGCCCGCCCGGGCGCGGGCGAAAAAGTAGCGCAGGTGCGTCGCGAACCGGGCCGCGTCGATCGAGTCGGGGTCGAACTGGGCCCCGTACGCCTGCTGCACGGTGTCGAAGATCTGCCGGATCAGCCGGGACTGGACGAAGGTCTGCTCCATGCTCGGGCTGCCGGTCACGGCGTGGAACAGGTGCATGGCCAGGGCGATCGCCTCACCCTGCGGCAGTGGCGTCTCCACCTGGCGGTTCAGCTTTTCCAGCAGCCGCTCGGCGACCTCGAGCTCCTCCGGGTGCAGATGGGCCACCTCGGCGCGCAGCGGGTACTCCATCACCTCGCCGCGGCTGATCCGCTCGATCGCCTGGTGGACGTGATCGGCCGCCGCGACGATGGCGAGCGGCGGCAGCACCGCGTTCAGCTCGCGCATCGCCTCGGTGAACAGCTGCTCGACCATGGTCAGCCGCTCCAGCGGGATGTCGGCGATGACCTGGGCCACCGACGACGGGTTGTCGGCCGGCACGAACCGGCGGACGATCAGCGCCGGGTCGA
>NZ_JASGDE010000053.1:0-19848 GCF_047607385.1 Micropruina sp.
CCGCCTCCGCGGCCCAAGCCGAGGCGGCCGAGGTGGCGGCGAACCTGGCCGCCGCGGTGGCCCAGCGCGACGCGGCGGTCAAACGTGCCGAGGAGCTGGCCGCCGATCGCGAGTCGTTGGTCAGCCAGTTCAAGGTGCTCTCCGCCGAGACCTTGGAGCGGCAGGGCAAGGCCGCCGACGACACCGCCGAGAAGCGGCTGAAGGCCACCGAGCTGCTGCTCAAGCCCGTCCACGAGACGCTGGAGGCGTTCCGCACCCGGCTGGGCGAGGTCGAGCAGCAGCGCGCCGTGATGGCCACCGAACTGGCCAACCAGGTGCGCAACGTGCAGGCCACCGGTGAGCAGCTCCGGCTGGAGACCCGGGCCCTGGTCACCGCGCTGCGCAAGCCGCACGTCCGCGGCCACTGGGGCGAGCAGCAGCTCAAGCGGGTGGTCGAACTGGCCGGCATGGTCGAGCACTGCGATTTCGTCACCCAGCAGACCACCAGCACCACCGCCGACCAGGTGATCCGGCCCGACCTGAAGGTGCTGCTCGACGGCGACCGGTTCGTCTGGGTCGATTCCAAGGTGCCGTTGGCCGCCTTCCTGGACGCCAACGAGACCGACGACGAGAAGACCCGCGAGCAGGCGCTGAAGCAGTTCTCCAAGAACGTCCGGACCCATGTCGACCAGCTCTCCGGCAAGGCCTACTTCAAGTCCGACTTCGGCACCCCCGAGTTCGTGGTGATGTTCATCCCCAGCGAGGCACTCGCCGCCGAAGCACTGAGCCGGCAGCCCGACCTGCACGAGTACGCCTCGCAGCGCAATGTGATCCTGGCCACCCCGACCACCCTGATCGGCCTGCTGCGGGCGGTGTCCTACGGCTGGAAGCAGGCCGCGCTGGCCGAGTCGGCGGCCCAGGTCTCCGAACTGGCCCGCGAGCTGTACGACCGGCTGGGCACCCTGGGCGGCCACTTCGACAAGGTCGGGCGCTCGCTCGGGGCCTCGGTGACCGCCTACAACCAGGCGGTCGGCTCGATCGAGGGCCGGGTGTTCCCGACCGCGCGGAAGCTGCGCGATCTGCACGTCACCGGCAAGGAACTGGCCACCGTCAACGTGGTCGACTCCGCGGTCCGGCCGCTGACCGCGCCGGAACTGGTCGACGACGCCGTCCAGGTCACCCCGCTGATCGGCGCGCGTCCCGACGACCCGGAGCAGCTGAACCGTCCGCAACCGGCACTAGACGAACTGCTCGCCGGCGAGGCCCCGCCGTCTCGGCGACGACGCACCGCGGGCTGAGCTGCGGCGAAGGGGCAAGAATGGTCGAATGAGCGTCACCACGCAGGGCAGCACCACCGCCGGCGTCACGGCCGACAGCATCGAAGAGGCCGCCGAACGGCTGGCCGGGATCGTCATCGAAAGCCCGCTGCAGTTCAACAAGCGGTTGTCGGACGCCACCGGCGCCCAGGTCTGGCTCAAGCGCGAAGACCTGCAGCCCGTCCGCTCCTACAAGCTGCGCGGGGCCTACAACCTGATCTGCCAGCTGGACGAGGCCGAGCGCGCCGCCGGGGTGGTGTGCGCCAGCGCCGGGAACCATGGCCAGGGCGTCGCCTTCGCCTGTGCCCGGCTGGGCATCAAGGCCACCATCGTGGTGCCGTCCACCACCCCGCGGCAGAAGCGGCAGCGGATGCGCCAGCTGGGTGAGGGCTGGGTCGAGTTGATCGTGCACGGCGACACCTACGACGAGGCCGCCGCCCGGGCCGACCAGATCGTCGCCGAGCAGGGCTGCACCATGGTGCCGGCCTTCGACGACGTCCGCACCATCGCCGGTCAGGGCACCGTCGCGGCCGAGGTCGTCCGGCAACTGGGCCGGGCGCCGGACACCCTGATCGTCCCGGTCGGCGGCGGCGGCATGATCGGCGGCTGCCTGACCTGGCTGGCCGAGCGACACCCGGGCACCAAGGTGGTCGGCGCCGAGCCGGCCGGCGCGGCGTCCATGGCGATCGCGCTGGAGGCCGGACGCCCCCGCGATCTGCCCAAGCTGGACACCTTCGTGGACGGCGCGGCGGTGCGCCGGGTGGGTGAACTCACCTTCGACATCGCCCGCCGGCTCAAGCCGCACATGTTCTCGGTGCCCGAAGGCCGGATCTGCTCCGAGATGCTGGAGCTGTACCAGACCGACGGCGTCATCGCCGAACCGGCCGGCGCGCTGGCGTCCGCGGCGCTCGGCATCTACAAGCCGTCCCCCGGCCGGGTGGTGGTCGCCATCGTCTCCGGCGGCAACAACGACCTGTCCCGCTACGCCGAGATCGCCGAGCGGGCGTTGGTGTACCAGGGCAGCAAGCACTACTTCCTGGTCAACTTCCCGCAGGAGCCGGGCGCCCTGCGCCGGTTCCTCGACGACATCCTCGGCCCGGACGACGACATCACCCTGTTCGAGTACGTGAAACGCTCCAACCGGGAGACCGGGCCGGCCCTGGTCGGTGTCGAGCTCGGCGATCCCACCGATCTGCAAGGCCTGCTCGATCGGATGAAGAACAGCCGGCTGATCGTCGACCGCATCGCGCCCGACAGCCCGTTCTACCGGTTCCTGGTCTGACATCCGCGCGGACCGGCATCGTCAGCTGGTCAGCCACACCGCCGAGTCGGGCGGCAGGAAGCGGCCGGTCAGTGTGACGCTGGACAGCAGCACCTCACCGGTCGGGGGCAGCGGAACGTCGTCGTCCGCGAAGTTCAGGATGCAGCGGAACCCGCGGGCACGGCTGAAGTCCAGAACACCGGGCGCGGACTCGTTCCACGTCATCGACCCGTCGCCGAGAGCAGGGTGCGAGCGCCGGATCCGCAGGCCGGTCCGATACAACTCCAGGTGCGATGCGGGATCGCCGTCCTGATCCGCAACGGTGTGGCCGGCCCAGCAGGCGGGCTGGGGCAGCCAGGGCGACTCCGCGCCGGCGGCACTGAACCCGTACGGACTACGGTCACCCGACCAGGGAAGCGGCACCCGGCATCCGTCCCGGCCCCGCCGGGTGTGGCCTGAGTTGGTCCACACCGGGTCGCGCAGCGCCGCCTCGGGGAGGTCTTCGACCTCCGCCAGGCCGAGCTCGTCGCCTTGGTAGACGTAACATCCACCCGGCAGGGCGAGGGTGAGCATCGCCGCGGCCCGGGCCCGCCGCCGGCCGAGTTCACCGTCCAGCGGCCCCTCGATGACGTAGTGCGCGCCGTTGCCCCAACCCTTCGGGGGCCGGCCGAACCGACTGACGTGACGCGTCACGTCGTGATTGGACAACACCCAGGTGGCCGGCGCCCCCACCGCGTCCAGCGACGTCATGGTGTCGTCGATCACCGCACGCAACGCCGTGGGCTCCCATGCGGTGCGCAGGAAGTTGAAGTTGAAAGCGGTGTGCAGCAGGCCCGGACGCAGGTGGCGCGCCATCCGTTCGGTCGACGGAAGCCATAATTCGGCGACGAAGGTGCGGTCGCCGTCGTACTCGTCGGCCACCTGCCGCCACTCTGCGAAGAGTTCCTGCAATCCCTCGTGGTCACGGTAGGGGTGGCTGCCGTCGGTGGCTTCGTCGGCGCCCGGCATGATGTCGGGCAACCCCTGCTGCTTGATGTTCCCGTGGGCGACGTCGATGCGGAATCCGTCGATGCCCCGGTCGAACCAGAAGCGAAGAATGTCACGGAACTCGGCGCGCACCTCCGGGTTCGCCCAATTCACATCGGGCTGCTCCGGGGCGTAGAGGTGCAGATACCACTCTCCCGGGCTTCCGTCCGGCTCGGTCACCCGTTGCCAGGCCGGGCCGCCGAATCGCGAGGGCCAGTTGTTCGGGGGCAGTTCGCCGTCCCGGCCCCGGCCCGGCCGGAAGATGTACCGGTCGCGTTCGGGGCTGCCGGGCCCGGCCCGCAGAGCCGCCTGGAACCAGGCGTGCTGATCCGAGGTGTGGTTGGGCACGATGTCGGGAATGACCCGCAGGCCGAGCGCGTGCGCGTCGCCGATCAACTGCTCGGCCTCACTCAACGTGCCGAACCGGGGATCGATCGCGCGGAAGTCCGCGACGTCGTACCCGCCGTCCACCATCGGGGACCGATACCAGGGGGTGATCCAGAGCGCATCGACGCCGAGTTCGCGCAGATAGGGCAGCCGGGAACGCAAGCCCTCGATATCGCCGAATCCGTCGCCGTCGCCGTCGGCGAAACTGGGCAGGTACACCTGATAGATCACCGCATCGCGCCACCAGGGTGTCGTCATCGATGCCCGGTCGACTGGAAACTCACCGGCGACCGATGCGTCGTCGCCCCCTGGTGCTGTCATGACGCTGCTCCTCGAATGGTGTTCCGGGTATTGCCCGGTCGCCCCAGCGTCGAGGAATCGGGGACGCCGGTCAACCGCTCAGGCGTTGGCGCGCCGCAGGTCTCTGCGAAGCTCCGGCGGCAACGCGAAGACCAGGTTCTCCTCGGTCAGCCGTTCCTCGACGGCGGCGGGATAGCCGCGCTCCTGGAGGAATTCCAGCACGCCCTGCACCAACTCGTCCGGCACCGAGGCGCCCGAGGTGACGCCCACGCTCTGCACGCCCTCCAGCCAGGCCTCGTCGATCTCGCCGGCGTTGTCGACGCGGTGGGACGCCTTCGCGCCGGCCTCCAGCGCCACCTCGACCAGGCGCACCGAGTTGGACGAGTTGCGCGACCCGACCACGATCACCAGGTCGGCGTCCGCAGCGATCTGCTTGACCGCGGACTGCCGGTTCTGGGTCGCGTAGCAGATGTCGTCGCTGGGCGGGTCGATCAGCTGCGGGAATTTCTCCCGGAGCTTGCCGACGGTCTCCCAGGTCTCGTCCACGCTGAGCGTCGTCTGCGACAGCCAGGCCACCTTGGCCGGATCGCCGATCTCGACGTCGGCGACGTCCTCGGGGGTCTCCACCAGGGTGATGTGCTCGGGCGCCTCGCCCGCGGTGCCCTCGACCTCCTCGTGCCCAGCGTGGCCGATCAGCAGGATCTGCAGCCCCTGGTTGGCGAACCGGCGGGCCTCACTGTGCACCTTGGTGACCAGCGGGCAGGTGGCGTCGATGGTCTTCAGGCTGCGCTCGGCGGCCTCGGCATGCACCGCCGGAGAGACTCCGTGCGCCGAGAACACCACCGTCGAACCCTCGGGCACCTCGTCCAGCTCTTCGACGAAGATGGCACCACGCGCTTCCAGGTCTTCCACCACGTGCCGGTTGTGCACGATCTGCTTGCGGACGTAGACCGGCGGCCCGTACAGATCGAGGGCCCGCTCGACCGTGATCACCGCGCGGTCGACCCCGGCACAGTAACCCCGCGGGGCCGCGACGACGACGCGTTTGGACTCGGTCATGGCCGCCAGTCTATCGACCGGGTTCGGCAGGCCCGTCCGCCCCGAACCCGCGCTCGCCTAACTATTTGCCGCTCGCCGAATTCGGCGAGCGGCAAATAGTTAGGCGAGCGGAAGGGAAGACGGGAGGGAGGGCGGCGAGGTTGTCGGAGGCATGTCCTAGGGTGACAGCGTGTCCCCACTCGCCAGCAGTCCGGAGCAGCCGCAGCCGCTGCGCACCGTGCTGGCCGCCACCAAGAGCTGGGTGGAGCGGTTGGGCAGCGTCTGGGTCTGTGGCCAGCTACTGGAGCTGAAGCGCCGGTCGGGCGCCGCCACCCACTTCCTCACCCTGCGGGACGCCCTGGCCGAGGTGTCGGTGACCGTCACCGCGTCCACCGGTGTGTTGGACGCCGCCGGCCCGGTCGCCGAAGGCATGGAGGTGGTGGCGCTGGTCCGGCCCACGGTGTGGAGCCGGAGCGGGTCGCTGACCTTCGAATGCACCGACCTGCGCGCCTCCGGCGAGGGACGGCTGCTGGCCCAGATCGAGCAGCGCAAGCGGATGCTGCAGGCCGAGGGACTGTTCGACCGCGCCCGCAAGCAGCCGCTGCCGTTCCTGCCCCGGTCGGTCGGGCTGATCACCGGCGAAGGCAGCGCCGCCGAGCGCGACGTGCTGCAGGTGGCCCGCGGTCGCTGGCCCGGCGTCCGGTTCAGCGTCAAGCACGCACTGATGCAGGGCACGTCCTGTGTCGAGCAGGTGCGGGACGCGCTGGCCGCGCTCGACCGCGACCCGGAGGTGCAGGTGATCGTGATCGCCCGCGGCGGCGGCTCGCTGCAGGACCTGCTGCCGTTCTCGGACGAGTCGCTGGCCCGGGCGGTGTTCGCCTGCCGCACCCCGGTGGTCAGTGCCATCGGGCACGAGCCGGACACTCCGATCATCGACCTGGTGGCGGACGTCCGCGCCGCCACCCCCACCGACGCCGCCAAACGAGTCGTCCCCGACGTCGCCGACGAGCGGCACCGGGTCGAGCAGGCCGCGCACCGCGTCCGCGCCGCCACGGTGCGGATGCTGGAACGGGAACGCCACTACCTGCAGACGCTCCGCACCCGGCCGGTGCTGGCCGACCCGCTCGGGCCGGTGACGGTCCAGTTGAACCAGCTGCGCGAGCTCCGGGCCCGCGGCGAGCGGGCGGTGCGCGGACGGCTCCGCGAGGAGGCGGCCTGGGTCGAGCACGCCGTGGGCCGGGTCCGGGCGCTCTCCCCGCGGGCCACCCTGCTGCGCGGCTACGCGATCATCAGCACCGACGCCGGCGAACCGGTGGACTCCACCGCCGCGGTCACGCCCGGCGACACCATCGTGGCGATGCTCGCCGACGGCACCGTCCGTGCCGATGTCACCACTGTCGAGACCAGGAGGGGATCCGATGGCTGAACAGCCGCAGAGCTACGAACAGGCCAGACAGCGGCTGGTCGAGGTCGTCCAGACACTGGAGGCCGGCTCGGTGCCGCTGTCCACCGCGATGGAGCTGTGGCAGGAGGGCGAGGCCCTGGCCCGCCGCTGCCAGGAGTGGCTGGACGGCGCCAAGGCCACCATCGAGGCCGCCACCGCGTCCGAACCTTCCGAGGCCTCCCCCGCCGGCTAGACCGCGCCGCCGGGCGCTCGGGACAGCGTTTCGGCGCCGAACGGCAATAGGGTGACGCGGTGCCCGAATTGCTCGAGGAAGTGCCCCGGCTGGCCCAGCACCAACGCCGCACGCTCTGGGTGCTGTCGGCCGGCCAGGTGCTGAGCGGGATCAGCTTCGGCGCCACCGTCTCGCTCGGCGCCGTGCTGGCCGCGACCATCTCCGGCGACGACGGGCTCTCCGGGCTGGCCACGGCCTTCATCACCCTGGGCACCGCGGCCACCTCGATGCCGCTGGCCACCCTGGCCGGACGCCGCGGCCGCGGTCTCGCGCTGGCGTCCGGGATGGCGGTGGCGCTGCTCGGGGTCGGCCTGGTGATCGGCGCGGTCGCGGTGCGGTCGTTCCCGATGCTGCTGCTGGGCTTCGCCCTGATCGGCGCCGGCCAGGCCGCCAACCTGCAGGCCCGGTTCGCGGCGACCGACCTGGCCACGGACGCCTCCCGCGGCCGAGATCTGTCCATGGTGGTGTGGGCGACCACGCTCGGCGCGGTGCTCGGGCCGAACCTGGTCGGGCCGGGTGAGGCGCTCGGGGCCCTGGTGGGGATGCCGGAACTCACCGGTCCCTATCTGTTCACCGTTGTCGGACAGCTCTCCGGGATCGCCCTGTACTGGTTCGGGCTGCGCCCCGACCCGCTGCTGCTGGCTCGGCGGGTGGCGCTCACCCGCACCGGGGCCGCCACCGCGGCGGCGCACCCCGACCGTCCGCTGGCGGCCCGCTACGCCATGCTGACCGTGGTCGGGGCGCACGGCGTGATGGTGTCGGTGATGGCGATGACGCCGATCCACCTGCTGCACCACGGCGCGACGCTGACCATCGTGGGGCTCACCATCAGCCTGCACATCGCCGGCATGTACGCGCTCTCCCCCGTCTTCGGCGCGCTGGCCGACCGCTGGGGCCGGCTGCCCACCATCGTGCTGGGCTACGCGACACTGGCCGCCAGCGCCGGGGTGATCGCGCTGGGGGCGTCCGATCCGCGCTGGGTGACGGTGGCGCTGATCCTGCTCGGACTGGGCTGGAGCGCCGCCACCGTGGCCGGCGCGGCGCTGCTCACCGAGGCGTCCGCTCCCGAGCTGCGGGTCCGGCGGCAGGGTCGCAACGACGCCGCGATGAGCCTGCTGGGCGCCCTCGGCGCGGTGGCTGCCGGCGGCGTGCTGGGCTGGGTCGGTTTCGCCGGGCTGGCGCTGTTCACCCTGCCGGTGATCGTGCTGGTGGTCGCCCTGATTCCGCTCGGACGCCGCTGAGCCACGTCCGTCACCGCGACCTCCGGCACGTTGCACCGTCTTGGGGTCGTTGCACGGGTGTGAACTGGTGCGACGACCCCGGGACGGTGCGACATCAACTCGGGACGGACCCGAGGTCCTAATCCTCCAGCGTGGTCAGGTCGCCTTCGTCCTGGCCCAGGGCTCGCGCCTTCAGCACCCGGCGCATGATCTTGCCGGAGCGGGTCTTGGGCAGCTTGTCGGGGAAGTCGATGGCGTCCGGCTTGGCGATCGGCGACAGGTGGGACGCCACGTGCGCCCGCAGCTCCTCGGCCAGTTCCTGGCTGCCCTGGACGCCGACCCGCAGCGTCACGAAGGCGTGGATGGCCTGGCCCTTCACCTCGTGCGGCAGCCCGACCACGGCGGCCTCGGTGACGTCCGGGTGGGACACCAGCGCCGACTCCACCTCGGCGGTGCCGAGCCGGTGACCGGAGACGTTGATCACGTCGTCGGTGCGTCCGATGATCCAGAAGTAGCCGTCGGCGTCGCGGCGGGCGGCGTCCCCGGCCAGGTAGACGCCCGGGTACTTCGACCAGTAGGTGTCGATGTAGCGCTGGTCGTCGCCGTACAGCGTCCGGAACATGCCCGGCCACGGGTTCTTCAACACCAGGAAGCCCTCGTCGCCGTCCGGCACCTCCTCGCCGGCCTCGTTGAGGATGGCGGCGTCCTGGCCGAAGAACGGCTTGCCGCCGGAGCCGGGCTTCTGCGGCTCACCGGGCACCTGGGTGATCTGGAACATGCCGGTCTCGGTCTGCCACCAGGTGTCGATCACCGGGCACTGCTCCTTGCCGATCACCCGGTGGAACCAGTGCCAGGCCTCGGGGTTGATCGGCTCGCCGACCGAGCCGAGCAGCCGCAGCGACGACAGGTCGTGCCGGTTCGGCCAGGCCTCGCCGAAACGCATCAGCGACCGGATCGCGGTGGGCGCGGTGTAGAACTGGGTGATCCCGTAGTACTCCACCAGCTGCCACCAGCGGCTCGGGTACGGGTAGGTCGGGCCGCCCTCGAACATGAAGGTGGTGGCGCCGGTGAGCAGCGGCCCGTAGACCAGGTAGGAGTGCCCGGTCACCCAGCCCGGGTCGGCGGTGCACCACCAGCGGTCCTCGGGACGCATGTCGAAGGAGTACTTCAGCGTGGTGTAGATGCCGACCATGTAGCCGCCGTGGGTGTGCAGGATCGCCTTCGGCTTACCCGTCGAACCGGACGTGTACAGGATGTACAGCGGGTGCTCGGAATCCAGCTTCTCGGTTTCGCACTTGCCCTTGGCGATCGGCAGCGCCTGCAGGTCGTGGTACCAGTGGTCGCGCAGCGGATCCATGGTCACCTCGGAGCCGGTGCGCTTCACCACGATCACGTTCTCGACCGTCGGGGAGAACTTCACCGCCTTGTCGACGATCTCCTTGAGCGGGAAGACCTTGCCGTTGATCCACGACCCGTCGGCGGTGATCACCAGCTTCGACTTGGAGTCGTCGATCCGGTCGGTCAGCGCGTCGGCGGAGAAGCCGGCGAAGATCACCGAGTGGATGGCGCCGATCTTGGCGCAGGCCAGCATGGCGAAGAAGACCTCGGGAATCCGGGGCAGGTAGATGGTCACCCGGTCGCCCTTGACGACACCCATCGCCTTGAACACGTTGGCCATCTGGTTGACCTGCCGGTTCAGCGAGAAGTAGCTGAAGGTGCGGTGTTCCTTGCCGTCCTCGCTCTGCCAGATCAGCGCCAGCTTGTTCTTGTTCGGCCCGGCGACGTGCCGGTCCAGGCAGTTGTGCACGATGTTCACCTCGGCCCCGGTGAACCATTTGAAGAACGGTGCGTTCGAGTCGTCGACCACCTTGTCCCACGGCGAGAACCACTCCAGTTCGCGGGCCCGGTCGGCCCAGAAGCCCTGCGGGTCGGCGAGCGCTTCGGCGCGCAGCGTGTCGGGGTCGGGGACGTGGGACTCAGCTGCGATCGAGGGGTCGGGGTAGACGACGTCGCCTTCGAGCTTGGCCATTGCAGGCATCTCCTCCGTTGGAGCCGGTTGGACGTTGTGAGACTAATCGCGCCGGGCGGCCGGTGGAAGCACTCGCCGTCCCGAACGGGCAGGTGGCGGACGGATCGCCGGGACCGGACAGGTGACGGACGGATCACCGGGTCCGGGCCGCCGTAGCCAGGGACGGTGCGGGAACCGGAAGCCGGACGGGTGCGGCAGGCGTCGCTGGCGCTGGAGCCGGCGAGCCACCGCCTGCCACCCGGCGCCGGTCGGGTCGGGGAATTCGCGGAGAAGCCGATCCGGCTCACCGCAGCGTGGTGGCGAACGCCTCCAGCGCCGGATAGGGCAGGTCGCCGCTGATCACCAGCGTGCTCGCCGAATCGCTGCGGACCAGCGCCCTGGTCCGGTCGTCGTCGCTGACGTAGCGCTGCCACCGCGTCCCGGCCAGGTCGCTCTCGCCGTCGGACGCGGCGCCCCGGGTGACCTCACGAATCAGCCCGGCGGCATCGGTGTCGCGCTGGTCGAGGCCGATGTACATCCGCTCGGGAGTGAGGAAGCCCAGCTGGAAGGTGTTCCCGGTGGCCGCCTTCTGATCCAGGCCGGGCTCGCCCTGCGGCGTCCAGCGGGCCCGGACCACGACCCAGGTCTCCGGCAGGTTCTCCGGAACCGCGACCGGATAGGGCGCTTCGGCGCGGGCCTGGGCGACCACCGGCTGCCAGTCGACCGCGCGGGCCTCCGGCTCGGGGACGCGGCTGAACCAGAGGTAGATCAGCACCACCGGCACCAGCAGTGCCGCGACCGCGACCAGTATCTGGGGGACGGTGGGACTGGGACGACGGGCTGCCACGGAACCCATTCTTCACCAACTACGCTCACCGTCATGCCACGGGTTCTGCGCACCGCGGCCGGAGTCGCCGGCCTGATCGCCGGCAATGTGCTGGCCGGACGCCTGATCACCGGCCCGCTGCGCGACCTGCCGGCCGAGCACCGGCTGAACCATGACCTGCGCCGGACCGGCGGCACACGCGCCGCGGCACTGGCCGCCGGGCTGTCCCGCAGCTCGGACACGGTGCCGGCGATCGCGGTCGGTGTCGCCATCACCGCCGCCCTGCTGGCCCACGGACGCCGGCGTGCGGCAGCCGTGCCTGCGGTGGCGATGGCGCTGGCCTCGGCCACCCACGTCGCCAGTTCGCTCGCGGTCGGACGCCCCCGTCCGGCGCTGCAGCGGCTCGGCACCCGGCAGCCGACGTCCAGCTTTCCCAGCGGGCACGTCGGCGCGATGACCGCCCTGGCGGTGACCATCGGCGCCGGCGCGGCCTCGTTGCCGCGTCCGCTGCGGGTCGCAGCCGGCTCCGCCCTGGCCGGGTACCTGGCCCTGCTCGGCTGGTCGCGGCTGTACAACGGCCAGCACTACGCCAGCGACGTGCTCGCCGGGTACCTCAACGGCCTGAGCTGCGCGGCGCTGGCCCGCGACCTGCTCGGCGACCGGGAGCGGTGACGGCGATGCCGTCGGTGGAGTTGGCCCGGGCGCACACCCCGCAGGGCGAGATCGCGCTGCGGAGCCGTGGCGACGTCATCGAACTGATCGTGAACGGCGTCTTCGCGATGGACTCCGCCGAGGTGACCAGCGAGCTGGCCCTGGCCGACGCGGCCGGCCCGCGGCCCGGGACGGTGCTGGTCGGCGGCCTCGGCCTGGGCTACACCGCGGCCCGGCTGCTGGACAACGGCGCCCGGCACGTCCACGTCGTCGAGCTGGCCGGGCCGCTGATCGACTGGGCGATGCAGGGCGTCACCGAGCAGTTGGAGCGGGTGGCGCACGATCCGCGGATCCAACTGCACCACGGCGACATCGCCGAATGGCTGCCCCGCCGCGACGAGGCCTTCGACGCGATCCTGCTCGACGTCGACAACGGTCCGGGCTTCCTGATCCACGACCACAACGCCCGGGTGTACGCCGCGGACTGGCTGCGGACCGCGTCCGAACGGCTCGCGCCCGGTGGCGTGCTGGCGATCTGGTCGGAGGACGCGGCCCCCGAGCTGGCCGCGACCCTGGCCGGCCTGGGCAGCCTGACCGAGACGGTGATCGAGGTGGAGCGCGAGGGGCGACGCTTCGGCTACCGGCTGTACCGGCTGCGGCAGCAGTGACCGAGCTGCGGTGAGGGAGCGGCGGCCGCGCCCACGAGCCGATGGACCTCCCCGCCGGGTGCCGAGGCGCCGGTTACCGTGAAGCCATGAACCGCATTCCCGGCGCCGTGCTGACCGTCTCCGACCGGGCCAGCGCCGGCATCTACACCGACCGTTCCGGCCCGCTCGCGGTCGAGCTGCTGGCCGAGCACGGCATCGACGCCGACGTGGCGGTGGTGCCGGACGACCCGGCCGAGATCCGGCGCGGCATCCGCGCGGCGATCAAGCAAGGGGCCCGTTTCGTGCTCACCACCGGGGGCACCGGGATCGGCCCGCGGGACGTCACCCCGCAGGTCACCGCGGAACTGCTGTCCCTGGCCCTGCCCGGGGTGGTGGACGAGATCCGCCGGCGCGGCGCCGCCCAGGTGCCGACCGCTGCGCTGACCAGAGCGGAGGCCGGCATCGTCCGGCTCAAGAAGTGGCTACCGGCGTTCGTGGTGAACGCACCCGGCTCGCCGGGCGGCGTCCGGGACGCGGTCGCCGTGGCCGGCCCGCTGGTCGCCCACGTCCTCGACCAGCTGGACGGCGGCGATCACGCCGCAACCGACCCGGTCGGCTGACCGGACCCGCCCGGGTCTCGGCAAGCTCGACCGACGACGATCCGGGCTTCGCTAGCGCACCCAGTCGCCGCTGCGGCCGCCGGACTTGGCGACGATCCGGCAGTCGGCGATGGCGGCCGAGCGGTCCACCCCCTTCACCATGTCGACGATCGCCAGGGCGGCGACGGTGACGGCGGTCAGTGCCTCCATCTCCACCCCGGTCCGGTCGGCGGTGCGGACGGTGGCGCTGAGCTCCACCCCGGCGTCGGCGATGGCCAGGTCGAGCACCACCCCGTGGACGCCGATCACGTGCGCCAGCGGCAGCAGGTCGGGCACCTTCTTGGCGGCCGCGATGCCGGCCACCCGGGCCACCGCAAGCACGTCGCCCTTCGGCACGGTGCCGCTGCGCAGCGCCTCGACCACCTCCGCCGAGCAGGTCACCAGCCCGGTTGCGGTCGCCTCGCGGACGGTGGGCTGCTTGCCGGTGACGTCGACCATCCGGGCGGCGCCGGAGTCGTCCAGGTGGGTGAATCGCATCCGCTCACACTGCCATGACTTCGAGCCGGTCACCGACCGCGACGGCCTCCCAGTCCTCGGGCACCACCGCCAACGCGTCGGCCCGATGCAGCGAGGCGACCAGGTGCGACCCCGAGCCGCGGGCATGGCTGGGCCGCACCCCGTCCGGTTCCACGACGACCGGCACGTACTGGCGACGCCCGGACGGCGCACGCCAGGCTTCCAGCGCCACGGCCCGCCAGGGCCGTTCCGGACGCCGCGCGCCGGCCAGCGCGTCCAGCAGCGGGCGTCCGAACACCCGGAAGGACACGAACGAGCTGACCGGGTTGCCCGGGAAGGCCAGCAGCGGCACGCCGGCCCACAGCCCGTGCCCCTGCGGCTTGCCCGGCTGCATCGCCACCGCGCAGAACTCCAGCCCGCCGCCCAACTGCCGCACCGGCTCGTACGCTCCGGCCGAGACCCCGCCGGCGGTCAGGATCAGGTCGACCTCCGGCAGCCCGTCCAGCAGCCCGGCCAGTTCCGCCGGGTCGTCCCCGCTGCGCAGCACCGCCACCACCTCGGCGCCGGCGGCCGCGGCCAGCGCGGCCAGCATCACCGAGTTGGAGTCCGGGATCTGGCCGTCCGCCGGCTGCCGTCCGGGCGGCACCAGCTCGGCACCGGTCGACACCACCGCGACCCGCGGACGCGCCCGGACGGCGAGCGTTCCGTACCCCACGCTGGCGGCGGCGCCGATCGCGGCCGGGGTCAACACCGCACCGGCCGGCAGCACCGTGTCGCCGGCGGCCAGGTCCTCGGCGGCCCGGCGGATGTGGCGTCCGACCTCGACCGGCTCGTCGATCCGCACCCGTTCGGGCAGCGGCGCGGCGCCCGGACGCTGATCGGTGAGCTCGACCGGCACCACCGCGTCGGCGCCGGTCGGCACCCGGGCCCCGGTCATCACCCGCACTGCGGTTCCCGGTCGCAGCACCGGCACCGGCCCGCTCACCGCGGCGCTCTCGCCGACCACCCGCAGCACCACCGGCGCGGACGCGACGTCGGCGGCGCGCACGGCGAAACCGTCCATCGCCGAGTTGTCGAACGGGGGCACGGTGAGCCGGGCGGTCAGTTCCGCGGCCAGCACCCGTCCCGCCGCGGCGGCCAGCGGGACGTCGCGGACCGGCAGCACCCGGCCGGCGGCCATGGCCAGCACCGCGGCGCGATACTCCTCGACGCTGATCATCGCCGCCGGCACCCCGGGCCGGCCGTCGGGACAGGGGTTCGTCTGGAGCGCATGCCCACCACCTTGACCACCGCGGCGGGCCGGGACCACCCTGACACGCCGAACGCGCCACCCGGTTTCCCGGACGCCACGATAGGGTGTTCAAGTTCGAGGAAGGGAGAGACTGTGGCCACCAGGGTCGGAATCATTCTTGCCGGGGGTACCGGTTCCCGCGTAGGACTTTCGATCCCGAAACAGTTGATCAAGATCGCCGGTAAGACGGTGATGGAGCACACCATCGAGATCTTCCAGAACTCCGACGCGATCGACGAGATCTTCGTGCTGATGCATCCCGATCACATCGCCGTGGCCGAGCAGATCGCGTCGAACTACCCGAAGGTGACCAAGGTCATCGCCGGTGGCGAGAGCCGCAACGAGACCACCCAGCGCGCCCTCGCCGCACTGCAGGAGTACCCGGCCGACACCAAGCTGATGACGCACGACGCCGTCCGTCCGCTGCTCGCCGACCGGATCATCCGCGACTGCATCGACGCCCTGGACAACTACGACGCGGTCGATGTCGCCATCGCCTCGGCCGACACCATCATCGAGGTGGACGACGACCGGGTGATCACCGAGATCCCGCCCCGGCACCGGATGCGCCGCGGCCAGACCCCGCAGGCCTTCCGGCTGGGCACCCTGGTGGACGCCTACCGGCGGGCCTGGGAAGATCCCGCCTTCGTCGCCACCGACGACTGCACCGTCGTCCTCCGCTACCGCCCCGACAAGCCCATTTACGTGGTCGAGGGTTCGGATCACAACGTCAAGATCACCGAGCCGATCGACATCTTCATCGCCGACAAGCTGTTCCAGATCGGCTCCAGCGCGGCGCCCGCCCCGACCGAGCCGGGCGCGTACCACACCGCGCTGGCCGGCAAGGTGGTGGTGGTGCTGGGCGGCTCCTACGGCATCGGCGCCGACATCGCCGAGCTGGCCACCGGCTTCGGCGCGACGGCGCACTGCTACAGCCGCTCCGGCACCGGCACCCACATCGACCGCGCCGAGGACGTCGAAGCGGCCTTCGCCGACGCATTCGAGAAGTCCGGGCGGATCGACTACATCGTGGTCACCGCCGGGGTGCTCAGCCGGGGCAAGCTCGCCGATGTTCCGATGGACGAGATTATCGACGGAATCCGGGTCAACTACGTCGGCCCGGTGCTCGCCGCCCGCTGCGGACTCAAGTATCTGCAGGAAAGCCAGGGCCAACTGCTGTTCTTCACCTCGAGTTCCTACACCCGCGGCCGGGCGTCGTATTCGGTGTATTCCTCGTGCAAGGCGGCGGTGGTCAACCTGACCCAGGCGCTGGCCGACGAGTGGTCCGACATCGGCGTCCGGGTCAACTGCATCAACCCCGAGCGCACCGCCACCCCGATGCGCAGCAAGGCCTTCGGCGCCGAGCCGGAGGGCTCGCTGCTGTCCTCCAAGGCGGTCGCGCTGACCTCGATGGACGTGCTGCTGTCGAATCTCACCGGCCACGTCGTCGACGTCCGGCGGATGGACAGCGAGGGCGGCCTGTCGCGCACCGAGCTGGAGGCCCGCCGCATCTCCGAGGCGCTCGCCAAGGCCGAGTCGGGTGAGGGCTTCGACTCCGAAATCTGATCTGATCCCAGACACCACCCCCGATGACTGAGGAGCACCAACGATGAGGTATCTGCGGTTTGCTCTGCGACCGAAAGTCGCCGAAGCACTGCTGGCCGTTATCTGCAACACCCTGGGCGTGATCGTGATGCTGGTCGCGATCATCAGCCCCAACTGGGTCGGCACGCTGATCCTGATGTGGGTGCTGGTGATCGCGATCCTGGCCGGCCCGATCAGCGAGTTGCGCGGCACCCTGACCAAGAAGACCTCGCTGCCGCTGGTGATGGGCACGATGAGCTTCGCCCGGATCGACGTGCTGTTGGCCGCGCTGGTGGTCGACTACTACGGCCGCGGCGCCAGCCTCGGCGTGGCCGGGGTGACCCTGGCCTCGTTGTCCATCCTGGCCGAGCACGTCACCCGGCCGCTGATCCGGCGGGCGGTCCCGGTGGTCGCCAACATCCCCGGCTGGCGGGTGCCGGTGCCGTCCTCCGACCTGGCCAATCTGCTCTACCTGGTCAATCTGATCGCGATCGTGACGGCCACCCTGTCGTCCACCTTCGACTTCACCCAGGCCTGGCTGCTGCTGATCGTCGCGGTGGGCGCGGTGCTCACCTGCGTGCTGCTCTACCAGGTGGGCAGCTACTACCTGGCCCGGTCCCGGTTCGAGCGCAGCCTGCCCGAGACGATGGCGAAGCTGGCACCGGTCTTCGCCTTCCACTGGCAGGCCCCCGCCGGCACCGCCTACCAGGCCGCCATGTGGCTGCCCTATCTGGCCCGGCTCGGCACCCCCTATTTCATCCTGGTCCGCACCGCCGCCAACTTCGACGAGGTGGTCAAGCTCACCGACGCGCCGGTGCTGATGCGCAGCGCGCTCACCGACCTCGACGAGATGGTGCCCGAATCGCTGCGGGTGGTCTTCTACGCCAACACCGCGGTGCGCAATTCGCACATGATCCGGTTCCCGCACCTGACCCACATCCAGCTCAACCACGGCGACAGCGACAAGATCACCAGCGTCAGCCCGACCTTCCGGCAGTACACCCGCAATTTCGTGGCCGGCCAGGCCGCCATCGACCGGTTCGGCAAGCACGGCGTGGAGGTGCACCCCGACCAGTGCGTGATCGTGGGTCGTCCGCAGCTGGAGGACGTCAAGATCGCCACCCAGCCGATCGCGGCCGTGGCGCAGCCGACCGTGCTGTACAGCCCGACCTGGTCGGGCTTCTACGAGGACTCCGACTACAGCTCGCTGCGGGCCGGGCCCGAGATCGTCCGCTGGCTGCTGGACCGGGGCTGCACCGTCGTCTTCCGGCCGCATCCCTACGCCCGCCGGCACGCCGCCAACGCCGCCGCCTGCGACCAGGTGATCGCCATGCTCGCCGAGGACGCGAAGACCAGCGGACGCCGGCACGTCTACGGCCCCACCGCGGAGACCGAGATGTCGGTGGTGGACTGCTTCAACGCCGCCGACGCGATGGTGTCGGACGTCTCCAGCGTGGTCTCCGACTTCCTGTTCTCCGGCAAGCCGTTCGCGATGGCCGCGGTGTCGGCGCACGGCCAGGCGTTCCTGGACGAGTTCCCGCTGTCCGAGGCGGCCTACGTGTTCGACGTCTTCAAGGACGGCAGCACCGCGTCGCTGGATCAGGCCCTCGCCGACATGCTGGGCGCGGACTCGCTGGCGACCACCCGGCAGCGGCTCCGCACCTACTACTTGAGCGACGCCGATCCCGAGCACTACGCCCAGCGTTTCATCGATGTCGCACGCAGTTACCTGCTCGACAGCGACGTACTGCGACCCAGCCAACCCTGATAGCATCCTTGCCATTCCTCAGGCTTACCCCCGAGCTTGAGGCGCCTTGGAAGGAGCGGAGCCCGTGGCTCTTCGCAGATTCATCAGCATTCCCCTGATCGCCTCCCTCGCTTTCGGCGCGCTGGCCGCGCCGGCGGCGATCAGCCCCACCCCCGCCATGGCGAAGGCGAAAGCCAAGCCGAAGCCCAAGCCGAAGCCGAGTTCCCCGGCTCTGCGAGTGGCCAGCTACAACATCCTGTGCTCCACCTGCGGCGGCCCGTCGTGGTCGTCGCGGCGCACCGCGGTGGCCTCGACGATCAAGAACCAGAAGCCGGACGTGGTCGGCATCCAGGAGGCCTCGCAGGGCAAGCTTCCCGGCAAGCAGGTTTCTCAGTACAGCGAGTTGCTCTCCACCCTGGGCAGCCCCTACCGGGCGGCCAACAGCAACGGCTACAACTGTGAGCGGGTCACCACGCCGAGCAAGTGCGTGTACAAGGATCAGGGCGCCAGCCAGGGCACCCGGATCATCTACAACTCCAGCACCGTCACCCTGTTGGCGCAGGGTTCCCGGAAGCTCACCTCGGCCTCCGGCGCGGGCGACCGGTACGTCGCCTGGGCACGGTTCCAGCAGCGCAGCAGCGGCAAGAAGTTCCTCTTCGTCAACGCGCACCTGGAGCACCGCAAGAGCGACTACTACTACGAGCTCCGCAAGACCCAGACCCGGCAGGTGCTCGACACCCTCAAGCAGCATCGCGATTCGCTGCCGGTGGTGATGGTCGGCGACTGGAACTCCGACAAGTGGGCCAAGCCCAGCAACGCGCCCTCGGACCTGATCCTGGGCGCCGGTTTCGTCGATCCGCTGGGCCACGTCTATCGCTCGAAGGCGATCGGCAAGAACGCCACCGTGGAGAAGCGGATCCGCACCAACTACTGGAGCGTGAACCACCTCAAGCGCGAGGCCCAGCACTACCCGGAGGGCACCAACGGCGTGAACATCGACCAGATCTACGTCAGCCCGATGCGGGTCTCGGAGTTCGAGGTCGTCGTGAAGCTGGACAAGAAGGGCCGATTCGTCGGCACCATCCCGTCGGATCACAACATGCTGCGGGCCACCGTCCACCTGCCCTGATCGACGTAATCGCCGATCAGGCGGCGATGCGCTGGTCGAGCTTGTCGAAACCCGTGGTCAGAGGGTCTCGGCAAGCTCGACCGGCGTAATCGGCGCCGCCCCGGACGCCCTGGTGCCGCGGCCACCAACTCAGCGACAGAGCCGCTCGGACCGGGTCTCGATCTCGTCCATCGCCTTGTTGAGCTTCGGCAATTGCTTCAGTTGCGCCCGGACCGCGTTCCAGTCGCCACTGTCGATGGTGATCTTGGCGTCCTTGAGATAGCGGATCACCTTCGCATAGTGCGGCTGCAACGCAGCCGGGGCCTTCTTGGACGCCGCGGTGTAGCGCTCCAGCCATTTCGCGAAAGTCTCCGAGAGCTGCCCGGTGTCCGGGGACGCGTCATCGTCGGGGGTGCCCCCGGAGGCGCCGCCCAGGATCGCCAGGTAGTCGCGGCAGTACGGGCTCAGCGAGCGGGTGCTGGTCGGGGCCGGGCTGGCCGACGGGGTCTCGCCCGGCAGGTCGCTGGGCTCCTCGCCGGGCGTCGCGGACGCCGTGGCCGGCGGGGTGACGCTGGGCACCTCGGCCACCTGCTGGGTGCCGCGGGCGGCCCAGACCACGGCCACCACCACGACCGCCGCCAGCACGGCGGCGGCCATCGCCCACCAGC
>NZ_JASGDE010000054.1:0-10207 GCF_047607385.1 Micropruina sp.
CGCGGTGCCGGCCGCCCAGTGCAGGTCGGGCGCTGGGGCCGCGGTGCGCCGGGGCCGGCTGAGCTGGGCCAGCAGCTGCGGCCAGGCCGGGTCGCGTCCGGCGCGATGCAGGTCTTCGCAGCGCAGGCAGGCGGTCCGACCGGGCAGCACGAACGGACCGACGGCGACCCCCAGGTCGCTGCCGCACACCACCAGATGCGGCCGATCCGCGACCTGGCCGATCACCGAGCGATCCGCTTCGGGTGCCCGGGCGACGACCACGGTCAACCCGGGCAGGGCACCCTCGGCGCCGAGTTGGCTGCCGAACCGCAGCCGGCCCGGGTGCCGCCGCTGCAACGCCTGCAGCGACCGGGGCGGGCTCAGCGCGCCCGGCCGGATCACCCGCACCGGGTCGCCGACCACGGCGAGCAACAGCTCGGCCACCAGCAGCGGCAACCGTCCGGAACCCACCACGGCGAGGTCCGCGGACGCCGGCGCCGCCCGGTGCAGCAGTCCGGCCCGCTGCAGCAGGTCGATCAGCCGCGGCAGCCAGCGTCCGGCCGAGGCTCCGGCGAGCAGTTCCAGCTGTTCCCCGGAGCAGGGCTGGAGCAGCGCATCCAACACCGCGGCGGCAGCGCGGGGGAACCGGCCGACGACCAGCCCGGCCGGCGGCTCCAGGCCCAACTGCAGGGTGCCGTCCGGCCGCCACAGCGCGGGCAACGGCGTCCGCAACTGCCAGCGGTCGCTCTGTCCTGGATCCACCCGGCCATCGTGGCGGACGCGGTGGCCGCTTCCGGCGTCCGGCACCGGACGGACAACACCCTGCCGGCAACGGACAACACCCAGCTGGCAACGGACAACACCGGCCCGGCGGGTGAAGGCCGCGGACATGCAAAAGCGCCGCACCCCCGGGGGCGCGGCGCTGATGCGCGGACTTCAGGCCTTGGGCAGGAAGCGGGTCAGGTTGGTACCACAAACGGGGCACTTGGCCTTGGCGATCCGGGTTCCCTTTGCGTTCACCGTCACGTCGCCGGTCGCGTCGCGGTGGTCCTTGCACTTCACGCAGTAGAACGAACCGCTGTAGGTGTCGTCGGCCACGTCATTCCTCCTATTGATAGGTGCGCTGGGGCAATCACAGCGCGGCTTGCCGGTTCAGCATACGGCACCGTCAAACAGTGCCGTGCGTTCGGATCTGGCGCGTCGCCGCACCCCCGAGCAACTGAAACGAGGCCACCGGAACATCGTCCGCTTGCCTTCCCCTGCGAGCGGACTGACCGGGGGCCTCGTGTCTCAGACGCTAGTGGGGGAGCGCCCGGACGGTCAACACGGGCACCGGATTCTGGGCACCGGACGACCGATCGGACGTGTCGGAGGGACCCTCTAGGGTCGTGCCATGGCTTCGGAACACTACGAGGTGCGGCGCAGTGCGCGACGGCGAACCACCATGGGCATCGTCCGCGAGTCCGGGAAGCTGGTCGTGCTGGTCCCCGACCGCATGACGCCCCGGCAGGAGCGGGAACTGATCCCCGGTCTGGTGTCCCGCTTCCTGGAGCGCGAAGCCAGCCGGCGGCTGCCCGCCGCCGACGCCGAACTCACCGCCCGGGGCAGGCAGCTGTTCGCCCAGTACCTGGCCGAACCGGGACGCCCGGTCCCGGAACTGCGGGTGTCCTGGTCGTCGCGACAGCAGCAGCGTTGGGGCTCCTGCACCACCTCGACCGGCGAGATCCGGCTCTCCGACCGGCTGCGGTCGATGCCCGACTGGGTCGCCGACTACGTGCTGGTGCACGAACTCACCCATCTGCTGGAGCGCAACCATTCGGCGCGGTTCCACGAACTGGTCGCCCGCTACCCGCAGACCGAGCGGGCCAAGGGCTTCCTGGAGGGCTGGATCAGCGCCCAGGGGCTGCCGGCCCAGGAGTACTGACGGAAATCGGCTACTGGCCGTTCTCCTCGTCGAGCAGCTTGGCCAGCTCGGCGTCCAGTTCGTCGGGCGGGGCGGCGGCGTGGCCGTGCTCGGCGTAGCCCAGCGGATCGTCCAGGTCGGACGAGGTGGGAATCAGGTCGGGATGGCTCCAGGCCTGGTCGCGGGCGGACGCGCCGCGGGTGGCCCGCACCGCCGCCCACAGATTCGCGGCGTCCCGGGTGCGGCGCGGCCGCAACTCCAGTCCCACCAGCGACTTCAGCGCCGTCTCGGCCGGTCCGCCGGCAGCCCGCCGGCGCCGGACGATCTCGGTCAGGGCGGCCCCGTTCGGCATCCACCGGCTCATGGTGTGGCCGACCACCTCGTCCACCCAGCCCTCGACCAGGGCCAGCAGCGTCTCCAGCCGCTCCAACACCTCGGTCTGCTCGGGCGTCACCGCCGGCTCGAACAGCTTGCCGGCCAGGGTCTGCCCGGCGCGCTCCAGGTCGTCGGCGCTCATCGCCGCGCTGAGCTGCTGCTCGATCGCCTGCTCCAGGGCGGAGGTGTCGATGGTGATGTCGCGGGCATAGTGCTCGACCAGGGCGTGCAGCTGCGGACCGAGCCAGCCCACGGCGGCGAACAGCCGCTGCCGGGCGGTCTCCCGCAGGGCCAGGAAGAGCAGCACGTCGGCGGCGGTCACCGACTCCAACTCGGCGCCGAACGCGTCGATGTTGGTCGGCAGCAGCGCCACCTGGGGCCGGACGCCCAACGGCAGGCCGATGTCGCTGACGCTCAACACCTCGGCGGACAGGCTGCCCACCGACTGGCCGACCTGCGCGGCGAACATGCCGGACGCCGCGGCCCGCACCATCGGCTTCATGAACTCCTCGCCCGGTCCGGCCTCGCGGGCCATCAGGGCGCCCAGCGCGGCGGACAGGCTGGCCACGATCGGGTTGCTCAGCTTGCGCCAGGTCTCGAAGGTGCCTTCCACCCATTCGGCGCGACTCCAGGCCAGTGCCGGGGCGCTCAACCGGGGGAAGGAGATCTCCTCGTCCAGCCACAGGTCGGCCAGACCGGCGGCGTCGCGCACCTGTCCGGACTGGGCGGCGGACGGGGTCTGGTCGGGGCCCAGCGAGGCGGTCACCCGGCGCGCGATGTCCTTGGTGAAGGTCCAGTTCATCCCGCTGTTGGCATCGGTCGGGCCGAAGCCGGCCATCTGGGTCTGGAACTGCGCCATCACCGCTTGCAGCCGCTGGGTGAGCGCGGCCATGTCGAACTCGCCGTCCGGGCCGGGGGTGATGCCGAACTGGGCGAGGAACTGGGCCAGCGGGTTCTCCTCGCTCGGCCGGTCGCCGTTGTCGGGGAGGTCCGGGTCGGTGGCCATGAATGGGCTCCTGAGGTCGAGGGTTGAAGGCGTCCGGTCCGGTGGGCCGGGGTGCGACGTGGTCCATTGTCCCGCACCCGGCAAGGTGATGGCAGCCGGGGCGGCGGGCGATTCCGGTAGTGTCGGGGGGTGACCAAGCAGACCTGGACGGCGGCCGTCTCGGCGCTGCTGTTCGTGGCGCTGGCTGCGGTGGTGTCGTTGACCCCCGTGCCCTTCGTCAGTTGGTCGCCGGGCACCACGGTCGATCTGTTCGAGCCGGTGGACGGCCAGCCCCGGGTCGACATCCAGGGAGTGGCGACGCATCCGGGCACCGGCCAGCTGCGGCTGACCACGGTCTCGGTGACCCGGGCGGATAGCCAGCTGACCCTGCCGGAGGCGCTGTTGTCGTACTGGCTGTCGGCCCGCGAGGTGCTGCCCCGCGAGGCGGTGTACCCGCCAGGGGTGAGCGTCGACGAGATCCGGGCACGCGAGGTGCAGATGATGGACACCTCGCAGTCGGCCGCGGTGGCCGCCGGCCTGCGCGCCGCGGGCGAGAAGGTGGTCGAGTACCCGATGGTGACCGGGGTCTCCAACGGCAGCCCGGCGGACGGCAAGCTACGGCCGGGCGATTTCATCCTGCGGATCAACGACAAGCCGGTGAAGACCACCCGTGCCGTCGGCGCCGAGATCAGCAAGTCCGCGGTCGGCGACCCGATCCTGTTCACGCTGTTGCGCGACCGGGCGGAGACCCGCGAGACGGTCATCACGGTGAGCGCGAACGCCAACCCGGCCCAGCCCGTGGTCGGCATCAACCTGGGGATCGGCTACTCCTACGTGCCGCGGGTGAACTTCCGGATCAATCCCGACATCGGCGGGCCGAGCGCCGGGCTGATCTTCGCCCTGGCCGTCTACGACCTGGTCTCGCCCGACGACCTGATCGCCGGACGGTCGGTGGCCGGCACCGGCACGATCGACGGCGACGGCGCGGTGCACGGGATCGGCGGCATCCAGGAGAAGATCGCCGGCGCCGAAGCGGCCGGAGTCACCGTGTTCCTGGTGCCCGCCGACAACTGCCCGGACGTGGTCGGGTTGTCGACACCGGTGCGGCTGGTCCGGGTCAGCACCCTGTCCGAGGCGATCGCCGCGCTGGAGGATCTGAAGGATCCGGCCCGCGCCGCCAAGGTGGTGGGCTGTTCGTGACCGTCCCGGACGCCCTGATCGCCGCGCTGCTGGAGATCGAGCGACACGTCGCCGGCGTGGGCTGGGATCAGCCCGCCCGGCTGTTCGCACTGGTTCCCACCGCCGAGCTGATCGCCGCCGAACCACAGCTGGCCGAGCACCTCACCGGCGGCACCGATCCACGACCCGGACAGCTCTCGGCGATCGAACAGGACGGTTTCGCCGGCGGCGCCGACCTGGGCGAGGCGCTGGCCCGGATCGCCTGGCCGCCCACGGTGGCCGGCGTGGCGCTCAGCCTGGAGCGGTTCTTCCTCCCAGGAACCGCGGACGCCGACCTGCCGGCCGGCGCTGCGGCGTCCGAGGAGGTCCGGAAGAGCCCGGACCGGCAGGAGATCCGGGTGGTGGTGGGCGCGCTGCGCGGCGGGGACGCTTACGGAGTGGCCCGAATCCGCAGCCATCCCGACGATCTGCTGTCGGGAGCCGACCTGGTTCCCGGGTTGGCCGCCGCCCTGGCACGTACATTGGACTGACACCCAAAACCGAGGAGAAGCCCGCGTGAGCCTGTCTGCAAGTGTCCACCGTCGATCGCCCTTGCTGCTGACCTTCGGGATCGCGGCCGTGCTGGTGATCGCCTTCGCGGTCTTCACCCAGATCTGGACCGACAAGCTGTGGTTCGATTCGGTCGGTTTCGGGGTGGTCTTCTCCACCGAGCTGTGGACCCGGGTGGGTCTGTTCGTCGGCGTCGGCCTGCTGATGGCGCTGCTGGTCGGCGGCAATATGTGGCTGGCGATCCGGCTCCGTCCGCCGGCCCGTGCCGCGGGGGAGAGCGCCGTCCTGGACGCCTACCGGCGGATGCTGGAACAGAGCGCCAAATTCGCCGTGGGGGTGCCCGCGCTGGCGCTGGGCATCCTGGCCGGCATGTCGGCGGTCACCGAGGTGCTGCCGGTGCTGGCCTGGTTCAACGCCGTGCCGTTCGGCCAGACCGACCCGGTCTTCGGGCTGGACTACAAGTTCTACGTCTTCGAGCTGCCGATCTGGCAGAGCTTCCTGTCCTTCCTGCTCACCGCCGGTGCCTTCGCGCTGATCGGTGCCGCGATGGTGCACTTCGCCACCGGGGCGATCCGGGCGGTGCGCGCCACCGGGCGTCCGCAGGTCACCCCGGCGGCCCGGATCCATCTGTCCATGGTGACCGGGGTGCTGCTGGTGCTGTACGGGCTGCAGTGCCTGCTGGACCGGTATTCGATGCTGCTCAGCCAGGGCACCCTGTTCACCGGCGTCCACTACACCGACGACCACGCCCGGATCGGCGCCAAGCTGGTGATGGCGGTGATCTCGTTCCTGGTCGCCGCGCTGTTCTTCGCCAACCCGATCATCAAGCGGGGCATCTACCCGACCGCGGCGCTGGTGCTGATGGTGATCTCCGGGCTGATCCTGACCCTGATCTATCCGGCCGTGGTGCAGTCCTTCGTCGTCGCGCCGAACCAGCCGGACAAAGAGAACCCGTACATGCAGCGGCACATCGACATGACGCGGCAAGCCTTTGGGATCAACGACACCGAGATCACCCCGTACGTGGCGGACACCCAAGTCCGCGCCGGCCAGCTCAAGGCGGACGCCGAGGCACTGCCCGGCATCCGGCTGATGGACCCGGCGGTGATCGCCCCCACCTTCGAGCAGTTGCAGCAGCTGCGCAACTACTACACCTTCCCCGAGGCGCTGGACATCGACCGCTACACCATCGACGGCAAGGAGACCGACGTGGTGGTGGCTGCCCGGGAGATGAACCTCGCCGGCCTGCCCGACCAGAACTGGAACAACATCCACACCGTGTACACCCACGGCTACGGCCTGGTGATCGCCTACGGCAACCGCCGGCAGAGCGACGGCCAGCCGGAGTGGATCGTTCGCGATATCCCGCCGACGGGCAAGCTCAGCGACTACGAATCGCGGATCTACTTCGGGGAACAGTCCACCCAGTATGCGATCGTCGGCCGTGAGGAGGGCCAGCAGCCGATCGAGTTGGACACTCCGAACAACCAGTACAACGTCTATGCCGGCAAGGGCGGGGTGCCGATCGGGGACCCGTTCACCCGAGGGCTCTACGCGGCCAAATTCATGGACTTCAACCTGCTGTTGTCGGACCGGGTGAACAGCCAGTCGCGGATTCTGTACAACCGGACGCCGAAGGAGCGGGTGCAGCAGGTCGCGCCCTGGCTGACCGTCGACTCCAACATCTACCCGGCCGTGGTGGACGGGCGCACGGTGTGGATCGTGGACGGCTACACCACCTCGAACAGCTACCCGGACAGTCAACTGGTGAACCTGCGCAATTCGGCCGCCGACACCCAGTCGCGGGCGGTCGGCACCCAGGTCGACGCCAACATCAACTACATCCGCAATTCGGTGAAGGCCGTGGTGGACGCCTACGACGGCACCGTGACGCTGTACGCCTGGGACGATTCCGACCCGATCCTGCAGGCCTACTCGCGGGCCTTCCCCGGCACGGTGCAGCCGAAGAGCGCGATCAGCCCCGACCTGCTCAGCCACCTGCGCTACCCGGAGGACCTGTTCAAGGTGCAGCGCGAGATCCTCAGCCGCTACCACATGACCGACCCGTACATCTGGTACGCGCAGTCCGATCTGTGGCAGGTGCCGAACGATCCGGTGAAGGCGAACTCGGACGCCAAGGAGCCGCCCTACTACCTGAGCATCAAGTGGCCCAAGGACGAGAACCCGGTGTTCAGCCAGACCACCGTGTTCGTGCCGAAGGATCGCTCGAACCTGGCCAGCTATCTGTCGGTGGTGGCCGAGGCGACCAGCCCCGACTACGGCAAGCTGCGGGTGCTGCGGATGTCCGACACCCACCAGATCGACGGTCCGGGACAGACCTTCAACGCGATCAACCAGGACCAGAAGGTCGCCGAGACACTGCGTCCATTCCTGAACCAGGGCGCCGCATCGGCCACCTACGGCAACCTGTTGACCCTGCCGATGGGCAACGGGCTGCTCTACGTGGCGCCGATCTACACCATGCGGCAGAGCAACACCGGCTCGTACCCGGCGCTGGCCTACGTGGTGGTCCGGTTCGGCTCGCACGTCGGGATCGGCACCACCCTGCAGAAGGCCCTGGACGAGGTCTTCGCCGGCAGTGCCGGGGCCGACACCGGTGAGGGGCCGAGTGCCTCGCCGTCGCCGTCCGGATCGGCCTCGCCGTCCGGGTCGCCGACACCCGGCGGGACACCGACCGGCACCGCGCAGCCGAACAACCCGGCCGCGGTCGCCCAGCTGACCAAGGCCCAGGAGGCCTTCGTGGCCGCGGACGCCGCACTGCGCAAGGGCGACCTGGCCACCTACCAGGCGAAGGTCGACGAGGCGAAGGCGGCACTGGCCCAGGCGCTCAAGCTGATGGGCCGCTGAACGGCCCTCCCCGGTATAGCCCTCCCTAACTACCTGCGCTCTCCCACCTGCGGGAGGGCGCAGGTAGTTAGCGTCCGGGCACTGAAATGGTGCCGGACACGTCAGTGATCTGACGTAGGTTAGGCTTACCTAAGCAAAGGTTCCGATGACTCTGACTTCCTCTGTGCTGACCCCTGCCCTTCGCCGCTCGCAGCCCGCGGTGCGCCCGCACTCGTGGGGAGTGTGGGCTGCCCTGGTGATCTCCGCCGCCGCCCTGGCCGGGCAGGCCGTCCCGGTGCTGGGCTGGACCGCGGTCGTGTTCTGGGCGCTCGTGCCCGGCCTGCTGCTGACCCGGCTGGTGCCGTCCACCCGGCTGCCCGCGATCGGGCTGGTGCCCGCGGTGAGCGCCTCGGTGACGGTGCTGCTGGCCAGCGCGTCGCTGTGGCTGGGGCTGTGGCAGCCCCGGGTGGTCACCGCGATCGTCGCCGGACTGGCCGCCGGGTATGCCGCGATGTCGTTGTCCCGGCCGACGCTGCCGGCGCTGTCGTTGCCGAGCGGTCTGTGGGCCCGGGTGACGCTGGGCATCGGCGCCCTGGCCGCGGTGCTCTGGCTGGTCTCGCTGCCCGCGGTCGCCGCCGGACGCGACGACGCCTTCGGCCCGCTGGCCGGCACCCCGGTGTTCGCCGTCGCGCTGCTGCTGGCGGTGCTCGGGTTCCTGTTCGCGCTGCGGCTGCGGCACTCCGGCCTGATGTGGACGATGCTGCTGCTCAGCTGCCTGATCGAGCGCGGCACCGCCCCGCTCACCCTGGACGCGCCGTCGGTGGACTGGGCCTATAAGCACCTCGGGGTGATCGACCTGATCACCAGCACCGGAACGCTGCACCGCGGGCTGGACATCTACCAGGGCTGGCCGGGCTTCTTCGCCGCGATCGGCTGGGTGAGCGTGGCCGGCGGGGTCTCGCCGTTCGCGATCGCCTGCTGGTTCACCCTGGCCGTCACGGTGGCCGGGGTGGCCGCGATGTACACCCTGAGCCGGGCGCTGCGGCTGTCGGTTCCGGCGTCCCAGGCTGCCGCGATGGTGGCGCTGGTGGTCAACTGGGTGGCCCAGGACTACTTCTCGCCACAGGCGCTGGGTTTCGTGCTGGCGATGGTGACCGCCGCGCTGGTGGTCCGGGCCCGGTCCAGCCGGACCGCCGCGATCCTGTCGGTGGTGGTGTTCGCGGCGCTCGTGGTCAGCCACCAGTTGACCCCGTTCTGGCTGCTCGGCGCGATCGGTGTGCTGATGCTGTTCGGACGGGTGTCGTGGTGGCTGGCGGCGCTGCTGGCCGCGGTGGCGCTGGGCCAGCTGGCGGCCAATTTCGAGATCGCCAGCGCCTACGGGCTGTTCACCGGCGTCGACGTGCTGCGCAACGCGCAGACCGGTGCCGCCGCCGACCTGGGCAGCCTGGCGCTGACCGTGCACGGGGTAAGCAACCGGGTGGCCACCCTGGGGCTGTGGGGACTGGCCGGCGTGCTCGCGATCGGCCAACTGCGCCGGCAGCGCTGGGCCCGCTGGCGCCGCGGACCCGGCCTGGTGGCGGCGGTGCTGGCCTTCTCGCCGTTCGCCATCCTGTTCGCCCAGAGCTACGGCGGCGAGGCGCTGCTGCGGGTGATGCTCTACTCCATCCCGGGCTGTGCGCTGCTGATCGGCCCCTGGCTGACCCGGCTGTTCGGCGGCGATCTCCGGGCCCGGCTGACCGGCGGCGCGGCGCTGCTGATCCTGGCCGCCGGCGCCTCCCAGGCCTACTTCGCCACCTACTACCACTACGCGGTCACCAAGGCCGAATACCAGGCGCAGGCACTGTTGGAGCGGGAGGTGCCCGGGCGCGCCTATCTCAGCCCCGGGTCCGCGTTCTGGCCGGTGCGGGCCAGCGAGGCCTACGCCTGGCGGCTGACCGACGACTGGGAGTACGACCGTCCGCTGCAGAACGAGGGCGACGGGCTGCGCTCCCCGGACTACCTGGCCGCGCTGGAGGCGCATCTGGAGAATCGCAGCGCGCCCACCTATGCGCTCTACGGCCCGCGGATGGACGGCTACGCCGACTATCGCGGGATCGCGCCGCTGGGCACCATCGACGCACTGCGCGAGACGCTGCGCACCCGGCCGGGCTGGGAGGTGGTGCTGGACGCCGACGGCGTCACGGTGTTCCGCTACGTGCCGGCCCAGGCCCGCACCCAGGAGGCCGCGACGTGGCGTCCCTGACCGACGACCGTGCCGGCGAACTGACGCCGATCCGCTGCGTCAGCTGGGCGGTCGAGTACGCCGACGCCGCCCTGGAGCCCAACGCCGACGGACGGCTGCACGTGCTGGCCACCGTGGCCGGCTGGCCCGCCGCGGTGCTGGACGTCCG
>NZ_JASGDE010000055.1:0-5219 GCF_047607385.1 Micropruina sp.
CACCGAGCCGCCGTCGGCCGAGTTGGTGGAGTCGACCCGCACCATCTTCCGCTCCCGCGGGCTGACCACCTACTGAGGAGCGCGGATTTTCGCTGGTCGAGCTTGTCGAGACCGCTCTGGCAACGGGTTTCGACAAGCTCAACCAGCGAGAGGCCGCTCTATGGCCGAGTGGACCAAGGATCGATCAGGTCGATCCCGGTGTGCGCGAAGTCCCTGGCGTTCCGGGTCGCGCAGGCAGCGGCATGCGCGCGACAGATCGCGGCGATCTGAGCGTCGGCGGTGCTGATCGGCAGCCCTGCCTTCTCGCGGACTGCGAGGATGTCGGCGTAGTGGGGGGCTGCCAGGTGATCGAACGGCAGGATGGCCTGGGTATCCCGGTGGGACTGCAGGGCGGAGTCGATCGCGACGCCCAGCGTCGTCCTGCGACGGCCTTGCGGCAGGTGGCGGACGCCGGCCAGCAATTCGGCGTAGGTGACCGCCGTGATGGCAACATCGCCGGTGAGCGCCTGCAGCCATGCGACCACCTGCGCGGCCGGTTGCGGACGGAATGCCTCCGAGATGACGTTGGTGTCGATGACGATCACTCGAAGTCTGCCGCTCGCGCGATGTCGGCGCGCTCGGGGATCGGCAGGTCATCGATCCCTCCGACCTCCTGCGCGGCCTGCATGAGGGCCAAACCGATGTGCGGCCGGTGCACGGACTTGGTAAGGATGTCGCGAACCTCTGCCTCCATGGAGCGTCCGTGCGCTTTGGCCTGGACGGCAAGTCGTTGCTTCACCGAATCGTCGATCCCGCGGACGATGATCGCGGCCATCGGCCCACCTCCTTGCTTTGATATCAATCATGATATCAGAGTTCGAGAAGGTTGATGCGGACGATCCGCGGCCGAGTGTCTCGCCGAGCGATGCGGGCGACTCGGCAGATCGTTCTCGCTGCGGCAGGACGCCGGACCCGGGCGCGGGGTAGCTTCGGAGTTGATGTCAGTGCCGGGCAACGAGGCCCGCTGGGCATCGAAAGAGGGGATTCTGATGGTTCTGGATCTTGCGGCGCTACGGAATGCGGCGCTGACTTCGGAGATCGCATGGCAGCCGGGGCCGACCGCCAATTCGGGGTTGTCGCGGTTGCATGCCCGAGCCCGGCTCGGCGCGGTCCCGCCGGACGGCATGGCCGGTTTGCAGGAGCGCGTGCAGACCGCGTCCGCGCGGCTGACGGCGCCGACCGGCACCGTCGCGTCCGCGGCCGCCGCACCTGCCAAGTACGACTGGCGCAAGGCGTCCGGGGGCAACTATGTGACCTCGGTCAAGGACCAGGCGGGCTGCGGGTCCTGCGTCGCCTTCGGCGTGGTCGGGGTGCTGGAGTCGATGGTGCGGATTGCCGCCAAGCAGCCCGGCCTGGCGGTGGATCTGTCGGAGGCCTACGCGTACCACTGCCTGGGGGCGACCCACGGTGCGATCCCGTGCCCGGAGGGCGGCTGGTGGCCGGACGAGGCGCTGGCCGCGATGAAGGCCGGCATCACCGACGAACTCAACTACCCCTACACCGATGACGCCCAGCCCTGCCGCCGGGGATCCGACTGGAAGTCGCGGCTGACCAAATTCGGCGGCTTCGTCCGCAAGACGTCGGTGAGTTCGATGAAGACCTACCTGTCGACGGTGGGCCCGATGGTGGCCTGCTTCACAATCTACGAGGATTTCTTCTACTACTACGCCGGCGGGGTCTACAAATACAACGCGAAGACCTCCGGGGACATCATCGGCGGGCACTGTGTCGCGATCGTCGGCTACGACGACGCTAAGAAATGCTGGATCGCCAAGAACAGCTGGGGCACCGGTTGGGGCGAGGCCGGCTACTTCCGGATCGCCTACGGCAGCGCCGGGATCGACGCCGAGATGTGGGGAATCAACGGCACGATCAGTTCACCGCTGATCCGGACCGATCTGCAGGTGTTGCTGGCCGGCGCCGGGAATGTCTACCAGACCGGACGGAACAAGACCGGCAAGTGGCAATCGCCGGTGGTCCGGCTCGATACCGGGACGCCCGGCGATCCCGGTGCGTTCACCGCGGTGACCGCGACCGCGACGATCAACCGGCTGCACGTGCTCGGACTGGTCGGCGGCACCCTGTGGTACACCCGCAAGCGCAGCGACGCCGGCTGGGCGAAGTGGGAACGACCGTCCTCGACGCTGCCGTCCGGGGTCTCGGCCTGGGACGCGGTCAGCTGCGCCGCCGTCGGTGACACCGTGCAGGTCGCCGGATTGGCCGCCGGTGGCATCTGGCACACCCAGCGGAACGCCAAGGGTGTTTGGCAGCAGGCCTGGGCGAAGGCTGCGGCCGGCAACACGGCGGCGGGCAAGTTCACCGCGCTGAGCTGCGTCACCCGGGGCAGCGAGACGAACGTGGTCGCCGTGGCAGGCGGAAAGTTGTGGCTGATCACCCGCAAGAAGGACGGAAGCTGGACGGCTCCCGCGCGGATCAACGCGTCTGACGGTGCGGTGCCCGGCTCCTTCACCGCGGTCAGCGCGGCCACGGTGGACGGCGGGCTGAACCTGGTCGCGTTGAGTGGGGGCAAGCCATGGCTGCTGGAAAGGTCCAGCAGCGGCACCTGGGGTGCGTTCCGGCAGCTGCCGCCGGCCGCCGCGGGAACCGTCTTCACCGCGGTCGCCTGCGCCGACGTCGGCGCCACCCTCCACGTGCTGGGGCTCGCGGCCGGGAAACCGTGGCACACCCTGCGGAACCCGGACGGCAGCTGGCAGGCGAAGTTCGGCTCGGCCGGCGGCCAGTTCACCGGGGAACCGGCGACCATCGTGGCGCTGGACGGCGCTTGATGGCCGACGACGTCCCCGGCGCCGGGCTGCCCGAGGTCGTGGTGCTCCGGGTGGGTGAGGTTCGCGAACTCGTCCTGCCCGGCCTGGGGACGTCCGGCTATCGGTGGAGCGAGGTTCTGGACGGTGATTCCGCGGTGGTCGAGTTGGCTTGGCGCCGCGGTTTCCCGGCCGGCGGTGAGCTGCGTCCGATCGGTGCCAGCGCCCCGGAGCGGCTGTCGATCACCGGGGCCTCGCCGGGCCGGGTCAGCGTCCGGCTGGTCCAGCAGCGTCCCTGGGAGCAGGGTCGCCCACGAGCTGAGCGCGCCGTCGACGTGCAGGTTCTTCCGCCCGAGGAGGACCCGGGACGGTAGCGGAGGCCTCCTGCTGGAGGCGGGCCTACGATCGCGCCGGCTCAGCTGTCGATGCGGAACTCGTCACCGGGTGGCCGCATGGACGGTGCGGTCGCTGTGTCGATCAGGCGCCGTCCGGTCGTGGCGACGTCAACGTGATCGGTAGTGGAGGTAGGTCAGGCCGTTGTCGAAGATGTGGTGCTCGACCAGGCTCAGATCGAGGTGCGCGTCATCGGGCAGTGCGCTCAGGCCTCCGCCCACGGCCTTCGGAACGATGAAGAACCTGAAATCCCGCACCATGCCGGCGCGAATCGCCGCACTCGCGGTGCTGGGGCCGAAGATCTCGACCTCGCCCGGGGCGTCCCGCACGATCTGTTCGAGGTCGGTCAGATCGAGCGTGCGGACAAGGCGAGCCCGGTCGGGCGCGAGCTGGTCCGGCGACAATGTGGACGAGACCACGACCTTTTCCAGTCGTCGCCAGCGTCGGGCGAACTCGTCCTCGGCGGCGCCCCAGGAGTCGTCGTCGGGGTCGGCCTCCCAGTACTTCATCAGCAGGTAGGTGTTGCGTCCCAGCACCTCGGTGGAGACCAGGCCCATCCGGTCGATGTGGAGCTGAAAGACCTCGTCGGACGGGCCGGACCACTGGAAGTCGCCGGTGGCGTCCGCCACGTAGCCGTCGAGTGAGATGGTGGCGGTGTAGCTCAGGGTTCCCATGTTCGTCAGCCTTTCTCGACCAGCGCCGGGGTGGTCGGTCTTGGTGTGTGAGCTCACCCGCGCTGCTTCCGGTTCCACAGCTGATGCGTCACCCCACTGGACGTGCTGATGGATTCGATCTCGAATCTGTCCTCCAGGCCGGCCAGATCATCCCAGATCCGGACGCCGGAGCCGAGCACGATCGGGACGATAGAAAGATGGAGGAAATCGATGAGATCGGCCTGGAGGAAGGCGTTCACGGTCGACGGTCCGCCACCGATTCGGACGTCCAGGCCGCCGGCCGCGGCCTTCGCCAAGTGAAGTGCATCCTCCGGCGAGGCGTCCACGAAATGGAAGCTGGTGCCGTTGGCGAACTCCATGGTTTCGCGCGGGTAGTGGGTCAGGATGAACACCGGAGTGCGGAACGGGGGTTCGTCTCCCCACCATCCACGCCAGCCGTCGTCGGTCCATTCGCCGGACTGGGGTCCGAATTTGCGGCGGCCCATGATTTCCGCCCCGATGCCCTGGCCCCACATGCTGAATAGTGCCCGATCTGCCGTTATCGGATCGTCCATGCCGTGGACGCCATGAATGACGCGTCCGTCGAAGTACCGGAAGAGGGCGCCGGCGCCGCCGATCGGTTGCTCGATCGTCACCCGATCGCCGGCGGCGTACCCGTCCGAGGAGACGAGCAGGTTGTGGACTCGCGTGCGGAACATGGCAACTCCCCAGGTGGTTGCAATCTAAGATCACTTGCACTGTAGCGCAGGGTGGTTTCTGTCTGCAAGCACTTTGTGTGGCCGGCTGCTGGGCGAGCAGCTGCGTCACCCGGGCGACTCCGGGGTGAGATCTGCTTCACTGATCTCGCCATGCGCTACCTCGACCACGAACCCGGCGGCTGGTTCCTGCTGGAGCGGGACGGTGCGCTCTGCCTGGACGTTCGATACAGCTACAGCGCGCTGACTCGGACCGCCGAACGCCGTCGACCCGACCTGAAGGAGGACCACTGATGGCTGACGCTGGCATCGCCGCGGCCGTGCGGAGAGTGGCCGAGGGTGATCCTCGGATCGTCTGCATCTGTGGCTCGACCCGTTTCCGAGACCAGATCATGGAAGCCAATCAGCTGTTGACCTTGGTCGGCATCATCGTCCTGGCGCCGGCCCTGTTCCAGCACAGTGGTGACGTGGTCACCGACGAGCAGAAGCGGGTCCTGGACGAGCTTCACCTCAAGAAGATCGATCTCGCAGACGCGGTGCTCGTTGTCGATCCGGGCGGCTATATCGGTGAGTCGACGACCCGGGAAATCGCGTACGTCCAATCCACTGGCAAGCCCACGTTCAGGCTCTCAGTCACCGACGATCGCGCAGTGTGA
>NZ_JASGDE010000056.1:0-4657 GCF_047607385.1 Micropruina sp.
AACCAGGCCGGCGCCGCGGTTCACCGCAAACGCCAGGATCTCCCGCTCAAGGAAGCGCTGATCAATGCTGTTCCGAGCGAGGACGTGCCCGGCGGGATGAGCTGCGGCCCCCGGATCTTGTGGCGTACTGGACGTACGGCGCAAGATTTGGGGGCCGCAGATCGCCCGCCGGGGACGCCGCAGCCGGGACATGATTGATCAGCGCTTCCTCAATGAGCCGGACGCCGGATCAGCGGTCCTTGACCGCCACGTGGACGTGATCCATGTGGTTCGCGGTGGCGCTGCCCCGGTCGGCCATGTGCCGCCAGGTCGGCCGGTACGGCGTCCAGATCTTCTGCCGGTAGATGATGTGGTCGACCCCGAACTCCTTGGCGTGCGCCACCAGGAACGCGGCGATGGCGTTGCCCTGGGAGGTGTTGGAGTAGGTCATGAAGTCGATGGCCCGGCCGAACTGGTGCACCGACAGGCTGTGCGCCCGCCAGCCGCCGACGTTCTTGACGTTCCAGCGGGCCATCACGGCGCGGTAGACGACCATCGCCTCGGGCTGCAGGCCGAGCACCGAGCCCTTGGGCACCGCGCGGGTCGCCTTCGGCGCGTTCGCGTCGGCCACCTTCTCCGGCTTGGGCTTGCTGTTCGCCAGGGACGCGGCCAGCACCCAGGCGTCCTTGCCCTTGAACCGCACCATCCGGTACTTGCCGTTCACCTCGGGGGTGACGGTGACCTTGTCGGCGGCCTTCAGGCCGGCCAGCTTCTTGGCACCCGCATCCGGATCGGCGAGCACCGGCAGCTTGGTCTTGGCGAACATCGTCCGGGTCGGCTCCAGGGCCGGGCTCACCGCGGTCCGGCTGGCGGCCGCGAAGGCCAGCGCATCCTCGGCGGCGATCTGCGGACGGGCCACGTCGCGGGACACCGGGACGTCCCGCAGGGCCACGTCGGGCGTGGTCATCGGCGCGGCGACCGGGGCCGCCGCGGCGGCGCCGGACATCGCCAGCGCACCGGCGGTGGCGCTCACCGCCAGGCCCAGGAAGGCGACCCCGATGCGGTCGGCGGCACTGCGGTACCAGGCTCGGGCCTCCCGGCGGGGCAGGTCCGAGGCGGCCCGGCCGGGCGCCTCAGTGCCCGACTGAACGGCAGCCGGACCGTCGGCCCGTCGCGGCTGGTACATGCACAAACCTCCTGAGAAAACTAGGTCGGTTTCTGAATTTAGTCTAAGGAAACCGGCTGCCCAAATCGGGGGCCAATCCGACCGCCGTCCGGCGTGGCTCGGACGCCCTCGCCCACGGCGCCGCGACGATGGGGTCCACGCCGAGAATTCACCCGAGATCGGGGGCACAGATGCGTCGGGTCATCGTCTTCCTCACGTCCCTCACCCTGGCCCTGCTGCTGGGTGCCGGAACAGCACGCGCGGACACAGTCGCCCTGAAGGGGCCGCTGCCCGCCACCATCAAGGCCAGGACGGTGGCGCCCGCCGGCGCCCCCGGGGCGCTGGTCCCCATCGAAGGCACCCTGCGGGACGCCCAGCGACGTCCGTTGACCGGGGTGCCGGTGATCGTCAGCCTGCCGGGCACCGACGCCGCGCACAGCACCCAGGAATCGCTCACCGGCAGCGGCGGCAGCTTCGAGGCCTACGTCCCGCTGCCCGAGAGCCTGCCGGCCTCCGGCACCGTCGAGCTGACCGTGAGCTTCGCCGGCAGCGAGCAGGCCGCGGCGTCCAGCCTGGTGCTGCCGGTGCGCGTCGTCGCCCCGCAGCAGAGCGGACCGGGCGACCAGCCGGCGGCCCAGCCGGAATCCGGCCCGGCCGCCCAGCCGGCCGAGGTCACCCTGCCGAGTTCCGGCATCCCGTTGATCGACCAGTTGATCGGGGTCGCCGGCGGAGTGTTCGCGGTGATGGTGCTGCTGTTCGGCGTGGGCGCCTTCCTGCGCCGCCGCCGCGGCTGAGCGAGCACCACTGACTCCTCGCCGGTCGGGCCTAGTCGAACCGGTAGCCCTGGCAGCGGTGCCGCAACCCGGCCAGGTCGGGTTCGGCGATGTCCTCTTCGTCGATCGCACCGGAGGGGCAGACCGCGAGGGCGCCGGCGTCCAGCCACATCTCGCATTGGAAGCGTTCCAGCTTGCCGGCGGCGATCAGCGGCGCCTCGGGGAACATCGCCGTCACCGTCCGGGCATACAGCGAGCCGAGCGCGTCGCAGGGGATCACCTGCACTGCGGCGGGGCCGAGGGACAGCGCCCGGTCCACCTCGGACGGGGTGAGCCCGCCGAGCACCATCGGCACCGCGCCGGCGGCGTCCAGCAGGGCGCGATCGGCGAACGGGGAGAGCAGCAGATCCGGCCCGGAGCCGGCGGCCAGCTCCACCTGGGCGGGGTCGCGCAGGTCGCCGACGCCGAGCCGGGCCCGGCGTCCGAACACCTGACGCAGCCCGGGCAGCAGCCCGCGACGCTCGAACGGCACCGTCCAGGCCGCCATGCCCTCCTGGATCAGCACCTCGCCGGCGGCGATCAGATCGTCGGCATCGCCGACCGGGAGCTCGACGATCACCCGGCTGCCGGCCAGCACCTCCACCCACTCCATGGAGGCCAGGCTAGTGGGGTCGCCCTTCTGCGCCACCGCGGAACCTCCTAGGGTGAGGACATGGAACTGAGCAGCGACGCCATCCCGGACGGCTCGACCATCGAGCTCGGCTACGCCGAACCCTCCTGCGGCGGCACGAACGTCAGCCCCGACCTGCGCTGGTCGGGCGCCCCCGAGGGCACCAAGAGCTATGCCCTCACCTGCTACGACCCGGACGCCCCGACCGGCAGCGGCTGGTGGCACTGGATCGCCTTCGACATCCCGGCCCAGGTCACCGCGCTGGCACCCGGCGCGAGCCTGGACGCCCCGGCCCGGGAGTGGGACAACGACTACGGCTACGCCGGCTACGGCGGCCCCTGTCCCCCGCCCGGCCCGGCGCACCGCTACGTCTTCACCGTCTACGCGATGGACGTCGAGCAGCTCGGCGTCCCGGACGGCGCCACCAGCGCGGCCTGCCGGTTCAACCTGTTGGCGCACGCGATCGACAGCGCCTCGTTCACCGGGACCTTCGCGGTCGGGGCCTGAGGTGTCCGGCGAAGAGCCGGCGGCGATTCCCCCGGACACCAAGGACTGGACCTGGGTGATCGAGCAGGGCTGCCCGGAGTGCGGCTGGACGCCGCCGCCGGCCACCGAGGTGGCGAGCCGGGTGCATGCCACCGTGCCTCGCTGGGAGACCGTGCTGCGGCGTCCGGACGTCACGGTCCGGGCCCGGCCGGAACGCTGGTCGGCGCTGGAGTACGGCTGCCACGTCCGGGACGTCTGCCGGATCTTCGGCACCCGGCTGACCCAGCTGCTCACCGAGGACGGCCCCACCTTCTCCAACTGGGACCAGGACGAGGCGGCCGTCGCCGGCCGCTACCACGCCCAGGACCCGCTCGCCGTCGCCGGTGAGTATGCCGCGGCCGCGGAGCACACCGCGGGGTTGTTCGACGGCGTCCGGGCCGACCAGTGGCAGCGCCGCGGCACCCGGAGCAACGGTTCGGAGTTCACCGTGGCCACCCTGGGCTGCTATTTCCTGCACGACCTGGAGCATCATCTGGCCGACGTCGCCGGGTGACGGTTGGAGAAGCGCCGGTGTTCTCGTCGGTCGAGCTTGTCGAGACCCCACTGGCAACGGGCTTCGACAAGCTCAACCAGCGAGACGCCGCATTGATCAGCGGTTCCCCGGGCGGCGCCTGCTACCGTGATTGAGCGTTCAAGGAAAGGCTCCGCCGTGACCAAACCCACCCTGCAAGTGATCGTCGCCAGCACTCGTCCGCGCCGGGTCGGCCGGATGGTGGCCGACTACATCGTCGAGCGGTTCGCCGACCACGGCGGCTTCGAGATCGAGGTGGTCGACCTCGCCGAGGTCGCGTTGCCGCTGCTCGACGAGCCGAACCACCCGCGGCTGGGCCGCTACGAGCACGAGCACACCAAGGCCTGGAGCGCCACCATCAGCCGCGGCGACGCCTATCTGATCGTGATGCCGGAGTACAACCACTCGTTCAACGCGGCGCTGAAGAACGCTCTCGACTACCTGAACGCCGAATGGCAGGGCAAGACGGTGGCGGTGGCCAGCTACGGCGGGGTCAGCGGCGGCACCCGTGCGGCGGCGGCGATCACCGAGGTGCTGGTCACCTTGGGCATGATCGTCTCCAACGTCGGCATCGCGATCCCGATGGTGCAGTCGCACATCGCCGACGGCCGGTTCGCCGGCTATCCGCAGGTGGAGCAGGCCATCGAGTCCACCCACGCCGCACTGCTGGAACTGACCCGCGGGCGGGCCGGCGCCTGACGTGGCGATCCTGCTCGACCCGCCGCGGTGGCCGGCCCACGGCACCGACTTCGGTCACCTGGTCTCGGACGCGTCGCTGGACGAGTTGCACGACTTCGCCCGGGCCGCGGGTATCCCGGCCCGCGCCTTCGACCACGATCACTACGACGTGCCGGTGGCCCGCTACCCGGCACTGATCGACGCCGGCGCCGTCCAGGTGCCCTCGGGCGAGTTGCTCCGCCGGCTGGTGGACTCCGGGCTGCGGGTCCGCCCGCGGGAACGGACGCCGGGGCAGCCCGCCGCCCTGGTCGCCGCGCGCACCGCCTGGGGCCGGC
>NZ_JASGDE010000057.1:0-45112 GCF_047607385.1 Micropruina sp.
CTCGCCTAACTATTTGGGGCTCGCTGAGTTCAGCGAGCCCCAAATAGTTAGGCGAGCGCTGGGGTGGGGGAACTCTTAGCGGTCCCGCACCTCGTCGAGCAGCTCCTGCTCCCTTGAGAACCGTCCCGGGTCGCACAGAGGGCCGTGGGCGCCCGGATCGCGACCGCGTCGAGACGCCGGGGCGAAGATCGGCGGATACTTGCGTTGTCCACCGGAGGAGTGAGTTGGGATCACTGTGGTACTGGAAACGACGCGGGCACGCAGTCACTGGCTCAGTGGCGTTTACGAACTGCCGACCAACCGTGGGCGCGCCCGAGAGCATTTCGAGCGCGCCGTCGACATCGATCCCGGGATGGCCGACGCCTGGCTGGGCCTGCACGCCTGCGGTGTCCGTGAAGAGGAAGCACTGTCGGCCATGGCGCGCAATGAGCGCCGGTTCGGGCAGGAGCGCACCCGAGCGAATCGCCGACTGACCTCGCGCTACAACATCGGCACCTACGTGTCGCACAGCCTCGAAGACCACCTCGACCTGTTCTGCGCGGTGGCTGCGATGCATCTGGCCCGCAACGAACTCGACCTAGCGTCGTCCGCGCTGCGACGCACCGTTCCCACCGCGGTGCCGTCCCGGTTCCTCGCCGGACGGCTCGCCTTCGCCAGCGAGAACCCGGAGGAGACCGTTCGGACCCTGCTGCCGATCCTCGGCGGCGACCCGTATTTCGATGCCGAGAGCCGACTGCTCAGCGCGGTCGCGCTCGCTCAGCTGTCCGCGATCGCACCCGCCCGGGATCATCTGATGGCCGTCTTGCGACAGCAGGCGGTGCCGGACACCCACGCCGAAGCTCAGCTGTTTCTAGGTCTGATCGCCCGCTCAGAAGGACGCGAGGACGCCGCCCGCGACCACCTGCACCGGGCATACGCCCTCAACCCCGGCCTGTCCGAAGTGACCGAAGCCTTGCGCGACTCGAACTACGCCATCATCCGGGTCCGTAGCCTCGGCGAACGCGTCCCGGATGAGCCCGCTCCCCCACAGCCGGTTCCGGCCCGCCCCGGGCCCGCGACCGCGGAGCCGGCAGGTACGAACCAGAGGCCGCCGGGGGCGGAGGAGACGGTGGCCGAGGTGTTGGCCGATCTGGACGCGCAGATCGGGCTTCCCGGGGTGAAGGCCCAGGTCAAGCGCGTACTGGCCCAGACCCGGGCGAACCTGGCGCGGCGTGACGCCGGCCTGCCGCAGGGCCGGCTGACTGAGCACTTCGTGTTCACCGGTCCGCCCGGCACCGGGAAGACGACCATCGCCCGCATCCTGGGCCGGCTCTACCGCGCTCTGGGCATCCTGGCCGACGGCCGGGTGATCGAGGTGGACCGGTCGGGAATGATCGGCGAGTACCACGGCCACACCGTCGCCCGCACGACGACGGCGATCGACTCCGCACTTGACGGGGTGCTCTTCGTCGACGAGGCCTACGCGCTGCAGACCGAGGGTTTCGACGCGGGCGACCCCTTCGGGCAGGAGGCGATCGATACCCTGCTGAAGCGGATGGAGGACGACCGGGAGCGGCTGGTGGTGATCGTGGCGGGGTATACCGAGCCGATGACCCGGTTCCTGGATTCGAATCCTGGACTCCGATCCCGGTTCACCACCACCATCCGCTTCGACCCTTACCGGACGCCGGAACTGGTCCAGATCGCGCAACTAATGGCGGCTGGCTCCGGCAACACCATCAACGAAGGCGGCCTCCGCTATTTGCGGCAGCGACTGAGCTCACTGGAGGAGAGCGGCGGGTTCGACGATCCGGCCTTCGGCAACGCGCGTTTCGTCCGGAACCTCGTTGAAGGCGCCGCCCGGGAGCGCGATCTTCGAGTCTTCGGCGATGAGGTGTCCGAGCCCCCGTCGCTGTCCGAGCTCACCACGATTACGGCGGCCGATCTGGCGGCGGGGTGGGATGGGCTGCGGCCATGAAGCTGACCATCGTCGGGGGCGGCGGGTTCCGGGTGCCGCTGGTACATGCGGCACTGCTGGCGGACGACCTGATCGACCAGGTCGCGCTGCTGGACGTCGACCCGAGGCGGTTGGCGGTGATCGACCGGGTGCTGACCGCGCAGGCCGGTGGTTCGGCGCGACTGCGGCACACCGTGCACACCGACCCGGCCGAGGCTCTGCAGGGCGCCGACTTCGTGTTCTCCGCACTGCGGGCCGGTGGGACCGCGGCTCGGGTGCTGGACGAGCGGATCGCCGCCGGGCACGGGCTGATCGGCCAGGAGACGGTCGGCGCCGGCGGGATCGCCTACGCGCTGCGCAGCATTCCCGCCTCGCTCGACCTGGCCCGCACCGTCGCCCAGGTCGCGCCGCAGGCCTGGCTGATCAACTTCACCAACCCGGCCGGCATGGTCACCGAGGCACTCAGCGCCGTCCATCCCCGGGTGGTCGGCATCTGCGATTCGCCGGTCGCGCTGGCCCGTCGCGCCGCCGCCGCGCTCGGCGTCGATCCGGCGTCCGCGCAGCCCGACTACGTGGGGCTGAACCATCTGGGCTGGCTGCGCGGCCTGCTGGTGGACGGCGTCGATCGGCTGCCCGAACTGCTCGCCGACGCGGACGCGCTGCACACCGTCGAGGAGGGCCGGCTGTTCGGACCCCAGCTGATCGGCGACCTGGGTGCGCTGCCGAACGAGTACCTGCACTGGTTCTACTTCCGCCGCGAGGGCGGCACCGGCGGCGGTCGCGGCGCGTTCCTGGCCGAGCAGCAGGACCGCTTCTACCGCGACTGTCCCACCGCCCCGGACGCCGCCCTGGCCGCCTGGGACGCCACCCGCCGGGAGCGCGAGGAGACCTACGGCGCGGCCAACCGGGAGGCCGCCGGCGGCTTCGAGCGCTCGATCGCCGACCTGGTCTCAGGCGGCTACGAGGGGGTGGCGCTGGCGATCATGCGAGCCATCGGACGCGACGAGCCGGCCACCCTGATCCTCAACCTGCCCAATGCCGGACGGCTGCCCGAGCTGCCCGACGACGCGGTGATCGAGGCGCCCTGCCGGGTGGACGGACGCGGCCTGCATCCGCTGCCGCTGGCCCCGCTGCCCGACTATGCCCGCGGCCTGGTCGCCACGATCAAGCAGGTGGAGCGCTGGACGATCGAGGCCGCCATCACCGGCTCGGCACGGGCGGCCCGGCTGGCGCTCACCCACCATCCGCTGGTCGACTCGGCCGCGGTGGCGTCCGAACTGCTGGCCGAGTATCGCCGGGCGTTCCCACAACTGGGTTACCTGCGCTGAGCCGTCCGCAACCCTGGCGCGACGTTGCCCGCTTGACGTTGCCCTGCCTTGACGTCCTTTCCGTGGTTCCAACCCGGTGAAGGACGCCGAACCCGGGCGATGTGGTCGGTCCGGGTCGCCGGCTACGAGGAAGGGCGTCCGAGCAGCTCGTCCAGGGTCTCCATCCGTTCGGCCATGCCGGCCTCGTTGCCGTGGTCGGTGGGCACGTAGTAGCGGGCGCCGGCCAGCTCGTCGGGCAGGTACTGCTGAGCGGCCACCCCGTGCGGATGGTCGTGGGCGTATTTGTAGCCCTTGCCGTGGCCGAGCGCCTTGGCGCCGGCGTAGTGCGCGTCACGCAGGTGCGGCGGCACCTGCCCGATCCGTCCGGCCCGGACGTCGGCCAGCGCCGCGTCGATGCCGAGCGTCACCGCGTTCGACTTGGGCGCCAGCGCGCAGGCCACCACCGCATGGGCGAGATTGAGCCGGGCCTCCGGCATGCCGATCAGCTGGACGGCCTGCGCGGCCGCCACGCAGGTCTGCAGCACCGAGGGAGCCGCCATGCCGATGTCTTCGCTGGCCAGGATCACCAGCCGCCGGGCGATGAACCGGGGATCTTCGCCGGCCTCGATCATCCGGGCCAGGTAGTGCAGCGCCGCCTGCACGTCGGAGCCGCGCAGTGACTTGATGAAGGCGCTGATCACGTCGTAGTGCTGGTCGCCGTCCTTGTCGTAGCGGACGGCGGCCCGATCGACGGCGCGGCTGATCGCCTCGGGGGTGATGCTGTCCTGGCCGGCGGACGCGGTGCCGGCGGCTGATTCCTCCAGGTAGGTGAGGGCGCGACGGGCGTCCCCGCCGGCCAGCCGGAGCAGGTCGGCGCGGGCCTCGTCGGTGAGGGTGAAGGCGCCGCCGAGCCCGCGTTCGTCGGTCAGCGCCCGATCGATCAGCACGCCGAGGTCGGCGTCGGTCAGCGACTTCAGGGTGAGCAGCAGCGAGCGGGACAGCAGCGGCGCGATCACCGAGAAGGACGGGTTCTCGGTGGTGGCGGCGATCAGGGTGACCAGTCGGTTCTCCACCGCCGGCAGCAGGACGTCCTGCTGGGCCTTGGAGAATCGGTGCACCTCGTCCACGAACAGGACGGTGGACCGGCCGCGGGCCAGTTCGCGGCGGGCGGCGTCCAACTCGGCGCGGACCTCGCGGACCCCCGCGGTCACCGCGGACAACTCGACGAAGCGCCGCTTCGCCGACTGCGACACCACCGCGGCGATGGTGGTCTTGCCGACGCCGGGCGGCCCCCACAGGAACACCGACATGGCGGCGTCCCCCTCGGCGAGCCGGCGCAGCGGAGAACCGGGGCCGAGCAGATGCTGCTGGCCGACGATCTCGTCGACGTTGCGCGGCCGCATCCGGACGGCCAGCGGGGCGTCCGCGGACGGGGTGCTCAGCGACCCGCCCGGCGCTGCGGTGACGGGGTCGGTGTTGCCGAAGAGATCCTCCACTGCGCCGAGTCTACGAGTGGACGCCGACAGTCCGCACCGCGCGTCCCGACCGGCCGTCCGACGTTGCCCGGGTTCAGCGTCATTGCACAGGTTCAAACCCGGTGAAAGACGCTGAAGCAGGGCAACGTCGATCCCGGACGCCGGACCTGAGGCCGGACCCGAGGCCCGCGCCAGACACCCATCATTTGCGTTGCGAACACTCGCGATATATCTTTGACACAACGAGATACCTACGAAAGGAGTCCACTCATGTGGAACCAGGATTTTGAGCCGCGGGACTTCCGCGGCAAGCGTGATGACCAGCGCCCCCGTCGCGGACCGCGCGGCGAGGGCCATGCCCGGGGCGGCCAGGCCTTCGGCGGCGACCCGTTCTTCGGGCCCCGCGGACCCTTCGGTCCGGCCGGTCCGTTCGGGCCGCACAGCCCCTTCGGCCCTGGCGGCCCGTTCGCCAGTCGCGGTTTCGGCGGACGGGGTCGCGGACGCGCCCGCCGGGGTGACATCCGGCAAGCCGTCCTCGCCCTGCTGGCCGAGGAGCCGATGAACGGCTACCAGATGATCCAGACCATGGCCGAGCGCACCGGCGGCGGCTGGAAGCCGTCCCCCGGAGCGATCTACCCGGCGCTGTCCCAGCTGGAGGACGAGCGGCTGATCGAGCCGTTCGACAACAACGGCGCCAAGGCCTACCGGCTCACCGAGGGTGGCCAGACCGCCGCGGCGCTGATCGACCCCAAGCCGTGGGACGCCTTCAACGCCGAGAACGCCCCGGAGCACCCCGAGGTGCTGCGCGGGCTGTGGAAGGAGTTCAGTTCCCTGGCGATGGCGGCCCAGGAGCTGACCCGCTCCGGCAGCCGGGCCCAGCAGCAGCAGGCGGCCCAGATCCTCGCCGAGACCCGGCGCAGCCTCTACGGCCTGCTGGCCAGCGACGGCGACGGCGACGGCACCGAGGACGACCAGGACCTGGCCAACCCCGACGACTTGCGCTGACACCGTAGAACCCACCGCTGATCAATGCGGTGTTGCGCTGGTTGAGCTTGTCGAAACCCGTTGCCATAGCGGTCTCGACAAGCTCGACCAACGGAAATCAGCGCTTCCCTGACTGGTTCTGCCCTCTCACATGCGGGAGGGCAGAACTGGTTAGGCAGGGCCTTGTGGTGGGGAGGATCAGCCTTGGGCCGGCTCAGCGGCCTTGGCTGCGGGCGGCTTGGCGTCCACCCCGGCCTCCTTGCGCTGCTCCGGCGAAATCGGGGCCGGCGCACCGGTCAGCGGGTCGTAGCCGCCGCCGCTCTTCGGGAAGGCGATCACGTCGCGGATCGACTCCGAACCGGACAGCAGGGCCACGATCCGGTCCCAGCCGAAGGCGATGCCGCCGTGCGGCGGGGCGCCGTACTTGAAGGCGTCCAGCAGGAAGCCGAACTTCTCCTGGGCCTCTTCCTCGGCGAGCCCCATCACGGCGAACACCCGCTCCTGGATGTCGCGGCGGTGGATACGGATCGAGCCGCCGCCGATCTCGTTGCCGTTGCAGATCATGTCGTAGGCCCAGGCCAGCGCGTTGCCGGGATCGGTGTCGAAGGTGTCCAGGTCCTGCGGCGAGGTGAAGGCGTGGTGCACCGCCGTCCAGGCGCCGGCGCCGACCGCCACGTCGCCCTCGGCGACCGCCTCGCCGGTGGGCTTGAACAGCGGCGCGTCGACCACCCACGCGAACGACCAGCTGCCCTCGGCGATCAGGTCGCAGCGCTTGGCGATCTCGTTGCGGGCGGCGCCGAGCAACGCCTGCGAGGACGCCTTGGCGCCGGCGGCGAAGAAGACGCAGTCACCCGGGTTGGCGCCCACCGCGGCGGCCAGGCCGGCGCGTTCGGCGTCCGAGATGTTCTTGCTGACCGGACCGCCCAGGGTGCCGTCCTCGGCGATGGTGACGTAGGCCAGGCCGCGGGCGCCGCGCTGCTTGGCCCATTCCTGCCAGGCGTCGAAGGTGCGCCGCGGCTGGGACGCCCCACCCGGCATCACCACGGCACCGACATAGGGCGCCTGGAAGACCCGGAACGGGGTGTCGGCGAAGAACGCGGTCAGCTCGGTCAGCTTCACCTCGAAGCGCAGGTCGGGCTTGTCGGAGCCGTAGCAGTCCATCGCCTCGGCGTAGGTGAGCCGCGGGAACGGGGTGGGCAGCTCGACGCCGATCAGCGACCAGATCTCCGTGGCCAGCGCCTCACCGAGCGCGATCACGTCCTCCTGGTCGACGAACGACATCTCGATGTCGAGCTGGGTGAACTCGGGCTGCCGGTCGGCGCGGAAGTCCTCGTCGCGGTAGCAGCGGGCGATCTGGTAGTAGCGCTCCATGCCGGCCACCATCAGCAGCTGCTTGAACAGCTGCGGGGACTGCGGCAGGGCGTACCAGGAGCCGGGCGCCAGCCGGGCCGGCACGATGAAGTCGCGGGCACCCTCGGGCGTCGAGCGGGTCATCGTGGGGGTCTCGATCTCGACGAAGTCGCGGGCCTCGAGCACCCGGCGGGCGGCGGCGTTCACCTGAGAGCGCAGCCGGATCGCACGGGCCGGGGCCGGACGCCGCAGGTCGAGATAGCGGTACTTGAGCCGGGCCTCCTCGCCGACGCTGACCCGTTCGTCGATCTGGAACGGCAGCGGCGCGGACGGGTTGAGCACCTCGAGCTCGCTGATCGCGACCTCGATCTCACCGGTGGGCAGGTCGGGGTTGGCGTTGCCCTCGGGCCGCGCCTCGATCTCGCCGACCACCTTGACGCAGTACTCGTTGCGCAGCTCGTGGGCGCCGGACGCGGCCAGCACCTCGTCCCGGACGACGACCTGGACGACGCCGGAGGCGTCCCTGAGATCGACGAAGGCGACACCGCCATGGTCTCGGCGGCGGGCCACCCAGCCGGTCAGGGTGACGGTCGTTCCGATGTCGGAGGCGCGCAGGGTTCCGGCCTGATGGGTCCGCAGCATGGCGATGTTCCTTTCTCTGCCCCGCATAGACGGTGCGGGCACGTCGTTCGATCCTATGACGACGGGCGCGGGTGCGTCGAAACGGCCATGATGGTCATCCGGCAGCCCGGTCCCGGCGAGCCGAGCCCGGATCGAGATAGAAGGAGCCCATGCCCGACATCACCGAACTCGACGCGTTCCTCGCCTCGGCCAGCGTGGCCGACGAGGTGTTCGCGCTGCGTCCCGACTATCGCGCGCTGCTGATCGCCGCGGACGGCATCGAACCCGGCGCCGGGGACGATGCCGGCGAGGCGCTGCTGGTCCGTGCCGAGGAATGGGCGAGGCGGGCGACCGCGGGCACCCCGGTGGAGCAGCTGCCGCACATCGCCGCCTGGCGGGACGCCTTCCGCGGCTTCGGCGCCAAGCCGCAACGCACCCGGACCAGCGTCGAGGCGCTGACCCGGCGGGCCGTCACCGGACTGCCCCGGATCAACCGGCTGACCGACCTCTACAACGCGATCTCGGTGCTGCATCAGCTGCCGATCGGCGGGGAGAACCTGCGGAATTACGCGGGGGCGCCACGGCTGATCCGGGCCACCGGCGACGAGCCGTTCGACACCGTCGCCGGCGGCGAGCCCGCCATCGAGCACCCGGAGACCGGCGAGGTGATCTGGTGCGACGACGCCGGCGTCACCTGCCGGCGCTGGAATTGGCGCCAGGGCCGCCGCACCCAGCTGACCGACGCGACGTCCGCGGTGCTGTTCATCCTCGACGTGCTGGACCCGATGACTGACGACGAACTCGAAACGGCCGCCGACGAGCTGGCCGGGCAGCTGCGCCGGCTGGGCAGCGATGTCGTCACCACCCGCCGGCTGATCGCCCGCCCGTCCACCCAGGAGCCCCGATGACCGCGCGTCCCGACAAGCACGACCCGGCGTCCGTCGCCTTCGGCACCTGGGCGGTGCACGGCGGCAACAGCATCGACGCGGGCACCGGCGCGCTCCGCACCCCGCTGGTGATGGCGAACTCGTACCGGCTGCCGGACGACCCGGCGGCGATGGACTGGTCGGCCACCGATCAGCTCACCTACACCCGCAACGGCGGGGTGAACCAGCAGTCCCTGGAACGCAAGCTGGCCGCGATGGACGGCGGTGACGCGTCCGCCTGCTTCGCGTCCGGGGTGGCCGCGCTGCACGGGGTGTTCTTCACCCTGCTGAAGTCCGGCGATCACGTCGTGGTCTCGGACGTCAGCTACGAGGCGGTCTGGCGGCTGTTCGCCGAACTGCTGCCGCAGCGCTACGGCATCGAGGCCACCTTCGTCGACGTCGCCGATCTGGACGGCGTCCGCGCGGCAGTCCGCCCCAACACGAAACTCGTGCACGTGGAGACGATCGGCAACCCGACCACGAAGGTGGCCGACATCCGCGCCATGGCCGACATCGCCCATCGGGCCGGCGCGATCCTGACCGTCGACGGCACCTTCACTCCCCCGCCGCTCTATCGTCCGATCGCCGACGGCGCCGACCTGGTGGTCCATTCGCTGACCAAGTACATCAACGGCCACGGCGACGCGATGGGCGGCGTGGTGACCGGACGCGCCGACCTGATCGACCGGATCCGGCACGACGCGGTGGTGGACGTCGGCGGGGTGATCTCGCCGTTCAACGCCTGGCTGATCATCCGCGGCTCGGTGACTCTTCCGTTGCGGCTGCGGCAACTGCTCGCCTCGGCGGAGCAGATCGCGACCTTCCTGGCCGCCGATCCACGGGTCGCCTACGTGGAGTACCCGGGACTTCCCGGTCACCCGCAGCACGACCTGGCCACCCGTCAGTTCGGCGGCCGCGGCTACGGCGGCATGCTCGCCTTCGCGATCGACGGCGACCCGGACACCCAGAATCGGTTCGTCGCCAACCTGCGGGTGATCACCTCCGCCTTCTCACTGGGCCACGACGAGAGCCTGATCGTGCACGTCGGCCCCGGCACCCGAGGCGGCAGCGAGGGCTACCCGCCCGGCTTCCAGACCTACGGCCACCTGCGGTTGTCGGTCGGCCTGGAGGACACCGACGACCTGATCGCCGACCTCGCCGAGGCACTGGACCGTACCGAGATCACCGGCTCACGAAAGGCACCGCGATGAACCTGTTCACCGGACTGAGCGCCTTCCCGCTCACCCCGCTGCGCGACGACGCCCTCGATCAGACCGGCTACGCCAGGCTGATCCGCCGGCTGGTCGACGCGGGGGTCGACTCGATCACCGCGCTGGGTTCGACCGGCTCGTACGCGTATCTGTCCCGCGAGGAACGCCGGACGGCGCTGCGGATCGCGATCGAGAACGCCGGCGACGTGCCGGTCTTCGCCGGCATCGGCGCGCTGCGCACCAGCCACGTCCGGGCCCTCGCCGAGGACGCCCAGAACGCCGGGGTGGTCGGCGTGCTGCTGGCGCCGATGACCTACCAGACCCACACCGACGACGACGTGTACGGCCTGTATGCCGACGTCACCGGCGACTTGTCGGTGCCGCTGATCGTCTACGACAACCCGGGCACCACGCACTTCACCTTCACCGACGAGCTCTATCAGCGGATCACCGCGCTGCCGAACGTGGCGTCGATCAAGATCCCCGGTCTGCCCGACGATCCGGACGCGGCCGCCGCGCGGGTAGCACAGATCCGCGCCCACCTCCCCGCCCAGGTGACGATCGGGATCTCCGGCGATCCGGCGGCGGCCACCGGCCTGATCGCGGGCTGCGAGGCCTGGTACTCGGTGATCGGCGGCACCCTGCCGCAGCCGGCGCTGACCATCACCAGGGCCGTCCAGCAAGGGGACGCCGCAGCCGCCGTCGCCGAATCGGAACGGTTGCGCCCCTTCTGGGAGCTGTTCGGCCGGGTCGGCAGCCTGCGGGTGATGGCCGCCGTCGCCGAGCACTACGGGCCGGCGAGTCGGTCCTGCCTGCCGCTGCCGATTCGCGGACTGGACGACGGGGTGCGCGCCGAGGCGATCGCTCTCATCGAGAGGCTCGGCCTGCAGCCGACGCGATGAGTGCGGCCGGTGAGGCCGTCCGCTGGGGGCTGGCGCGCTACGTGATCGCGGCCACCCTGGCTCGCACCGCCGACGGAGGCGGCGTGGTCGCCGTCGTGCTGCTGGTCACCACCTCCGGCGGATCGGGCTGGACGGCGGGCTTGCTCGGCGCCTGCCTCACCCTGCCGCACATGGCCGGCCCGTTCGTCGCCCGCAGCCCGGACGTGGCCCGCGACGGCCGAACGGTGCTCGCCGCGGCCTGTGTGCTGCACGGCGGGCTGTTGGCCGCGGCCGTGCTGAGCTACCCGTTCGGCTGGGTGGGTGTCCCGGCGGCGCTGCTCGTCGCGTCCGGAGTGGTCGGCCCGCTGCTGACCGGCGGGATCAGTTCCCGACTGCCGGCGATCGCCGGGCCGGATCTGGTCGCGCAGCGTCGGGCCCAGGGCTGGGACGTCGCCACCTACGGCATCGGCGGCACCATCGGGCCGAGTGTGGTCGCGCTCGTCGCAGCCTGGACGAACGCGACCGTCGCGGCGCTGGTGCTGGCCGGCGGCACCCTGCTGGCCGCTTTCGTCGTCCGGCTGCTGCCCTATGCCGCGCCGCACGGCACGGACGCCGAGGTGCCGCACCCCGTCCGGACCCTGCAGATCATCGCCCGCACCGGGGCGCTGCGCCGGACCCTGTACCTGACCACGATGGTGGCCCTGTCGGTCGGTGTGCTGCCGGTGACCGCGGTAGCCAGCGCGGGTTTGTTCGGCGTCGATCCGGCCACCGCGGGCGCGCTCGCCGCCTGCTACGGGCTCGGCGGACTGGCCGGATCGGTGCTGGTGACGATCCGCCCGCTGCGCGGCGATCCGGACGCCGCCATGCCGCTGCTCGCGAGCCTGGTCGCCATCGCGCTGATCGGGGTGCTGCTCGCCCCCGGCATCTGGATCGCGGCCGCCGGCTACGCGACGGCCGGCGTCCTCAACTCGTTCTTCTTCGCCGCCACGCTGGCGGCGCGCAGCGAGTACTCACCGCCGGCGGTCCGGGGCCAGGTGTTCGTCTGGGTCGGCGCGCTGAAGATCACCGCCGGCTCGGCGGGAACCGCCGCCGCGGGCGCCCTGGTCGCGCACGCCGTCCAATTGCCGGTGGCGCTCGGTGCCGCACTCACCGCGCTCGGGGTCGGCCTCGCCGTGCTCGACCGACGGCTGGCCCCCGCCCCCGATCACCACACGAGATGACCCAACCCCAACCCAGTATCGAACGGCTGTATGAATAAGGGAGGCGGCTCGAGCGCCGACCCGCCGGGGAATAGCCACACCCGCGACCGGGGCGATCGCGCCGGGACGTCCGGACGGCTCCACGAGTCCGGGCCCACCAGCTCCGGCAGGGTTGGGACGCGCATCGTCCCGAGTGCGGCGACATCGGCCGGGGGCGGGCGGATATTTCGGAGTCATGCGCTGTGACGCACGATCTTCGCGCCACAGGCGCGCGATACGCAGATTTGGCGCGCATTCTTCCGGCATCCGCAGCACCCTGAACAAGCCGCCGATCGACGCCTGTCTTTCCCTCGTCCGGCGCACCGGCACTGGTCCGATCGGTGCGCGGCGACACTCCGTCCACCCCGCACGGTTGTGACATCGAGCGCATTGTGGCCTAGGTTGGCGGCAACCTTGACGGAGGTGACGATGAATTCGAATCCTGGCGAGGTGTCTTCAACGGGGATGAATCGACGACGATTTCTGCAGTTGGGGGCCGCCTCGGTGGCCGGCGCGACTCTCGGTATGAGCGGCTGTGCAGCACCCTCATCCGATGCGGTCAACCTGCAATTGGTGCACGCCACCACGGGCGGCGGTTTGAAGGACACCCTCGACCCGCACTTCCCGGTGAGCTACCCCGACATCGCCCGGGTGCGGCAGCTCTTCGAGCCGCTGATGCGGTTCAACTCGGCGTTCGAGATCGAGCACGGCCTCGCCGAAGAGGTGGAGCACAACGCCGACGCGACCGAGTGGACGTTCCGGCTGCGGCAGGGGCTGCGCTTCCACGACGGGCGTCCGGTGCGCGCGGCCGATCTCAAGGCGAGCATGGAGCGGATGCTGAACCCGAAGAATCCGGGCGCCCAGGCCTCGGACATCGCCGCGATCGCCGACCTCGCCGGCAGCCGGGTGCTCGACGGCCGCACCTATCGGCTCAAGCTGAAGTCTCCGTACGCGATTCTGGACGCCGTGATGGCCGGCTACGCGCTGGGCATCGTCCCGGAGGATTTCGACGTCAAGCACCCGATCGGCACCGGTCCGTTCCGCTACGACGCCTTCGTCCCCGGGCAGCGCAGCCGGTTCCTGAAGTTCGACGACTACTGGGACGTCAAGGCGACCTTCGAAGAGTTGGTGATCCTCAACTTCAGCGACGACGCCGCCAAGGTGAACGCGCTGCTGGCCGGCCAGGTGCAGTCGCTGGACAACCTGCCCACCTACCTGGCCGGGGCGATCGAAAGCCAGGGCGCGAACACCCTGGTCTCCGAGACCGGCGGCTGGGTGCCGTTCACCATGCGGGTGGACGCCAAGCCGTTCAACGACGTCCGGGTCCGGCAGGCGATGCGGCTGATCGTCGACCGGCAACAGATCATCGACCAGGCCTTCAACGGTTTCGGACGCGTCGCGAACGACCTCTACGCACCGTTCGATCCCGACTACATCGGCAACGACGTGCCACAGCGCAAGCCCGACCCCGAGAAGGCCCGATCGCTGCTCAAGGCCGCCGGCTACGAAAACCTGCAGGTCGAGTTGGTCACCTCCACCGGCGTCGGCGCGGGCGCGGTGGAAGCAGCCAGCCTGTTCGTCCAGCAAGCGAAAGCGGCCGGCGTGGACGTCCGGCTGAACAAGGTCGACGGCGGCATCTTCTTCGGCGACCAGTACCTCTCCTGGATCTTCGCCCAAGATTTCTGGAGCACCCGGCTCTACCTGCCGCAGGCAGCCAACTGTGCGCTGAAATCGTCGCCGTACAACGAGACCCACTTCTACGACGATAAGTTCGCCGGCCTGATCCAGTCCGCGCAGCGTGAGGTCGATCCCGTCCGCCGGCGCCGGCTCGTCCAGGACGCCCAGCGCATCGAGTACGAGGAGGGCGGCTACATCATCTGGGGATTCCAGAACCAGGTGGACGCCTACAGCAGCTTCGTCACCGGGCTCGAGCCGGCCCGTGAGCAACCCGTCTCCGCCTTCCGATTCAACCGGGTCCGGCCGGTGATGCCATGAGCGCCGTGGAACAGGAAGTCCTGGTCGAAGCCCCGGCCGACCAGCCGTCCCGCCGGGTGGGTTCTCCGGCCCGGGCCTGGACGCAGTGGCTGCTGCGCCGCCTCGGGCTGGCGATCCTCACCCTGCTGGCGGTGTCGATCATCGTGTTCTTCGCCACCAACGCGCTGGGCGACCCCGTCCGGGCCATCCTCGGCAAGGACTACGACGTCAGCCCGGACCGGGTGGCCGCGCTGGAGCAGTTGCTGCACCTCGATCTGCCGGCCTGGCAGCGCTACCTGATGTGGCTCGGCGACCTGCTGCGCGGCGACCTCGGCGTTTCGGCGGCCAACGGCCTGTCGGTCGTCGAACTGATCGGCGACCGGGTGATCAACAGCGCCTTCCTGGTGCTGGTGACCGCGGTGATCATGATCCCGATGTCGCTCGGTCTGGCCATGCTGGCGGCGCGGTGGCGGGGCGGGCTGCTGGACAACACCCTGCAGTTCCTCACCCTGGCGCTGGCCGGTCTGCCCGAGTTCGTCACCGGCATCCTGCTGGTGGCGCTGTTCTCGACCAGCGTCCTGCACTGGCTGCCCGCGGTCACCGTGATGCCGGTCGGCGGCGCGCCCTGGGATCGTCCGGCGTCGATGATCTTGCCGGTGGCCACCCTGATCATCGCGGTGGTGCCGTATCTGTCCCGGATCCTGCGCTCGACGATGATCGAGGCGATGGACTCCGACTACGTCGAACTGGCCCGGCTCAAAGGCGTCCCCGAGAACCTGGTGCTGCGCCGGCACGTGCTGCCGAACACCGTGGTGCCGACGATTCAGGTGACCGCGCTGCAGCTGGCCTGGCTGGTCGGTGGCGTGGTGCTGATCGAGTACCTGTTCAACTATCCGGGCATCGGCGCCACCCTGGTCGATTCGGTGCGCAACTCCGACTTCCCGATGGTGCAGGCGCTGGCCATGATCATCGCCGCCGTCTACGTGCTGGTGAACCTGATCGCCGACGTGCTGTCGATCCTGTTCACACCGCGCGCCCGGACGGGGATGGTGAAGTGAGAGGCATGCTGCGCGACCCGCGCATCGTGACCGGGTCGGTGATCGCCCTGGTGGTCGTGGTGCTGGCCGTTCTCGGCCCGCTGTTCGCGCCGTACGGCGAGAACCAGATCGTGGGCAAGCCGTTCACCATGGAGGGCGGCCCGCTGGGCACCGACTACCTGGGTCAGGACGTGCTCAGCCGGGTGCTGTACGGCGGCCAGTCGGTGCTGATGATCGCGGTGCTGGCCACCGTCCTGGGAGTCGCGCTCGGGCTGGTCGTCGGCGTCACGGCCGCCTACGTGGGCGGCTGGCTGGACGAGCTGCTGATGCGTGGCAACGACGTGCTGCTGGCCTTCCCGCAGATCTTGATCGCCCTGGTCGTGCTGAGTGCCGTGGAGCAGCCCACCTGGTGGATGATCGTGCTGCTGGTCGGCATCGCGCACGCCCCGCGGGTGGCCCGGGTCGCCCGCGGCGTCGCCCTGTCGTACGTGAACAACGACTTCGTCACCGCCGCCGAGGCCATCGGCGAGCCGCGCTGGCGGATCGCCGTGTTCGAGCTCGGACCGAACCTGGTGGTGCCGTTGCTGGCCGAGACCGGCCTGCGGCTCACCTACTCGATCGGCACCGTCGCCGCGATCGGCTTCCTGGGTTTCGCCAGCAACCCGAGCGCCGCCGACTGGGGCCAGATGACCAACGAGAACCGGCTGGCGCTGCTGGTGCAGCCCTGGGGTGTGCTGGCCCCGGTCATCCTGATCGGTCTGTTCACCATCGGCACCAACCTGATCGCCGACGGCATCGGCCAGCGGGCCGCGAAGGGGGCATGATGAGCCAGACCGTCACCGAAGACGTCCGCTGCCGAGTCGAGGATCTGCGGATCAGCCTGCCGGCCCGGGGTGTGGACGTCGTCGATCACGTCGACCTGACCCTGACGGCGGGCGAGATCCTGGGCCTGGTGGGCGAATCCGGTTCGGGCAAGACCACCACCGGCACGGCCCTGCTCGGCTACGCCCGCACCGGGGCCGCCATCTCCGGCGGCGACATCGAAGTGGCCGGGCACAAGGTGCGCGACCTCGGGCCGGCCCAGGTGCGCGCCATTCGTGGCGTCACGATCGGCTACGTGCCGCAGGATCCCAGCTCGGCGCTGAACCCGTCGATCCGGATCGGCGCCCAGCTGCGCGAGCTGCTGGACCTGCACGACATCGGCACGCCCGACGAGCGCGCGGAGCGGATCCGGCAGATCCTGCCCGAGGTGGGCCTGCCGAACGACGAGGCGTTCCTCCGCCGCTACCCGCACCAGCTCTCCGGCGGTCAGGTGCAGCGGGTGGCGCTGGCCATGGTCTTCCTGCCCCGTCCCCAGGTGTTGGTGCTGGACGAGCCCACCACCGGCCTGGACGTCACCACCCAGGGCATGGTGCTGCGCACCCTGGAGGAGTTGTGCCGACGGTTCGACGTCGCCGCCCTGTACGTCACCCACGACCTGTCGGTGGTGGCCACCATCTCGAACCGGGTGGCGGTGATGTACGCCGGACGGCTGGCCGAGATCGGCCCGGTCAAGCAGATCTTCACCAACCCGAGTCACCCGTACACCCGTGCCCTGCTGAACGCGATCCCGCACCTGCACCGTCCGTTCGCCCTGACCGGGATTCCCGGCCGCACGCCGGCGCCGGGCAACCGTCCGCCGGGGTGCCGGTTCAACGATCGGTGCAGTTTCGCCGCCCCGGAATGCTCCGCGGAGGAGCCGCCGGACGTGGAGGTCTCCCCCGGTCATTTCGCCGCATGCATCCGCACCGACGCCCTGCCGCCGTGGGACCCCACCGACCGGGTGGTCGCCGACACCGACCCGCGGCGGGACCGGAAGATCATCCTCACCGTCTCCGACCTGGACATCTTCTACGGCACCAGCCACGTCGTGCACGGGGTGAACTTCGACCTGGCAGTGCGCGAGATCGTCGCCCTGGTCGGTGAGTCCGGCTCCGGCAAGACCACCATCTCGCGTTGTGTCGGCGGCATCCACGACAACTGGGAGGGCACCATCGCGGTGGAGGGCGAACCGCTCGCCCACGCGGCCCGCAAGCGGACGGCCGAGCAGCGCCGCCGCGTCCAGTACATCTTCCAGAATCCGTACCTGTCGCTGAACCCGCGCCGCACGGTCGAACAGATCCTGGTCCGTCCGCTGGAGCTGTTCGGGGTCGCCAAGCGCAAGGCCGCCCGGGAGCGGGCCGCCCGGCTGCTGGACGACGTCCAGCTGGGCGAGTCGACCATGTCGCTGCGGACCAACCGGCTCTCCGGCGGCGAGCGCCAGCGGGTGGCGATCGCCCGGGCGATCGCGGTGGAACCGGACATCCTGGTCTGCGACGAGATCACCTCGGCGCTGGACGTGTCGATCCAGGGCTCGATCACCGAACTGCTCAACTCGATCAAGGCCGAGCGGCAGATCTCGATGCTGTTCGTCACCCACGACCTGGCCCTGGTCCGTTCCATCGCCGACCGGGTCCTGGTGCTGCAGAACGGACGCCTGGTCGAGGGCGGGCTGGCCGCCGACGTCCTGGACCGTCCGCAGGAGGAATACACCCAGAAGCTGCTGGCCAACACCCCGACCCTGGACCGCTGGATGGACACCTCCGCCGGTTGAGCTCGCCGAAACCCCTTGTGGCTGGCCATTTCGCGGTTGTGTCTGGTTGCGCCGCCGCCGGGCCACCTCGGTCGAGCGGTGGGACGGTGGGGACGGTTCCTTTCGTCCCACTGTGGGTTGAGCGTGGGACGACGGGGACGGTTCCTTTCGTCCCACTGTGAGTCCGTCGAGCCCTTCTCAACGGGCTCGACCGACGACCGCTACGACGCGCGGGTGATCAGGTCCCCCAGGGCCTGGGTGCCCTCAGTGAGCGCTTGTGCGAAGGCCTCGATGTCGTCGTGCTCGGACGCCCGGTAGCTGAGGCAGAACTCGAGCACGCCGGCGTCGCTGCTGTAGCTGATCCCGATGCCCCCCGCGCTGGTCGGGGCGAAGGCGAACCGGACCAGCTGGTGCGGATCGCCCAGCGAAGTGGTGGAGAGGTAGTCGGTGGTCAGCCGGGTGTAGGCCGGGTCGGCGAACAGTTCCGGCGTCCGGCCGCTGCGGGCGGCCATCAGCCGCAGCCCGAATAGGTGCCGGTCGATGCCGTTGCCGGTCTTGCAGGCGATCACCCACCCCTTGTGCGCGGCCATCGCGGCAAACAACTGCTCGGGGACGGCCTCGCCGGCCCGCAGCCCGCGGGCGAGCGCCACCGCCTCGGCGGTCACCGGCCGCAGGCATTCGGTCCGTCCGGCCTGGTACTCGCGCATGTCGACGGCCTCGTAGGTGCCGCGCGGCGCACCGCCGTGATAGGCGAGCTGGGCGAACAACATCACCCACTGCTGGACGCCGTCCAGGCTCAGCTTGAACGAGGGCCGCCCGGGTGCCGGCAACGGCACGGCGACCGTGCGTACCCGGTAGTCGGCTGCCTGTTCGGCGTACCGCCCGGCCGCTGCGTCGATGTCGGCCGCCAGGGCGTCGTCCAACCGCCAGTGCAGCGGCTCGGCCTCCGGTGCGGCACCGGGGTTCAGGTCGGGGACGACCTGCTGGGCCAGCGCGACGACCCGCTTCAGGGTCGCGCCGTCCACCACGGTGTGTTCCATCTGCACCGAGGCGAGCCCGGTAGCCAGATCGATGTCGTAAGTGGCCGGCTTGTACACCCAGGTGCGGCCCAGCCCGAAGGTGGCCCGCTGCAGGTAGCCGTCGGCGTCGAGCCCGTCGTCGGCGAGGTTGACCGCGAACAGGGCCCGGGTCAACCGGTCGTAGCCGGCGGCGTTCGCCTCGTCGGCCAGCAGCCGGTCGAGCAGGGCCGCGGCCGGCTCGCTGCCGGCGTAGGACGGACGGGTGAAGCCGGCACTGTCCGCGCCGGCCCGTCCGAGCAGACCGGTCAGGCCGGCAGCGATCGCCGGGACGCTCAGCGGCTGTCCCGCGCCGTCGCTGATCCGCAGGACGAAGGGTGCTCCGCCGCGGAACACCACGATCTCGCGATCCGCGGCCTGCCCCGGACCCTCGATGAACTCGTCGGCCCCCGGGCGGGGATGCCGCAGCCCACCGGCCAGGTAGCGGAGTTGCTGCGGGTCGAGCTCGTCGCCGCGCGGGGTGCTCTCCGGCGGAAGTTCGCCACGCAGCCAGCCGAGATGGACGGCCGCCATCCGATGCACCAGGTCGGCGGCACGCTCGATCCCGGTGGCCGAGCCCGGCCAGTTGAGCAGGAAGCCGACGTTGCTGGTCAGCGTGATCGGACCCCGGCTGGTCAGGTAGCCGTCCAGCCAGGCCTCGGAGAGCCAGCTCCGCCCGGCCGCGTCCTCCGCGGCGGCGAACGCCTCCAGTTCGGCCTGCAGCGCGGGGCCGTCGTTCTCGGCGAACGCTTCGACCCGGGCCGCGGTGGCGTCCCGGTCGGCGTCGGTCAGCAGTGGACCGACCGCGGCCCGGTAACGCTCCAAGGTGCCGCTCAGCGGCGGGACGGGCAGGGTTCTCATCGGGCACTCACCTTCGGTGTGAGGTCGTCGGCGGGCGGTTGCCACTGGTCCGGGTCGGCCGCCGTCTGCTCACCGGAGCGGATGTCCTTCACCTCGCCGCTGGCGAACCAGACGAACGGGATGCCGCGGCGGTCGGCGTAGCGGATCTGCTTGCCGAACCGGTCCGCCTTGGGCGCCACCTCGGTGGCAATGCCGCGGGCCCGCAGCCGGGCCGCGATGGCGTCCGCCTCACCCCGGGTCTCCTCGGAGTCGACCGCGACCAGCACGCAGGTCGGCACCGTCCGGGACGCCGTCAGCGCGCCCTTGGCGAGCAGCGGGACCAGGATCCGAGTGACGCCGATGGACAGCCCGACGCCGGGGTAGGTGGTGCGGCCGTCGGAGGCCAGCGAGTCGTAGCGGCCGCCGGAGCAGACCGATCCGAGGTGCTCGTAGCCGCTCAGCTCGGTCTCGTAGACGGTGCCGGTGTAGTAGTCCAGGCCGCGGGCGATCTTCAGGTCGGCGACGATGCGTCCGGGGGCGGCCGCGGCGCCGGCGCGCACCACCGCGGCGAGCTGCTCCAGCCCCTCGTCCAGCAGGTCGTTGCGCACGCCGAGCGCCCGGACCCGCTCGACGAACGAGTCGTCCGGGGCGGAGATGGTGGCCAGTTCCAGGCAGGTCGCCGCCACCTCGGCACTGAGCCCGAGTTCGCCGGTGAGCAGCTCAGCCACCGCGTCCGGGCCAATCTTGTCCAGCTTGTCGACCCGCTGCAGCACGGCGAGGTGGTCGTCGATACCGAGGCCGCGGTAGAAGCCCTCGGCGAGCCGGCGGTTGTTCACCCGCATCAGCACCGGCGGGACGCCGAAGTCGGTGTGCAGCCGCTCCAGCGCGTCCAGGATCACCCGGGCCACCTCGACGTCGTGGTGCGCGGCCAGGGTGGCCTGGCCGACCACGTCGATGTCGGCCTGCAGGAACTCGCGGTAGCGGCCCTCCTGGGGACGCTCACCGCGCCACACCTTCTGGATCTGGTAGCGCCGGAACGGGAAGGTGAGGTGCCCGGAGTGCTCCAGCACGTAGCGGGCGAACGGCACGGTCAGGTCGAAGTGCAGCCCGAGCTCGTCGGCCTCGGCTCCCCCGCCGTGGCGTTCGGCCTGCAGCCGGCGCACGACGTAGATCTCCTTGTCGATCTCGCCCTTGCGAGCCAGCTGCGCCATCGGCTCCAGCGCCCGGGTCTCGATCGAGCCGAAGCCGTGCAGCTCGAAGGTCTCGGCGAGGGACGCCAGGACGCGCTGCTCGACGATCCGCTGGGCGGGCAGGAACTCGGGAAAACCGCTCAACGGCTTGGGACGACTCATCGGGTGCGGGCACCACCTAGATAGTTGGCTTGCAGGTACGGGTTGGTGGCCCGCTCCCGGGCCATCACGGTCTGTTGCCCGTGTCCGGGCAGGATCGCGGCGGTGTCGGGCAGATCGAGCACCGCGACGCGCAGGGTGTCCAGCATGACGGCATGGTCGCCGCCGGGCAGATCGGTCCGTCCGATGGACCCGGCGAACAGCACGTCGCCAGAGAACACCACGGCGTCCAGCTGATCGTGACCGGTCAGCCGGGTGGACAGCATCACGCAGCCGGGCCGGTGGCCGGGGGCGTGCAGCACCTCGAAGGTCAGCCCGGCGACGTCCAGACCGGTCTCGAAGAGACGCAGGTCATCGGGCTCGCGGAGCTGGACGTCGCCCAGCACCTGGGCGAGCAGCCCGGCGCTGGACCGGCCGAGGCCGGCCACCGGGTCGGTGAGCAGCTCCCGATCGGCGGCATGGATCCAGGCCGGAACCCCCCACTCGTCCGCCACCCGGGTCGCCGAGGCGACGTGGTCGATGTGCCCGTGGGTGAGCAGCACGCCGACCGGGGTGAGTCCGTGCTCGACCACTGCGGACCGGACGCCATCGAAGGCGTCCACGCCCGGATCGACGATGACGCACTCGCCGCCCTCCGCCGTCGCGGCCAGATAGCAGTTCGCCTGCCAGGGGCCGGCGGGAAAGGACGCCAAGAACACCCCGACAGCTTAGAGGTTCCGCGGCGAGGACGGTCGAGTTGGGCGTCGTTCCCGTGCGTGCCTGAATGCCGCCGACGCACGACGCTGGGGCGGAGCCATGTCGACCGAGAAAGAAGGTGCTCGGGCGCGTGCGGGGGCAAGGAACCACGACGCCCGGGACAGCGGCAGATCGGCCGGCGGCGGCGCAATGACCGACGAGCCGCGGCACCCCGGGCGGGCGCGATCACAAACCGGGCAGGCATACGGCAAGATGTCCCCATGACTTCTAGCAGCCCGGCCGACTTCGGTCGCGTCGACTCCGACGGGACGGTCTACGTCCGCACCGCCGAGGGAGAGCGCAGCGTCGGACAGATCCCGGACGTGCCCGCGGCGGAGGCACTCGCCTTCTACACCCGGCGGTTCGAGGCACTCGAACTCGAGGTGAGCCTGTTGGAGCGCCGGATCGCGTCCGGCGCCCTGTCGCCCGACGAGGCGCGCGGCAGCATCGCCACGGTGCGCTCGAACGTCACCGGCGCCAATGCGGTCGGCGACCTGGACGCCCTGCTGGTCCGGTTGGAGGCGCTGGCACCGGTGCTGGCGCAGGCCAACGAGGCCCGCAAGGCCGAGCGCGCCCGGCAGGCAGAGCAGACCAAGGCCACCAAGGAGGGGATGGTGGCCGAGGCCGAGCGGCTCGCCCAGGGCAACGACTGGCGCGGCGGGGTCAACCGGTTCCGCAGCCTGCTGGACGAGTGGAAGGCGCTGCCCCGGATCGACCGGGCCACCGACGACGCGCTGTGGCATCGGTTCTCGACCGCCCGGACCACCTACACCCGGCGCCGCAAGGCGCAGTTCGCGGAGCAGGCCGAGCGGCGCGACGGAGCCCGCCGGATCAAGGAGCAGATCATCGCCGAGGCCCGCACCTTGGCCGACTCCACCGACTGGGGTCCGACCTCCGGCGCCTTCCGTGACCTGATGGCCCGCTGGAAGGCCGCCGGCGCCGCGCCGCGCGAGATCGACGACGCGCTGTGGGCGGAGTTCCGCGGCCTGCAGGATCAGTTCTTCAACGCCCGGCAGGCCACCTTGTCGGAGCAGGACGCCGAGTTCCGGGCCAACCTGGAGGCCAAGGAGGCGCTGCTCGGCAAGGCCGAGGCCGAGATCGTCCCGGTCGCCGACACCGCCACCGCGCGGGCCGCCTTCCGCACCTTCCTGGACGCCTACAACGCGCTCGGCAAGGTGCCGCGGGAGTCGATCCGCGGGCTGGACAACCGCGTCCGGGCCCTGGAGTCGGCGATCCGCGAGGCCGAGGACGCCGAGTGGAAGCGCACCGATCCCGAGGCCCGCTCCCGCGCCGAGGAGACCGTGGCGATGCTCAGCAACGAGATCGACAAGCTGAACGAGAAGATCGTCAAGGCCGAGGCCCGGGGCGACGCGAAGGCCGCCGACAAGGCGCGGGACTCGATCGCCACGTACCAGACCTGGCTCGACCAGGCCCGCGAGACGCTGGCCGACTTCTCCCGCTGAGCCCGTGACCCATCGCGTCTTCTCCTACGGCACGCTGCGGCAGGAGAACGTCCAGACCGCGCTGTTCGGGCGTCCGGTTCGCACGGTGGCCGACACCCTGCCCGGCTACCGGATCGACTGGCTGACGATCACCGACCCCGCGGTGATCGCGACCAGCGGATCGGATCGACACCCGATCCTGCGCCCCGGCTCGCCCGCCGACGTCGTCGACGGCGCCTACCTGGAACTCGACGACCACGAGCTGGCCCAGGCCGACGCCTACGAGGTGGACGACTACGTCCGTACCGCGGTCACCCTGGGTTCCGGGACGCCGGCCTGGGTCTATCTGGCCGGCTAGGGCCTGGCGTCTCCGCCCGCTGGCCGGAGACGACACCGATTCCGCTCGGACGCCGATCGGCCCGGCCCACCGAGGTGGAACCGGGCCGACCGCGGGAGGGTCAGCGTCTGAAGCCCATGGCCTTCAGCACCGCGTCGTGCACGTCGGTGTTCTTGATGAAGCCGCTGAGCCGGTAGGCGCCCGGCCCCGACGCGGTGACCGGGGTGGCCGCGCCGGTGTGACCGCCGGTGGTCCAGTCGGCCACCATCTTCAGGTCCGAGTTGGCGATCGGGATGGTGTCCTCGGCCTGGTCGCCGGTGCCGTTCTCGTCATTGGGGTCGACGTTCTCGATCGCCAGGCCGCCGGTCTCGTGGTCGCCGACCACGAGGACCAGGGTGCCGGGCGTCCGGGCGGCGAAGTCCAGCGCGATCTTGACGGTGCGGTCCAGCTCGGCGCCGGCCTTGACCATCAGCGTGGCATTGCCGTGATGAGCCATTTCGTCAATACCCTCCTCCTCGACGAAGAGGAAGAAGCCGTCGCGGTCGCGGGAGAGCAGGTCAATGGCCTTCTTGGTCATCACCGGCAGCCGGACCGACGGGTCGTAGAGATCACCCTCACCCTCATTGTGGTATTCGAACATCTCTTCGTTGGCGAACAGCCCGAGCACCTTGCCGCGCTTCACCTTCTTCAGTTCCGCCTCATTGCGCACGTACTTGTAGCCGAGCTGCTGGGCCCGATCGACCAGATTGCCCTTGGTTCCCTTGCTCTGCTCGGTGGGATCGGTGGGCGGATTATCGGGCCACGCGCCGGGATTTCCGGCTGGGTACCACCAGTCCTCGCCGCCACCCAGGACGACGTCCACCTTGGTCTGTTCGATGATCTGCCGGGCGATTTCACTCTGGTCGGAACGGTTCGCCACGTGTGCCGAGAACGCGCCCGGCGAGGCGTCCGTCACCTGCGAGGTGGTGACCACGCCGGTCGACTTGCCGGCGGCCCGAGCCCGCTCCAGCAGGTTGGTGACCGGCTTGCCGTCACTGTCGACGCCGATCGCGCCGTTGTAGCTGCGCACGCCGGTCGAGTACGCGGTCGCCGCGGCCGCGGAGTCGGTGACCGCCTCCTTCTTGTCGGCGGAGTCGGTGTGCACCAGGCCGGTGTACTCCATCTTGTTCATGGTCAGCTGACCGTTCTGGCCCTTGAGTGCCAGACGCATCAGTTCGCGGTGGGCGATGCCCATACCGTCGCCCTGAATGAAGATGACATTCCGCGCCCGTTGGCCCTTTCCGGAACTATTGGCGGCCACGATCTGCTGTGTCGCGGCCTGTGCCGAAGCTTGTTCCGGGGCCGCTTTCGGGGATTGCTGCTGGGCTTGGGTCGCTGCCGGTCCGGACATCGACGAGGCCAGCAGCGCCGCAACGGCGACCGCGAGGACGCCGCTTCCGCGTCCGGCCAGAGCCGCCAAGGGCGCGCTCGATTTCTTGGGCATAAAGAGCCTCCTGGGGTGAACGGCGACATCGTTGTCGCTTAGCCGGATCTTAGGAGAACTAAGAAGGTCGCGCCAGGGAAACCGGAGAATTCACCCCGAATCGCCAATCCCGCCGACCGTACCGCGAACTCTCCGAATCAATCGGAATGAGAATCAAACTCGATATTGGGTTGTTGCGCCACCCTCGCTCGTGGGCGACGTCGTCCGCCACCCAGAACGACCCGGATCGCGCAACCACCGCGATCGACGGGCCCGGTCGACTGGCCCGATCAACTCTTCACCCGGTGGGCGTCGTACACCCCCGGAATGCGCTTCAACGCATTGGTCAGCGAGGCAAGGTGGGTCGGGTCCGGGGTCTCGAACTGCAACCGCATGGTGAAGACCCGGTCCTTGTTGGTGGTGGCCGACATGGACAGGATGTTCGAGTGGTGCTCGGTCATCACCCGGCTGACGTCGGAGAGCATCCCGGCCCGGTCCAGGCCCTCGACGTGGACCGCGACCAGGAAGCTGGAGTCGGCGGACGGGGTCGCCCAGCTCACCTCGACCAGCCGGTCCGGCTTCTGCCGCAGATTGTCGGCATTGGTGCAGTCGGCGCGATGGACGGACACACCCTCCTCGCGGGTGATGAAGCCGATGATGTCGTCGCCCGGCACCGGCATGCAGCATTTGGCCAGCTTGACCCACATGTCCGAGTGGCCCTGGACGACGACGCCGATGTCGTTGGTCCGCCGCGACGGACGCCGCCGCCGCGATGTCGCTGTCGTGGTCAGCGCCGGATGATCCTCGACACTGGCCTCGGCCACCGCCTCGGCCCCACCCTCGGCGGCGATCAACCGCTCCACGACGTTCTGCGCGCTGACCGTTCCCTCGCCGATCGCCGCGTAGAGCGCGTTGGCGTCCGGCACCCGGAAGTGCCGGGCCAGCGCGGCCAGATGCTCCGCGGAGAGCAGCCGGTGCACCGGCAGGCCGGTCCGCCGCAGCTGTTTGGCCAACGCCTCCTTGCCCTGCTCGATGGACTCCTCGCGACGCTCCCGGGTGAAGTACTGGCGGATCTTGGTCCGAGCCCGGGGGCTGGCGACGAAGTTCATCCAGTCCCGGCTGGGCCCGGCGTTGGGCGACTTGGAGAGCAGCACCTCGATCTGGTCGCCGTTGTTCAGCTGGTACTCCAACGGCACCAGCCGCTGGTTGACCCGGGCGCCGATGCAGCGATGCCCGACCTCGGTGTGCACCGCGTAGGCGAAGTCGACCGGGGTGGAGCCGGCGGGCAGCGAGATCACGTCCCCCTTCGGGGTGAAGACGAAGACCTCGGTGGTGTTGATCTCGAAGCGCAGGGTGTCCAGGAACTCCCCCGGGTCTTCGGTCTCGCGCTGCCATTCGGTGATCTGCCGCACCCAGGCCAGGTCGTTGGCGCCGGCCCCCTTGCCGGCCTTGTACTTCCAGTGCGCGGCCACGCCGTACTCGGCCTGCTTGTGCATCTCGTGGGTGCGGATCTGGAACTCCACCGGCTTGCTGTCCGGCCCCAGCACGGTGGTGTGCAGCGACTGGTACAGGTTGAACTTCGGCATCGCGATGTAGTCCTTGAACCTGCCGGGCAGCGGGTTCCAGCGGGCGTGCAGCACGCCCAGCGCGCCGTAACAGTCGCGCTGGTGATCGACCAGGATGCGCAGGCCGACCAGGTCGTAGATCTCGAAGAAGTCGCGGCCGCGCACGATCATCTTCTGGTAGATCGAGTAGTAGTGCTTGGGCCGTCCGTACACGGTGGCCTTGATCTTGGCCTCGGTTAGCGCGGCCTGCACCTGCTCGATCAACTGGCGCAGGTAGTTCTCCCGCAGCGGTGCCCGGGCCGCGACCATCCGGACGATCTCGTCGTAGATCTTCGGGTGCAGGGTGGCGAAGGCCAGGTCTTCCAGCTCCCATTTGATGGCGTTCATGCCCAGCCGGTGGGCCAGCGGCGCGAAGATCTCCAGTGTCTCGTTGGCGATCACCGCCTGCTTGTCCTGGCGCAGGAAGCCGAGCGTGCGCATATTGTGCAGCCGGTCGGCGAGCTTGATCACCAGCACCCGGATGTCGCGGCTCATCGCCAGCACCATCTTGCGCAGCGTCTCGGCCTTCGCCGAATCGCCGTAGGTGACCTTGTCGAGCTTGGTCACCCCGTCCACCATGGTGGCCACCTCGGAGCCGAAGTCGGCGGTCAGCTGCGCCATCGTGTACGAGGTGTCCTCGACGGTGTCGTGCAGCAGCGCGGCACACAGCGTGGTCTCGGTCATCCCCAGCTCGGCCAGAATGGTGGCCACCGCCAGCGGATGGGTGATGTAGGGGTCGCCGCTCTTGCGGGACTGGCCGGAGTGGTAGTGCTCGGCCGTCCGGTAGGCGCGTTCGATCACCGCGATGTCGGCCCGCGGATGGTTCGCCCGCAGCGTCTTGACCAGCGGATCGAGCACCGCCGCCTGACTGTTCTTCGGGGCGCCGAGGCGGGCCAGGGCGTGCCGCATCCGCATTCGCGGCTGGTCGGGCACGGTGGCCGGACGCGTCAGCGCGCGGGGCTCTCCAGGCAGGCCGTTGCCTGCCCCGTACGGACCATGGACGCTTTCGCTCACCCGGCTCCCCTTCGGCAGGCTTGCATCATACTGCCCGGCTCCCACCCGTGCGCGAGCGGACGTTTCACGTTGCCAGAACACCCTGGGCGGGCATCGGACCGCCGAGCCGTCCGGGCCGGTATCCAGCCGGGGATCCCAGCCCCGGAGCGGAAGAACCGTCCCCAACGGTGCGAATTTGGACCGACCAGAACCGTCCCCAACCACCGAGAACCGTCCCCTGTGGTTCAGACGGTGACGACGGCGGAGTAACCGATGCCCAGCTCGGCGAGCTTGGCGCGTCCGGGCAGGAAGCTCAGTTCCATCAGCACCGCGACGTGCACCAGGTCGGCACCCAGCCGGTGCACCAGGGCCGCGGTGGCACCCACGGTGCCGCCGGTGGCCAGCACGTCGTCCACCACCAGAACCCGGGCGCCGGGCAGCACCGCGTCCGTCTTCACGGTCAGCGTCTCGTGGCCGTACTCGAGGGCGAACTGCTCCGAGTACAGGTTGCCGGGCAGCTTGCCCGGCTTGCGGACGGGAACGAAGCCGGCGCCCAGCTCCAGGGCGACCGGTGCGGCCAGGATGAAGCCGCGGGCCTCCATCCCGACCACCACGTCGATGCGTTCCGGGGCCAGGGCGACCAGCTCGCTGACCGCCGCCCGCAGCCCGGCCGGCGACGCCAGCAGCGGGGTGATGTCCTTGAAGACCACCCCCGGCTTCGGGAAGTCCGGGATGTCCGTGATCAGTTCCTGGATCAGCTGCTTGTCGTCGCGTCCGGTCACGGTCACTTCTTCCGTTTCGCTCGGGTGCTGCGATGGGGTTGCTGCCGCTGGCGGCTCAACTCGGTGGCACTGACCAGGCCGAGCTTCTCCGGCTCCACCTGCTCCACCTCGGCCAGCGGGCCGTCGCCGTCGTGCAGCACCACGGCCCGGCGCTTGACCGCTGCCGCCTCTTCCTGCTCCTTGGCGGCATGCCGCTGTGCCCGGCGGGCCAGCCGCTCGCGATGCTCGCGCATCTCCGGCTCGGCCTCCTTGAGTTGCGCCAGCATCGGGGCGGCGATGAAGATCGACGAGTAGGCACCGGCCAGCATGCCGACCAGCAGCGCCAGCCCGAGGTCCTTCAGCGGGCCGGTGCCCAGCACGAAGGTGCCGGTGACGGTGAGCGCCGCCACCGGAAGGACACCCAGGATGGTGGTGTTGATCGACCGGATCAGCACCTGGTTGACCGCCGCGTTGGCCGCCTCCGAGTAGGTCGTGCGGCTGTTCTTCAGATCGGCGACGTTCTCGCGGACCTTGTCGAACACCACCACCGTGTCGTACAGCGAGTAGCCGAGGATGGTCAGCACGCCGATCAGGGTGGCCGGAGTCACCGAGAAGCCGACCAGGGCGTAGATGCCGACGGTGACCACCAGGTCGTGCAGCAACGCCACGATGGCGGCGATCGCCATCTTGTAGTTGCGGAAGTAGCCCCAGATCAGCAGCGACACCAGCACCAGGAAGACGGCCAGCGCGATCAGGCCCTGCTGGGTGATCATCGTTCCCCACGACGCGCCGATCAGGCTGTAGCCGACCTGGTCGACTTCGACGCCGGCCACCTTGGCGATGGCCGCCTTGACCTGGGTCACCTCGTCCACGCTCAGCGAACGGGTCTGCACCCGCACCTGGCCCTCGCCGATGGTGGTGACGCTGACGTCGTCGTTGTCGGGCAGCTTGAGCTGCTCGACCGCGGTGCGCATCTGGTCGGTGGTGTCGGCCTTGACCGCGACCGGCGCGGTGAAGTCGGCGCCGCCCTTGAACTCGATGCCCAGGTTGAGGCCCAGGATCGCGATGGCCAGCACCGAGATGGCCAGCAGCGCCGCCGAGACGATGTACCAGCGGTTGCGCCTGCCGACGAAGTCGTACTCGACCTCACCGGTGTACAGCCGATGCGCGAAGCTGGCCTTCTTGGCGGGCTTGCCGCCGTCCTTCGGCTGCTCGACCGGGGTTTCCGGGGCGTCCGTCGTGGTGCTCATCACGCCTCCTTGGTCGCGGTTGCGGCGGCCTTCACCGGACGCCGGCGATGCAGCGGCGGCTGGCGCTTGGCACCCAGATGCTCGGGCTCGAAGCCGGAGAATTTGCGTCCCTCGCCGAAGTACTTGGTCCGGCCCAGCACCGACACCAGCGGCTTGGTGAACCAGAACACCACCGCGAGGTCGATCAGGGTGGTCAGGCCCAGGGTGAAGGCGAAGCCCTTGACCGCGCCGATGGCCAGGATGAACAGCACGATGGCCGACAGCAGCGACACCCCGTCGGCGACCAGGATGGTCTGCCGGGAACGCACCCAGCCGACCTCGATCGCGGTACGCAGCGTGCGACCGTCGCGCACCTCGTCCCGGATTCGTTCGAAGTAGATGATGAACGAGTCCGCGGTGACGCCGATGGCCACGATCAGGCCGGCCACGCCGGGCAGGTTGAGGGCGAAGCCCATCGCCTGGCCGAGCAGCACGATGAAGGCGTAGGTGACGCCGAAGGCGACCACCAGGCTGCTCACCACCACGAGCGCCAGCGCGCGGTAGTACAGCACGCTGTAGGCGACCACCAGCGCGAGGCCGATGATGCCGGCGATGATGCCCGCCTCGAGCTGCTCGCCGCCGAGCTTGGCGGACACGTTGTCGACGCTGGACACGTCGAAGGCCAGCGGCAGCGCGCCGTACTTCAGCACGTTGGCCAGCTCCGTCGCGCTCTGCTGGTTGAACGAGCCGGAGATCTCCGCCCGGCCACCCGGAATCGCCTTGCTCACGTACGGGCTGCTGATCACGTCGCCGTCGAGGACGATGGCGAACTCGTTCTGCGGGCTGGTCTTGGTGGAGATCGCCTGGGTGACCGTCTCGAAGGTGGTCGCGCCGGTGCTGTTGAACTCCAGGTTCACCACCCAGCTCACCTGGTTCTGCGGGATGCCGGCGGCGGCCGAGGTCAACTCGCGTCCGGAGATCACCGTGGGCGACAGCAGGTACTTGGTGGTGCCGCCCTGGTCGCAGGTGATCAGCGGCTGGTCGGAGACGTCGGGGAACGGGTCTCCGCACTGGTAGCTGGTGTACTCGCTCTGATCGCGCTCGGAGGGCTGCCAGTCCAGCACCTGCTGGGTGGTCAGCGGCGTGGCACCAGGGGCGGTCGGACGCGGGCTGGGAACCGGGGTCGGCAGGTTGGGCAGCGGACGCCGGTTGACGCTCGGCGTCGCCGACGGCTGCGCACTGGGCTCGACCGACGGGTCGCCGGTGCCCTGGCTGGGTTCGGCCGACGGCTCAACCTGGGGCGTCACCGCCTCTTTCGCGTAGACCAGGCGGAAGTAGAGCTGCGCGGTCTGCCCGACCATGCGGACCAGTTCGTCCTGCTGGACGTTGGGAACGCTGACGATGATCTGCCGGTCGCCGGAGGTGGTCACCTCGGTCTCGCCGACACCGATCGAGTCGACGCGCTGCTGGATGATCGTGCGGGCCAGCTCCAGGCTGGCCGGATCGACCGATCCCTCGCCGGTGGTGTTGCTGGCGGTCAGCGTGATCGTGGTGCCGCCGCGCAGGTCCAGGCCCAGCTTGGGCGTCCAGGCGCCGCCGAGCGCCATCAGCCCGACCAGGGCGATGCTGAACGCCAGGAAGACGATCAGCGTGCGCAGCGGATGGCTGTGATGCTTACTTGTCGTTGCCACGGCTCGTGATGATCCCGCGGCTCACTTGTGCGAGCTGGACTGATCGGTCGGGTCGTCGTCGGCGGCGCGCGACTCGGACGGCTTCGGATCGACGAAGTCGGACGGCTCGATGCTGTCGAAGGGCGAACCCAGCGGCTCGTCGTCGGCGGCGGCCGGCTGATCGTCGGAGTACTCGAACTCGTCGTCCTCGGGAGTCAGGGTCTTGACGATGGCCTGCTTCACCACGGTCATCTCGATGCCGGGCGCGATCTCGATGATGGCCTGCCGCTCGCCCAGGTGGCGGATGGTGCCGAACACCCCGGACGACAGCATGACGCGCGTGCCCGACGCCAGCGAGTTGGTCATCTCCTGCTGTTTCTTGGCCCGCTTCTGCTGCGGACGAATCAGCAGGAAGTAGAACGCGGCCCCCATCAGCACAAGCATCAGGAGGGTGCTCAGGTCAGGCATGTGTGGTTTCTTTCGCTAGATGGCTGGGCGGTGGGCGCAGCCACCGACGCACAACTCTAGCCGAGGCGTCCGGATTGCCCGATTCCGACCAGCCGGGGGCACCCTGCCGGGCGCGGCTTCTTCGGCCGGCCGAGGGCGTCAGCACCCGCGTCTCCGGCTCCGCTCGCCGGCTCCTGGCTCCCCGGCTCAACACCGTCGCTGCCTGCCTGACACGTCGCTGCCTGCGCGCGGGCAGCGACGGGCCACGAAGGCAGTCAGGTGGCGGTGCGGCCCGGCCGGCGTCGAGGTCGAGTCTCGGCGTGGGCGGGGAAGGGCTGCCGTTCGACGTCAGCCGTCGGTGCCGAACAGCTCGGGCTCGGCAGCGTTCGGCATGGCCAGGCCGAGATGCGCCCAACCCCGACCGGTGGCCACCCGTCCGCGCGGCGTCCGCATCAAGAATCCTTGCCGGACGAGGAACGGCTCGGCGACCTCCTCGACGGTCTCGCGCTCCTCCCCCACCGCCATGGCCAGCGTGGACAACCCGACCGGACCACCGCCAAAGCGTTCGCACAACGCCGACAGCACCGAGCGGTCCAGCCGGTCCAGGCCCAGCTCGTCCACCTCGTACAGCTCCAGGGCGGCCTTGGCCACGGCGGTGGTCAGCCGTCCGTCGGCCCGCACCTGCGCATAGTCCCGGACGCGGCGCAGCAGCCGGTTCGCGATCCGCGGCGTGCCCCGGGAGCGGGAGGCGATCACCTCGTCCGTGCCGCGCTCCAGGGCGATGCCGAGCAGGCCCGCCGAGCGACGGACGATCGAGCGCAGCGCCTCGGTGTCGTAGAAGTCGAGCTGGGCGGTGAAGCCGAACCGGTCGCGCAGCGGTCCGGGCAGCAGGCCGGCCCGGGTGGTGGCGCCGACCAGGGTGAACGGCGGAATCTCCAGCGGGATCGCGGTCGCCCCGGGGCCCTTGCCGACCACCACGTCGACCCGGAAATCCTCCATGGCCAGGTAGAGCATCTCTTCGGCGGGCCGCGACATGCGGTGAATCTCGTCGAGGAAGAAGACCTCCCCCTCGGTCAGTCCGGACAGGATCGCGGCCAGGTCACCGGCGTGCTGGATGGCGGGGCCCGAGGAGATCCGGATCGGCGAGCCGACCTCGGCGGCGATGATCATCGCCAACGTGGTCTTGCCCAGCCCGGGCGGGCCGGACAGCAGCACGTGGTCGGGCACCGAACCGCGGTGCCGGGCGGCGTCCAGCACCAGCCCCAGCTGGTCGCTGACCCGCGGCTGGCCGGCGAACTCGGCCAGGCTGCCGGGCCGCAGCGCCGATTCCGCCAACGCCTCGCCGTCGTGGACGTGCGGATCCATCACCTCGTCGGTCTCATGGCTCACGTCGTCGCGCCCCGTCCGCTCATCTCGCTCACTTGGCCGGCCCTCACTTGGCCAGGCTACGGAGCGCGGCCCGCATCAGCACCGCGACCGGGGTGGCCGGATCGTCGTCGACCAGGTGGGCGACGGTGTCGCAGGCCTTGTCGGCGTCCCGGGACGACCAGCCCAGGCCCTCCAGGCCGCCCTTGACCTGGTCGCGCCACTGCGCGGGCACGGACGCCGCCGCGGTGGCCGGGTCGGTGACCGCGGCCAGGATGTTGATCTTGTCCTTCAACTCGATCACCAGCCGCTGGGCACCCTTGACGCCGATGCCGGGCACCTTGGTCAGTGCGCTGATGTTCTCGGCGGCGATCGCGGCGCGCAGGGCATCCGGGCTGAGCACCGAGACCACGGCCTGGGCGATCTTGGGACCGATCCCGCTGGCCGACTGGACGAGCTCGAAGCAGTCCCGCTCGTCGGCGTCGGCGAAGCCGTAGAGGGTGAGCGAATCCTCGCGCACCACCAGCGAAGTGGCCAGCGTGGCGGGCTGCCCGACGCGCACCGCGGACGCCGTCGCCGGCGTGCACAGGGTACGGACGCCGAAGCCGTTCAGATCGAGCACCACCCAGGTGGCGCCGGCGGCGATCACGGTCCCGCTGAGTTGGGCGATCATGCACCTCTCCTGTGTTGCTGACGGCTCCCGTGCTGCTGACGGCGCTCGGCCTCCACCGCGGCGGCGAGCCGAGCCTGCCCGGCCCCGCGCCACAGCTGACAGACCGCGAGTGCCACCGCGTCCGCGGCGTCGGCCGGCTTCGGCGCCTCGGCCAGCCGCAGCACCCGGGTCACCATGGCCCCGATCTGGGCCTTGTCGGCGCGTCCGGAACCGGTGATCGCCGCCTTCACCTCGCTCGGGGTGTGCTGCCGCACCGGCAGCCGGTGACGCGCCGCGACCAGCAGCGCCACGCCGGCGGCCTGGGCGGTGCCGATCACCGTCATCGTGTTGTGCTGGCTGAACACCCGCTCGACCGCGACCACGTCGGGACGGTGCCGTCCGATCCACTCCTCCAAGCCGGCCTCGATGGCCAGCAGCCGCAGCGCCAGGTCGGCGTCCGACGGGGTGCGGATCACCCCGGCCTCGACCAGCGTCGGGGTGCGGCCCACCACACCGTCCACCACGCCCACGCCACAGCGGGTCAGGCCCGGGTCGACGCCCAGAACACGCATGCCGATGAACTCCCGGTCAGCCGAACAGATGTTCGGATACTAGTGGACGTCGGACGCCCGGCCAGGTAACCGGGCGGGCGTGCCGCTGGTCCTTGCCATTGGCGGGCCCTACGTGGCGGGCACTACCGCGACGCCACCGCCCGTATCCGCGGTGCCGGCGATCTCGACATCGCCGTCCGGTGGAGGGAAACCTCGCCGACACCACCTGGATGCCCGGCCTTACCGGGCCAGCCATCTCGACATCGCCGTCCGGTGGAGGGAAATCTCCACCACCACCTGGATGCCCGCGGCCTTACGGGGCCGGCCATCTCGACATCGCTCACGGATGGAGGCAAACCTCGCCGATTTAGTGTCGTGACGCGAAATCGGGCAGGTTTCCCTCCACCGGACGGCGATGTCGAGATCGCCGCTGCCAGATTGTGGAGCGGGGCTCGACAAGCTCGCCCAACGGTGAACAAAGAACCGTCCCCGGGCGTGCCACCTGATTGCGGGCGCCGAGATCCCGAGATGAGCACGGGACGCGGGCTGACGGGACGCCCAGGTGACCGGGACGGCTGGTCACTCCAACTCGGCGACCGCATCGGGGCACAAGATCCCAGCGTCCGCCGAGCGCGATCCCCTGCGACGACAGGACACTCCAACTCGGCGAGCACCGCATCGGGGCACAAGATCCCAGCGTTCGCCGAGCGCGATCCCTGCGACGACTGGACACTCCAACTCGGCGAGCACCGCATCGGGGCACAAGATCCCAGCGTTCGCCGAGCGCGATCCCCTGCGACGATCAGTCACTCCCACTCGGCGGGCACCGCCTCGGGCACAAGATCCTGGCTTTCGCCGAGCGCGATCCCCTGCGACGGCTGGTCACTCCAGCTCGGCGAGCACCGCCTCGGGGACGTCCTCGTTGGAGTACACGGTCTGCACGTCGTCGACGTCCTCGATCGCGTCGAGCAGCTTGAACAGCTTCTCGGCGGACTCCTTGGCGTCGATCGCCTGGGTGTACTGCGGGACGAACTGGACCTCGGCCGACTCGTAGTCGTAGCCGGCGTCCTGGACGGCCTTGCGCACCTCGACCACGGCGCTCGGGTCGGAGATCACCTTGAAGGTCTCGCCCTCGTCCGAGACGTCCTCGGGGTCGGCGTCCAGGGTGGCCTCGAGCAGGTCGTCCTCGTCGAGCTGCCGCCCGCCCTGGGTCTTGGCCACCTCGACGATGCCCTTGCGGTCGAAGATCCGCGACACCGAGCCGACGTCGGCCATGGTGCCGCCGTTGCGGGTCACCGCCACCTTTACGTCGGACGCCGAACGGTTCCGGTTGTCGGTCAGGCATTCGATCAGGATCGCCACGCCGCCCGGGCCGTAGGCCTCGTACATGATCTCGGTGTAGTCGACCGCCTCGCCGCCGACGCCGGAGCCACGCTTGACGGCGCGATCGATGTTGTCGTTGGGGACCGAGTTCTTCTTCGCCTTCTGGATGGCGTCGTACAGGGTCGGGTTTCCGCCGGGATCACCGCCGCCGACGCGCGCCGCCACCTCGATCTTCTTGATCAGGTTCGCGAAGAGCTTGCCTCGCTTGGCGTCGATCGCTGCCTTCTTGTGCTTGGTGGTGGCCCATTTGGAGTGCCCGCTCATGTACGTCCCATCTGCTGCTCGTCCGTGTGCGCGGCCCCGATTGTATCCAGCCCGAGCTGGTGCACGTACCAGACCATCGAGTCGACGCTGGTGTACCCGAGCTCCGCGTAGGGCCGCGCGCCCTGGTCGGAGTCGGTTTCGATGCCGATCCCGGCGGTGGCCAGGCCGGCCTCGACGAAGGAGTCGTGGCTGCGGGCCAGCAGCGTCCGGTACAGGCCGCGGTTGCGCCATTGCGGCCGAGCACCCAGATACTCGGTCCAGCCGGCGAGTTCCCCGGCCAGGCTGGTCTCGGCGTTCAAAACCCAGCCGACCGGCTCGCCGCCGACCACGGCGACCCACGACCAGTAGTCCCGGATGCCGGCGCTGGCCAGGCCCCACTCCCAGGCGTCCGGTTCCAGCCGATCCTCGGGATGGCTCACCGTCTCGTTATAGAGCTGTCGCACCGGCTCGCTCCAGTACGCCCCGAACGGCTCCATCCCGACCTCGAGCGGACCGCGGCCGTCCGGCAGCCGGTCGGCGAGGTTGCGGCGCATGGCGTGGTACCAGCGCTGCGGCCGGAAACCGCAGTCGGACAGCGTCTCGGCCAGGAACAGGTTGCCGCCGGAGATCAGCATCGACAGCTCGACCGGTTCGGGCTCGTCCTGCTCCAGCTGCCATTCCTCGGCACGTTCGATCTGCCAGCGCAGCATGGTCTCCTGGACGCCCTCGTCCCGCCACGCCGGGTGGCAGCCGCCGTGCAGCCGCAACCGATTGGCCGCCTCGCCGGCGTCCGGCAACCGGATCCAGGCGTAGGCGATCAGCGTGCCGCTGGGCTTGCGCAGCACCACGCCGGTGGACGTCTCGCGGACGACGCCCCGGGCCACCGCCGCCTCCAGAGCCGGCAGGTCGTGGTGGTGGGTGGCGTCGCCGAAATGTTCCTCGGCCGCGATCAGGCCGGCGATCTCGGGGAGATCCTGCTGGGACAGCCAGTGCCACGTGCAGCCATGGCTCTTGGCCGGTATGGGCATCGTCGCCTCCTTGCCCCAAATCTAGTCGGGCTCATCCACCGGCAACAGCCAGTGCATCCTGAAGGGTGAAGTTGCCGACGTAGAGCGCGGTGCCGATGATCGCGCCGGTAACACCGGCCGGGACCAGTCCGCGCAGCGCGACCAGATCGTCCAGCCGGGCGATGCCGCCGGAGGCGATCACCTCGGCGTCGGTGCGCGCGCAGACCGCGCGCAGCAGGTCGAGGTTGGGGCCGGTGAGCATGCCGTCGGAGTTCACGTCGGTCACCACGAACGCCGAGCAGCCGGCCGCCGACAGCCGGTCGACGGCCTCGGCCCAGTCCCCGCCCTCACGGACCCAGCCGCGGGCGGCGAGCCGGGATCCCTTCACGTCGATGGCGATGCCGATCCGGTCGCCGTGCTCGGCGATCACCCGCTCGCACCACTCCGGGTTCTCCAGAGCGGCGGTGCCGATGTTGATCCGCCGACAGCCGGTGGCCAGCGCCCGTTCCAGGCTGGCGTCGTCACGCAGGCCGCCGGACAGCTCGACCTTCAGGCTCAGCTCGGCGATGATCGAAGCGATCAGGTCCGCGTTCGACCCACGTCCGAAGGCAGCGTCCAGGTCGACCAGGTGCAGCCATTCGGCGCCCGCGTCCTGCCAGCGCAGCGCGGCGGCCAGCGGGTCGCCGAACACCTTCTCGGAGCCGGCCACCCCCTGGGTGAGCTGGACGGCCTGGCCGTTCTGGATGTCGACGGCGGGGAACAAAGTCAGTGCGGTCACGGTGCTCGACTCTAGAGGCTCGGCGGGCGAGTGCGCGGCGGTGCAACGTTCCGCGGGCGGCTGAGGACCCTTTCGGGGACGGTTCCTGAACGGTTCGGGGACGGTTCTCGAGAACCGTCCTCACTGGATCAGGCAGTGCCGATCATTCGCTGGTCGAGCTTGCCGAGACCGCTCTGACAACGGTTTCGACAAGCTCAACCAGCGAGACGACGCCTGGATCAGCGGAGGAAGGCGTCCAGTCCGTCCAACAGCCGATCGATCTCGGCGTCGGTGTTGTACGGGGCCAGACCGACCCGCAGCCCGCTGGTCACACCGAGCGCCCGGGCCGGCTCGTAGGCGTAGAAAGTGCCCGCCGGGGCAGCGATGTCGCGCGCGGCGAGGAAGCGGTAGGCGTCCGCCGGGTCCCGGTCGGCGAAGGTGACGAACAGGGTCGGCGTCCGGTCCTGCGCCCGGGAGTGCAGCCTCACCCGCTCGCCGAAGCCGGCCAGGCCGTCCTCGATCCGGCGCCGCAGCCGGAGCTCGTGCTGGTCGACGAGTTCATTGGCGGCGACGATCCGTTCCCGGCGGCTGCCGCCCTCGGACGCGAGACCGGCGATGAAGTCGACCGCCGCGGTGGCGCCGGCCAGGATCTCGTAGGGCAGGGTGCCCAGTTCGAAGCGCTCCGGGACCGCGTCGGTGGACGGTGCCAGCTTGTCCGGATGGATGCCGTCCAGCAGTTCCGGATCGGCGGCCAGCACCCCGCAGTGCGGTCCGAAGAATTTGTACGGCGAGCAGACGAAGAAGTCCGCCCCCAGCGCCCTCCGGTCGATCGCGGTGTGCGCGGCGTAGTGCACGCCGTCCACGTAGACCAGGGCTCCGACGGCATGAGCCCGAGCCGCGATGGTGGCCACCGGCGGCTTCGTCCCGAGCAGGTTGGACGCCGCGGCGACGGCGACCAACCGGGTGCGGTCGTTGACCACCTCGTCCAGGTCGGATAGGTCGAGTTCGGCGCTGGCCGGGTCGAGCCGCAGCCAGCGGACGTCGATGCCGGCGTGTTCGGCGGCCTGCACCCAGGGCCGGACGTTGCAGTCGTGGTCGAGCTGGGAGACCACGATCTGGTCGCCGGGACGCCAGGTCTTGGCCAGCGCCCGGGAGAAGTCGTAGGTGAGCTGGGTGGCGCTGCGGCCGTGCACGATGCCGCCGGGCTGTGAGCCGAGCAGGTCCGCGAACGCCGTCCGGAACTCCGCGACGGCGGAATCGGCGTTCCGCTCGGCCAGCGTGATCGTCTCCCGGTTGGACAGCGGTCCGGTGATCGTGCGGGCGATGGCCTCGCCCACCTCGATCGGCGTCTGCGTCCCGCCCGGTCCGTCGAAGTGCGCGACGCCCGTTGTCAGCGAGGGAAAGCGGGCACGCAGGGCGTTCACGTCGAGGGACATCGGGCAACTCACATTCGGTGGTCGGCGGGCCGGGGCGCTGGTGAGTCTAGGGCCTGCCGCGGACGCCGGGTTCTATCGGCGAGCGATCGCTGGGCGAGTTCGTCGAAGCCCGAGGGGCCTTGGTCCTGCGCGGCCCACCCATCGCTGGTCGAGCCTGTCGACACCCGTAGAGGTCTCGACAAGCTCGACCAACGAGGCTCGGCCGACGCGGGGCGACCTCAGGCGGGCGCCGGCGCCGTCTCGGGGTAGGCGCTGGCCCACCACGCCGTCCAGCGCGCCTGCTCGGCGGCGAACTGATCGTCGTCCAGCCCGTAGCAGGTGACGATCGCGGAGGCGTCCACGAAGCTCGTGCCGGTCTCGTCGGTGGCGGGTTCCTTGGCGACGGTGATCAGCAGCCCGGGGCCGAGGTCGGGCAAGAGCACTCCGCGCTGCCGCTCGGCGGCGTACCAGAGCTCACCCGCGCGGGCCGGCACCGAGCCCCGCAGCCGCTCGGGCGCGTCCGGTTCGCCGCGGGCCATCAGGAAGATGGTGCGCCGGTCCTCGCCGGGGTGCCGCTCGTGCATGAACCGCAGTTGCTGCAGGAACGACTTCCAGCCCTCGGTGATGTCGTCGTAGTAGGCGCTCCACGCCTCGTCGGGCAGGTACGGCGCACGGGTGACCCGGACCCGGGTGCCGCCGGGGACGGCGTCCACCTCGAAGCGATCGCCCGCGTTGGCGTTCAGGACGTGCGCCTCGTCGTCGGCGCCCTCGGTGCCGAAGATCATCGCGATCTCTTCGTCCAGGCCGTCGTAGTGCCAGCCGTGCCAGCGCCGGATCAGCACGGGGTCGCGCAGGCTGGCCCACACCGCCTCCACCGGGGCGGCGATGGTCACCTCGATCACCGGTCGATCGTCAGTCATGGTCGTGGTCCTCTCTCGTTGCCGGATGCCCGCCGATCAGCAGGCTGAATCGTTGTCCCTGGTCGGAGCCGAATCGTTCGGCCAGTTCGGCGACCGATGCGGCGAGCGCATCGGCGAAGGCGTGCACGTCGGCCGGCTGCCCGAAGGTCACCTCGGCCTCGACGGTGAAGGTGAGCAGCCGCTTCTGCGCCGACTCGGCACCGGCGCGCAGCCGCGAGACGGTGCGGACGACGTCCGATGCGGCGTCCACCAGGTGTTCGGCGGCGTAGCGGTCACGGGACCGCAGCCGCTCCCCCGGCGCCAGGATGCCCGGATCGACCACCAGCTGGTCGGCGCTGGCCCGCAGCACCCGTTCGACGCAGCCGCGGCGTTGCCGGGTCTCCACCAGCTCGACCAGCCCGGCGCGCTCCAGCACCCGCAGGTGGTAGTTCAGCTTCTGCCGGGACAGCCCGGTCTGCCGGGCGAGTTCGGTGGCGGACGCCGGCTCGCACAGCAGTTCGAGCAACTGCCGGCGGATCGGCGCGAGCGCAGCCTTCACCTGTCCGTCCTGGTGAAGGAGTTCCATCGCTGCGGCTGGCATGGCACCAGGGTGCAATTCGACAATATTGTTTGTCAATAGCTGAGGATGGACGTCCTGTGAGGCACAGTCGCTGCATCGCTGGTCGAGCTTGTCGAAACCGGGAACTCGGCCAACCTGAGCACCGCTGGTTGAGCATGTCGAAACCGTCGCCAGGGGGTCTCGACAAGCTCGACCGACGGCCTGGGTCTCGACAATCTCGACCGACGACCTGGTCCCGACAAGCTCGACGAACGAAATCAGCCGAGGACGTCCTCGCGCCAGAGCCGCAGGTGCCGCATCATCGGGCCGGCCTTGTCCGACTCGTTGGCCAGCACCGTCCAGGTCAGGTCGTGGGCCGGCACGTGCTCGCTCTTCATCTCGACGCCGGCGTCCGCACCCACCATCGCCCACACGCCACCCGGCGTCGGCAACCACAACCCCAAGCCGTACGGCCATTCGGCATCGTGACCGGGCACCGGCGTGGTCATCTCCTCGACCAGTTCCAGCGGCACGATCGCCCCCGCGGCCAGCGCCAGCCAGAACCGCCGGGCGTCGCCGACGGTGATGTAGGCGCCGCCGTCCGCGCTGCCCTCGATCGGCAGGTGGAAGATGTTGCTGCGCAGGCTGTCCGGGTACAGGTAGCCGAGCGCGGCCGAGCCGGGCAGCTCGTCGGAGCGCAGGAAGTCGGTGCGCTGCAGACCCGCGGGCCGCAGCACGCGCTGGCGTACCAGGTCCTGGTAGCGGACGCCGGACGCCCGCTGGGCGAGCAGCCCGAGCAGCACGAAACCGCCGTTGTTGTAGAAGAACTCGGCGCCGGGCTCGGCCTGCATCGGCAGGTCCAGCAGGGGCACGAAATCCTCGGGCGAGGTGTAGCTGTGCATGCTGCCGGGCAGCAGGTACGCGTCGAGGTCGGCGTCGTCGTCGAGATATTCGCCGACCCCGGACCGATGGCCGAGCAGGTGCCGCACGGTGACGGCATCGTCGATCTGCGGCAGGTCGGTGCCGAGCCAGCGGCGCGCCGGATCGTCGAGGCTCATGATGCCGTCCGCCACCAGGGACAACACCGCGAGCGCGGTGAAGGTCTTCGACCCGCTGGCCATGCCGAACTGGGTCTCGGCCGTGTTCGGGATCCCGTGGGCCCGGTCGGCCAGACCGAAGGCCTGCTCGAACAGGCACTCCCCGGCCGCCTCCACCCGGATCGCCCCAGTGAAGCCGTTGTCCGTGGCGGCGGCGACCAATGCGTCGGTGTCGAGTTCCATGCCTCAGTGTGCCGCCGGAGCTGCCGGATGCCTACCCCGTCGAAACGCCGGGGCAGGAGGGGGACGGTTCTCGTCCCTCCCCGGTCGACCCGAACTCCATCCGTGGGACGAAAAGAACCGTCCCCTCGTCCCACCGTCAGCCGAGGGTGGCGATCCAGTTGCGCAGCAGCGCCGCGCCGGCCTGACCGGACTTCTCCGGGTGGAACTGGGTGCTGGAGAGCGTCCCGTGCTCCACCGCGGCGATGAACCGGTCGCCGTCGTGTTCGGCCCAGGTGATCGTGGCGTCGCCGGGCAGGTCGGCGCCGGATCGGACGCCGTAGGAGTGCACGAAGTAGAAGCGCTGCCCGGCCAGGCCGGCGAACAGCCTCGAATCGTCCGGGGCGTCGACCGTGTTCCACCCCATATGCGGTAGCCGGGCGCTGGTCAGCCGCTCCACCACGCCGGGCAGGACGCCGACGCCGGCGGCGTCCAGACCGTGCTCGACACCATGGCCGAACAACACCTGGTGACCGACACAGATGCCCAGCACCGGACGCTCGCTCGCCAGTCGCTCGCGGATCACCGCCGGCCCGCCGACGGCCTCCAGCCCCGCCATGCAGGCCGCGAAGGCACCGACGCCGGGCACCACCAGGCCGTCCGCCGCCAGCGCCGCGTCGGCGTCCGCGGTGAGCACGACCTCGGCGCCGGCGGCGCGCAGCGCCCGGGTCGCCGAGTGCAGGTTGCCGGAGCCGTAGTCGAGGACGACGACCCGCGGCTCGGTCACAGCGAGCCCTTGGTGGACGGGATCGCGTCCGCCACCCGCGGGTCGATCGCTACCGCGATCCGCAGCGCCCGGGCGACCGCCTTGAACTGCGCCTCGACGATGTGGTGCGGGTCGCGTCCGGCCAGCAGCCGCAGGTGCAGGCAGATGCCGGCGTTGATCGCGAACGACTCCATCACGTGGTAGGTCATCGACCCGGCGTAGGGCACGCCCGAGCCGCCGATCAGCGCGTAGACCTGGCCGTCCGGTTCGCCCGAGCAGACCGCGTAGGGACGTCCGGCGACGTCCACCACCGCGTGCGCGAGGGCCTCGTCCAGCGGGACGGTGGCGTCGCCGAACCGGACGATGCCGCGCTTGTCGCCGAGCGCCTGCTTCACCGCCGCGCCGAGCGCGATCGCGGTGTCCTCGACGCTGTGGTGGCCGTCGATGTGCAGGTCGCCGGTGGTGCTGACCTCCAGGTCGATCAGCGAATGCTTGGACAGCGCGGTCAGCATGTGGTCGTAGAAGCCGACGCCGGTGCTGATCGTGGACGTGCCGGTGCCGTCCAGGTTCACCCCCACCCGAACGCTCGATTCGCTGGTGCTGCGCTCCACCACCGCGGTGCGTGCCGTCATCGGATCTCCTCCAGTACCTCGGCCAGGGCCGTGTAGAACGTCTCGGTCTCTTCCGGTGTCCCCACCGAAACCCGTAGCCAGCCCGCTGGTCCGGTCTCCCGGATGAGCACCCCGCGATCGAGCAGCCGCTGCCAGACATCGTGCCGGTCGGCGAAGGCGCCGAACAGGCAGAAGTTAGCGTCGGAGTCGATCACCTCGACGCCGAGTTCCGGCAGCCGGACCAGCATCTCGTCGCGGGTGCGGCGCAGCTGGTCGACCTGGCCGAGTAGGAAGTCGGCATGCCGCAGCGCGGTCTCGGCGACAATCTGGGTCTGCGCCGACAGGTGGTAGGGCAGCCGGACGATGCGGCAGGCGTCCACGATCGCCGGGGCCGCGGCGAAGTAGCCGACCCGTCCGCCGGCCAGGGCGAACGCCTTGCTCATGGTGCGGCTGACGATCAGGTTGCCGAACCGCGGCAGCAGGGTGAGCGCGGTCTGCTCGGGGTGCCGGGAGAACTCCTGATAGGCCTCGTCGACCACCACGACCGCGTCGGTGTGCGCCAACACCTCTGCGATCACCTGCAGCGCGGTCGGGGTGCCGGTCGGGTTGTTCGGCGTGGTGATGATCACCACGCCGGCGTCGTGCTCGGCGATCGCGGAGCCGATCAGGTCGGCGTCCAGGCTGTAGTCGTCGTGGCGCGGCGCCGTGACGTAGCGGGTGTGGGTGTTGCGGGCGTACTCGGGGTACATCGAGTAGGTGGGGGTGAAGCTGAGCAGGGTGCGTCCGGGGCCGCCGAAGGCGCCCAGCAGGTGGGTCATCACCTCGTTGGAGCCGTTCGCGGCCCAGATGTTCTCGATGGTCAGCCCGTGCCCGAGATACGTGGCCAGCGCGGTGCGCAGCCCGGTGGCCTCCCGGTCCGGGTAGCGGTTCAGCCCGGTCGCTCCGGCGGTGATCGCGGCGGCCATGTCGGCGGCGATCTCGGCGTTGGGCGGGAACGGGTTCTCGTTGACGTTCAGGCACACCGGGACGTCCAGCTGCGGCGCCCCGTAGGGCTCTTCGCCGATCAGCTCCGGACGCAGCGGCAGATCGGCCAGCGACGGGTTCGGCTTCATCGGTTCGACTCCTGGTCGGACGTGGATCGGACGGCGCCGGCCGGGACCGGCTCGCGGCGCACGGTCACCGCGGCGCCGTGGGCGGGCAGGTTCTCGGCGGCCGCGAAGGTCTCGACGACGCTCGCCACCTCGAGGAGGGCCTCGCGGGAGTAGTCGATGACGTGCACGTGCTTGAGGAAGCTGTTCACGTTCAGCCCGGACGAGTGGCAGGCGCAGCCGGCGGTCGGCAGCACGTGGGTGCTGCCCGCGCTGTAGTCGCCGAGCGAGACCGGCGCCCAGGGGCCGACGAAGATCGCCCCGGCGTTGCGGACCCGTCCGGCGACGGCGCGGGCGTCCCGGGTGTGGATCTCGAGGTGCTCGGCGGCGTAGGCGTTGACCACGTCCAGGCCCTGGTTCAGGTCGTCGACCAGCACGATCGCCGACTGTTGCCCGGCGAGCGCGGTGCGGATCCGCTCGCTGTGGGTGGTCGCTGCGACCTGCGGCTCGAGCTCGGCGCGGACGGCGTCCGCCAATCCGACGGAATCGGTGACCAGCACGGCTCCGGCCAACGGGTCGTGCTCGGCCTGCGAGATCAGGTCGGCGGCCACGAACCGCGCGTCGGCGCTGTCGTCGGCCAGGATCGCGATCTCGGTGGGGCCGGCCTCGGAGTCGATGCCGACCTTGCCGCGGAGCAGCCGCTTGGCGGCCACCACGTAGATGTTGCCAGGACCGGTGACCAGGTCGACGGGTGCGCACAGGTCGTCGACGCCGTGGGCGAACATGGCGATCGCCTGCGCGCCGCCGACGGCGTACACCTCGTCCACGCCGAGCAGGGCGCAGACGGCCAGGATGGTGGGATGCGGCAGGGCGCCGAAGTCGGCCTGCGGCGGGGACGCCACCGCGATCGACGGCACCCCGGCCACCTGGGCGGGCACCACGTTCATCAGCACCGAGGACGCCAGCGGCGCGAGCCCGCCCGGCACGTACAGCCCGACCCGGTCGACCGGGACGGCGCGGGACTCGACCACGGCACCCGGGGCCGGCTCGGCGCGCAGGGTGGCGGCCCGGGCCTCCACCTCGGC
>NZ_JASGDE010000058.1:0-3915 GCF_047607385.1 Micropruina sp.
GGTCCGGAACCTCTGACTCTCGCCCTTCCTTCCGCTCCCCAAACTATTTGGGGCACGCTGAATTCACCGACCCCCCAATAGTTAGGCGAGCGGAAGGAAGGGGCACCCGGCCGGTGGTAACGGCGCGGACGATGCCACCTCTCCGATTCGGGGACGCCCGATTCGGGGACGCCCGCCGTAAAGCCCTGCGTAACTACCTGGGCCCTCCCACATGCGGGAGGGCCCAGGTAGTCAGGCAGGGCTCTACCGGGCCGACGCGAGCGCCGGCCCGGCGGGTGTCAGCTGTCGGCCATCTCCCCGGCGAGGAACTCCGAGTAGGCCGGCAGGTCGAGCTGGCCGGACCCGGAGACGCCGATCACGATCACCGGGGAGGTACCGTCCGCGGCGGCCTGGCGGGCTTCGCGCAGTGCCCCGGCGATGGCGTGGTTGGACTCCGAGGCCGGCACGATGCCCTCGGTGCGGGCGAACAGGACGCCGGCGGCGAACGCCTCGCGCTGGCCGATCGCGATCGCGTCCATCAACCCCAGGTGCTTCACGAAGCTGACCAGCGGCGCCATGCCGTGGTAGCGCAGCCCGCCGGCGTGCACCGGGTCGGGCACGAAGTCGGGGCCGAGGGTGTACATCTTCAGCAGCGGGGTCATGCCCGCGGTGTCGCCGAAGTCGTAGCGGTACTCGCCCTCGGTCAGCGACGGCGCCGCCTTCGGCTCGCAGGCCACCAGCCGGGTCGTGGTGTTGCCGTACAGGTTCTCCCGCAGGAACGGCATCGCCAGCCCGCCCAGGTTCGAGCCGCCGCCGGCGCAGCCGTACACCACGTCCGCCTGCTGCTCGTCGAACTCGGACAGCTGCAGCAGCGCCTCCTGGCCGATCACGCTCTGGTGCAGCAGCACGTGGTTGAGCACCGAACCCAGCGAGTAGGACGCGTTCGGATCGCCGGCCGCCACCTCGATCGCCTCCGAGATGGCCATGCCCAGCGAGCCGCTGGTGTCCGGGAAGCGCTCGCGCAGCGCACGTCCGGCCTGGGTCAGCTCGGACGGCGAGGAGTGCACGGTGGCCCCGAAGGTCTCCATCAGCACGTGCCGGTACGGCTTGCCCTCGTACGACGAGCGGACCTGCCAGACCTCGCACTCCAGGTCGAACACGTCGCAGGCGAAGGCCAGCGCCGAACCCCACTGCCCGGCACCGGTCTCGGTGGTGAGCTTGGTGCGTCCGGCCTGCTTGTTGAAGTAGGCCTGGGCGACCGCCGAGTTGGTCTTGTGCGAGCCGACCGGCGAGGCGCCCTCGTACTTGTAGTAGATCCGGGCCGTGGTGCCCAGCTCCTGCTCCAGCCGCCAGGCCCGGATCATCGGCGACGGACGCCACAGCCGGTAGATGTCGCGGATCTCCTGCGGGATCTCGATCCAGCGCTCGGTGCTGGCCTCCTGCGCGATCAGCCCCATCGGGAACAGCGGCTCCAGGTCGGCCGGGGTGAGCGGCTCGCGGGTGCCGGGGTGCAGCGGAGGCGGCGGCGCCTCCGGCAGGTCGGCGACGATGTTGTACCAGTGGGTGGGGATCTTCGACTCGTCGAGGACCACCTTCGTCTTCGTAGGTGCGTTCACGAGCGTGAGGTTAGCGGGTCGGATCGGTCGCCGGAGGACGAGGCCCCGACAAGCTCGACCAGTGAGGGATGGGACGGCCTCGACAGGCTCGTCCGGCCATGACCGGGACAGGCTCGGCCTGCGGGTCTACAGCCACTTGAATTTCCGGAACAGGAAGTACAGCACGGTCATCCCGATCACGTTCATCGCCATCACCACGTAGTAGCCCTGGCCCCAGTGCAGCTCCGGGATGTTGTCGAAGTTCATCCCGTAGATCGCGCCCAAGGTGGTGGGCACCGCCACGATCGCCACCGCGGAGGAGATCTTCCGCATGTCCCGGTTGTCGTCGAAGCTGGCCCGGGCCAGCGCCGTCTGCAAGATGTTGGTCAGCTGGTCCTCCAGCGCCATCACGGTCTCCCGGACGGCCTGGACGCGATCGGCGAGCTCGCGGAAGTACGGCTTGGCGTTGTCGTGGATCTGACCGAACTCGCGGGTGTAGAGCGCGGTCAACGGTGCGCAGAGCGGGGCGACGCAGCGCCGGAACTCGATCAGTTCCCGCTTGATCTGATAGGTCCGTTCCAGGTCGGGCTCGCGGCGGTCGCCGAAGACCAGCTGCTCGCAGTCCTCGACGTCGTCCTCCATCTGTTCGGCGACCCGCTCGAAGTCGTCGATCGCCACCGACAGGCAGGAGTAGAGCACCCGGGACGGGCCGCGCGGCATGTCGTCGGATTCCTGCTCGACCAGCGCCCGCACCTCCGGCATCCGGGACGGTCCACTGTGCCGGGACGTCATCGCGTACCAGTCGCCGAGGAACACCATCAGCTCGCCGGTGGTGACGATTTCCGGCGGCGCGTCGGCGTCCCGCTCCTGGTAGGCGACGGTGGAGACCACGAAGAACAGGTGCTCGTCGAAGCGTTCCAGCTTGGATCGGCGATGCCCGTGCACGGCGTCCTCGATGGCCAGTTCGTGCAGGCCGAGCTGGCCGCCGAGGCGTCCCATGGTCTGCTCGCTGGGGTTGTGCAGGCCGATCCAGATGTAGCCGTCGCCGCTCTTGGCTTCCTCGACCGCCGCGGCCAGGTCGGTGTCGGGACGGGGGATGCCGCCGGTGTAGCGGGCCCAGATCAGCTCGAGCGGCTGTCGTCGTTCGGGACTTCCGGGGCGATCCTGGTTGGTGTCCCAACTGCTGCGACTGATCGTTGTCATGGCCGCCTCCTCTGACCGAGCCGGGACCATCGTAGTTCTCCGTTCCGCACTGCCGAGCGGGGGCGGGGACGCGGCGTGGTTCAGCGGCAGAGCACCGGGGTGGCGCCGGCGGCCTGCAGGGCCGACAGGTAGTCGATCGGGGCGTCGCCGCTGGTGACCAGCGTCCATTGCCGCGGCAGCGGCGTCCAATAGTTGAAGCTGCTCTCGGCGAGCTTGGAGGCGTCGGCCACCACGTAGAGCTCGGCGGCGTTCTCGATCATCAACGACTTCAGCCGGGACTGCTCGTAGGTCCGTGAGGCGACCCCCCGCACCGGGTCGAGGGCGTCGGCGCCGACGAAGGCTCGCCGGGCGTAGATGCGGCGCAGCATGGCTTCGGCCTCGCCGCCGTGAATGGTCTCGTTGAACCCGCGCAGCGCGCCGCCGAGCACCAGCACCCGGACCAGGTCGTGGTTGACCAGTCGGTTGATCACCCGGAGCCCGTTGGTCACCACGGTGACCGGCCGGTTGCCCAGGTAGACCGCGATCTGCTCGGTCGTCGAGCCGGCGTCGAGGATCACCACCTCGTCGTCCTCGATCACCTGGGCGGCCCAGCCGCCGATCGCCTTCTTCGCCTCGGCGTTGACCAGCTCGCGCTCCCGCATGTCCAGCTCGGTCCGGGGCGGTGCCAGCGCGGCCCCGCCGTAGGTGCGGGTGATCAGGTTCTGCTCTTCCAGGTCGGACAGGTCGCGCCGGATGGTGGCGAGTGACACCCCGAACTGATCGGCCAGGTCGCCGACCGAGACCTGGGACGGCTGAGCCGTCAGCAGATCGACGATCGCGCCGCGGCGCCGGTCTCCGACGATGTCGCGCCGGAGCTTCCGCCGCCGGGTCGCGGACGGGTCGGCCATCTCCGGGCTCCTCTCGGATCGCTGGCGGTGGGCTGCGGGCGCCGCCGTCGGCGAACGGGGGCGGGGCAGGGACGGGGTTGCCGGGTCTGCACCGCCAAGCCTAGAGCCTGGGACCCGGCGCTGTCGGAGAGGCAGAAGGCACGCCGTCACCCTCATAGCCTCCGACGGCAAGCCTGAGGCCTTGCGCCCGCCGGGGAGACGTCCGCCGGACGACGCGGCAGCCGGCAGGCGGGGTAACCGGCAGGCGCAAC
>NZ_JASGDE010000059.1:0-20810 GCF_047607385.1 Micropruina sp.
CGCAGCGCCGACGCACCCGCGGCGGAGCCGGCGCGTCCGGCGTCCGGGCGGAGGCGGAGCCGGCGCGCCGCGCTGACCTCCATCCAGGGACGCCTGGTCGTCTGCGCCGCGCTGGTGGCGCTGGCGACCCGGTTCCTGCCGCAGGCGGCCGACGGGTGGCCGCTGGCGGCGGTCGGTCTGGGCGTGCTGGGCTGGATCGCGGTCATCCTGGTCCGGCCCCGGACGGCGGCCGCCCTCGCCGCTGTCGCGCTGGTCATCGGCGCCGTCGCCGACCCGGGTGGGCTCTGGCACAGCATCGCCGCCGGCCTGCTGGCCGCACTGGCCGGCGCCCGATTCGGCGTCCGCGGCCTGTGGCTCACGGTCGGCGTGTTCGTCGCGTTCTGGGCGGTGGTGATCCCCTGGCACGGGCTCCCCCAAGCCGCACTGACCTTGATGATGGTCGTCGCCATCGCCGGCTTCGCTTGCGGCCTGACCGTCGGCACGCTGCGCCACGCTCACCTCACCTCCACGGCGAACCTGCGCCGGCTGCGCCGGGAACGCGACCGAGCCATCGAACAGGAGCGCACCGAGGCCGCCCGCGAACTGCACGACGTGGTGGGGCACCAGCTCACCCTGATCGCCATGCAGATCATGGCCGCCGCCGACAGCGACGATCCGACGGCGCTGCGCGATCATCTCGGACGGATCCGGCAGGACACCACCACGGCGGCCGACGAACTGGCGATCCTGCTGCACGAACTGCGGACCGCCGAGGCCGACCCGGTTCCGCTGGCCAACCCGCTGCGCAGCGGCGCGGCGATGGCGGCCCGGCTGCGCGAGAACGGCTTCGATCCCGAGCTGCGGATCGATCCGTCGGTGGCGACGCTGGCACCCGAGACCCAGCGCATGCTGTCCCGGGTGATGCAGGAGGCCACCACCAACATCCTGCGGCACAGCGCGCCCGGGTCGAGTTGCCGCTACCGCCTCCACGTCCAGCCGGACGCGGTGGCGCTGACGGTGACCAGCCCGCTGCCGGGTGCCGCGTCCACCCCGGGCACGACCGGCTGGGGACTGCAGGGCATCCGGGAGCGGGTCGAGCTGTGCGGCGGTACCTTCGCCGCCGGCCCCGATCAGGGACGCTGGACGGTCCGGGTCGAGCTTCCCGTGACCGCGCCCGCGCTCACTCCGCAACCAGCCGGGCGATGATCGCCGGCTCGGGCTTGCGCAGCGACCCGAGCGACGGGCCGAGCGTGGCGGCGATGGTCACCAGCAGACAGATCCCGAAGGACGCGGCGAACGTCTCGTACTGCGGCACGACGATGAGCGGGAAGCCGGCCGCCGGCAGGGCCACCGCCAGGAATCCCAGGGTCATCCCGACCATCGCCAGCGACAGCAGCGCACCGGTGACGGTCACGATGACCCCCTCCAACACCGGGAGGCTGAACCGCTGCCCCGGGGTGGCGCCGGCCACCCCGACCAGGGCCAGTTCGGCCTCCCGCTGCTTCGCCATCATCAACAGCGACCCCACCCCGCCCGACAGCGCCACCGCCAGCGGCAGGCCCAACATCGACACCATCGTGGTGGGGCCCGCGGCCGAAAGCTCGACGCCCAGCGAACGGACCACGCCGGTCATCACGCCGCCCAGCAGCACCATGCCGAACAGCAGCCCGATCGTCATCATCACCGGCGTCACCGACTTGCTGAACCGGGCCCCCTTCACCGCCGCGATGGTGCGGGCCAGCCGCCAGATCGGGTCCCGGGTCGGCACCAGCCGCGTCCAGGCCCGGGTGACCGGACCGACGATCGCCGGGGCCAGCACGGACAGCATCGCCCCGGCGACGATCAGCACCACCACCGCGGCCAGCACGACGTTGCTGAACCTCTCCTTCGGCTCCAGCGACACCAGCACCGGGATCAGCGCGAACGCCGCCGCCAGCACCGCCACGCACAGACCGAACCGGACCCACCGAGCGGCTCCCATCCGCTCGTCGGGAGCGGCCGCGGCGATCCGCAGCGCCTCCACCGGAGGGATCGCACCGGCCCGGCGAGCCTGCCGATGGCCGCCGATCAACGCGATCCCCGCCGCGGCCAGATTCGCCGCCAGCACCGGCCAGACCGCGTACACGGCGTCCGGCACCACCAGCTGCAGGGTCGGATCGTCGTTCAGGTACTGCAAGGTGGGTTGCAGCATGGCGTAGGCGACCAGGTCGCCGACCACCGCGCAGGCCAGGCTGACCACCACCAACTGGCTCATGATCGTCGACACCACCTGCGCCGGAGTGGCGCCGACCAGGGACAGCCGGGCCAGCGAGCCACGCCGGGAGTCGACCACCAGGCTGGTCGACCCGCCGATCACCACGGCGCCGACGATCAGGCAGAGCACCAGGTTGAGGGCCGGCGCGAACGTGTACGAGGCGGAGCTCCAGTAGTCCATCCGCCCCGACAGCACCGCGTCCACACCGACGTGCTCGACGAGCGCGGACAGCGCCAGCGCGAAGTTGACCGTGATGAAAGTGAGGCAGACACCCAGCCAGGCCGTCCAGGAGTCGCGCAGTTCGGCGACCTGCAACCGTCGCACGGCTCAGCCCTCGGTCTGCTGCGACAGGCCGGCCAGGGTGGCGGCGACCTCGTCCACCCCGGTCGGACGCAGCTCCCGCACCAGCAGCCCGTCCCGCATGAACAGCACCCGGTCGCAGCGGGCCGCCACCGTCGGATCGTGGGTGACCACCAGCACGCACTGCTCGGGGTGCTCGGAGATCCGGTGCAGTTCGTCCAGCACCAGGACGCCGGAACGGGTGTCCAGGGCGCCGGTGGGTTCGTCGGCGAAGACGATCCGGGGACGCTGGGCCAGCACCCGGGCCAGCGCCACCCGCTGCTGCTCGCCGCCCGACATCGACGGCGGACGGGCCTGCAGCCGCTCCCCCAGCCCGACCGTAGCCAGGGTCTGCTCGATCACGTCCATCGGCGGCGGCCGCCGGTCCAGCAGATACGGCAGGGAGACGTTCTCGACCGCGGTCAGGGTGGGGATCAGGTTGTACGCCTGGAACACGAAGCCGATCTCGCTGCGCCGCATCGTGGCCAGCTCAGCCCGCGAGCAGGAGGCGATCGAGCGTCCGTTCAACTGCACCTCGCCGGAGGTCACCGATTCCAGCCCGGCAAGGCAGTACAGCAGGGTCGACTTGCCGGAGCCGGACGGCCCCATCACCGCGACCATCTCGCCGTAGTTCACCGACAGCGACACGCCGTGCAGGATCTCGGTCAGCTGCCGCCCGGTCCGGAACGACTTGGCCACGTTGTGGGCCACGACGGCGGCCGGTGCCGCCCGGTCCGGGACGCCCGGCTGGGTGCGGGCGTCGGGAGATGGATACGGGTGCGTCGTCATGCCGTGCCTCGTTCGTCCTCTGGGGGACCGGATCGGCGGGGCATCGGCGCCTCCGCCGCGGTTGCCCCCACCGAACCAAGGCGTTGCCGGACGGGTCAACGTGGTCGGCGTCGGGGTGCCCAAAAGTTAACGTTCGGGTCGGGTTCCCCGTTGTCCGAACAAGACGGTGCCGCGCGCCCGGTCATCGCTGTCGCGAATTGCGCGCCGAGTGGACGCAACGGTATTTTCAGCCCGACCGAACGATATGACCAGCGGTACTGAGACCGTCCTTCTCGCTGGCTGAGACTTTCGAGCTGACCCCCAAGCTGAAAGGCCGACACCGTGAACGGTGTTCTGAGTGCGCGATTCCCGGGCCGGGCGCTGCTGATGCTGCTGGCCGCTGTGCTCCTCGCGGGATCCATCCAGCTGCAAGTGGCGAGCCCCGCCCACGCCGCCAGCGGCGACGTCGGGTGGAAAACGCCGACCGTGCCGATCGACGTGGTGTCGGGCACGGGGAAGTACGCACCCACCCTCGAATGCGTCGCCCGCACCTGCATCGTGACGAACACCGCGAGGGTCACCGTCGTCGCGCAGAACGGCGCGACCTTCCTGGGTGCCATTGGAACGGCGGTGCCGTGGGTGACCGGCACCGGCACTGCCCGCGGCACCTGCACCCTCACCGATTCGACGACGGTGACCTGCCGGATGACCTCCAGCGCGCCGATCGCGTCAGCTTCAACGTCCACGACGTTTCGCTCCGCCAGCCCGTTCGAGGTGACCGTACCCGACAGCATCGGCGAACGGGAGCCAGTGCTCCAGGCGACCTGGGACGACACGACGAAGTCCGGGAACACCAGCACGGACAACGACATCGTGACCATCGTCCGCAACGGCGAGACCCACTGGCAGAGCCCGGCCACGATCGGATATTCCACCGCCTACACCACACTGCCGTCGGTCTCCTTCGACTGCGCGACGCCCGAATGTGGCCTGACGCCTACCGGCGGCTTCGAGATGGAAGCGCTCGGCGGCACCACGTTCAGCAACGCGGTCGGCGGCAAACTCACCTTCGGCAGCGGACTGCTTTCCGGCGTTTGCGCAGTGCAGTCGACGACCCGGATCCGCTGCACTCTCGACCTACCGACCTTCGTCGCGGAAGGGACCGTCATCCAACTCGCCCGGCCGGGGGTCGCCCTCCCCGCGGGCACAACGACCGGTACAGCGCTGGTGAGGGTCTCGCCACTGGTCGACACCGACACCAACAGCACCACCACGATCGTCCTGCGCGACCCGGGCCCAGCGGACAACGGCGACTGGGCACCCCGGTCGAAGCGCGTGCTGGTGCCCGATAATGCCGACCGGACACCGCAGCTGGCCTACGACTGCCTGGAACCCGTCTGCCTGTCCGGGCCGGCGTCCGGATTCCGGATCGAGGCGATGGCGGGTGCGACCTTCTCGGGTGCGGTCGGCGGCACCACCGCGTTCGGCAGCGGCACATTGGCGGGGGTCTGCACTGTCGAGTCGGCAACCGTCACGCGCTGCGCGCTGTCCGCCGCACGCGAGGTCACGCGGGGCGGATCGGTGGTGCTTCCCCGGCTCGGCATCACCCTGCCGTCGGACCTGCCGCCCCTGGCCACCGTGTTCCGGACCAGTTCGGTCGCCGAGGACGCCAACCCGGCCAACGACCCGGCCGACTACCGCGTCTTCGGTGCGGACCTGCTGGCCGATCGGCTGGTGATCGCGGAGGACTTCGAGCATGGTCAGGGCACCGGCTCGACCTCGCTCACCGACTACACCGGCGCGCCGCCCGGCAACCAGACCTACACCGCCGATCCGGCCTGGCTGGTGACCTGCAACGGCACCATCCAGTCCTTCGAGCTCACCGCCACCACGCTGCCGACCTGTGCCGACGCGTCCGCGACCGCCGACCTGAAGGACCTGTCCTGGGCGCTCGGGGCGTTCCGGGCAGGCCTCGACGGCAACGGGGCCGATCCGTCCGGCAACCACGCCCTGAGCTCGTACACCGGAGGGAACCTTCCGGCCGGCCAACAGACCGTGCTCTCCGGCGGCAACGGCTTCGACGTCACCCCGGGCCACTACTACACGACATCGTTCGACGTGGCGGCCCGGTCGTGCACGGTTCGAGGCGCGTCCTATTTCCTCGGGCTGATCGATGCCGACGGAACCGTCGACCTGCTGAACGAGGACGCGATCGACCCCTGCCTGGTCTACCAACAGGTGGTGACCGATCCTCGGCGCGGCTCGAACTACCTGGGTCGCTACTTCGCCGAGGACGCCCACCAGGCGACCGGCTCCACGCTGCGGTTCCGGGTGCGCAACACCGAGATCGCCGGTTCCGGCAACGACAGCGGCATCGACAACCTGGCCGTCTACGACGTGACGCCCACCTTGGGCAAGTCGTTCGCGCCGGCGTCCGGGCTGGCGACGGGGCAGAGCACCGTGTTGACCTTCTCCATCGAGAACTCCGCCGAGCTCGGCGGCAAAGCCGGCTGGCGGCTGTCCGACACCCTTCCGGACGGCCTGGTGGTCGCTGACGATGCTGCCGTCGACAGCACCTGTCAGGCGACGACGGTCACCGCGACCCCGGGTGCGACGACGATCGCGGCGGTCGGGTCGCTGGCGACCGGCTCGTCGGGCTGCACGATCAGCGTCTCGGTGGTCGCGGCCAGCCTCGGCACCTTCAGCAACTGCGCGGCGAACATGGACGTGGTCGGGCTGATCGGACCCTCGTCCTGCGCGGAGGTCAGCTACACCATCGACAACCGGCCGACGCCCACGCCGACCCCGACGGCCACGGCGACCCCGACGCCCGAACCGCCGCCTCCGCCGCCTCCGACAGAGCCCACGACGCCGACGCCGGCCGCCTCGACGTCCCCGGACCCGACCACCACCCCGCTGCCGCCGAACGGCCGGGGTCAGCTGCCGACCACCGGCGGCGGACCGGGCCTGGAATCCTTGCTGGCCGGGCTCGCACTGATCGGCGCCGGCGGCATCGCGCTGCTGGCTCGCGAATCTCGCCGACGGCGGTGACCTGCGGTCAGTTGCGGGGCGGCGGCAGGACGTGCGGATCGATCAGGTCGAGCTGCACGGCCCGAATCAGGATCCCGGTGCGGGACTTCACCCCGAGCTTGGCACCGATTCGGGACAGGTACTGCTTGACCGACCCCTCGGACAGATGCAGTTGGGTGCTGATCTGCTGGTTGGTGAGCCCCTGGGCGAGGCAGCCGAGCATCTCCTGTTCCCGCCGGGTGACCCGGACGCCCCCGGCCGTCGCCACCGGATCGTTGTCCCGCAGCACCGCGCCGACGAGCTCGCGGCGCACCGCGCTGGACAGCGGCATGTCCCCGGCCAGCGCCTGCCGGATGCCGTTCAGCAGCCCCACTCCCCCGACGTCCTTGAGCAAGTAGCCGGACGCCCCGGCCCGCAGCGCCGCCACCACGTCGGCGTGGCCGCTGAACGTGGTCAGCACGACGACGCAGGCATCCGGCCGGCGCGCGGTGATCCGCCGGGTGGCTTCCACCCCGGTGACGACCGGCATGTCCAGATCCATCAGGATCACGTCGGGGCCGAGCCGTTCGTCGGCTTGCACGCCCTCCTCACCGTTGCGTGCCTCGCCGACCACCTCGAAGCCGGGCTGGCGGCCGAGGAAGGCCCGGTACGCGGCACGCACCGCCGGGTCGTCGTCGACGACCAGGACGCGGTGCGGCTCGGTCATGGCAGGCATGCTAGATCCAGCCGCGTTCCCGGGCGATCCGGACGGCCTCGTGCCGCGTCGCCGCGTGCAGTTTGCCGATCGCCGAACTGAGGTAGTTGCGGACGGTGCCGGGCGACAGGTTGACCCGGGCCGCGATCTCCTCCACCGGCGCCCCGCCGTCGGCTGCGGTCAGCACGTCCGCCTCCCGCGGGGTCAGCGGGGAGTCGCCGGCGGCGATGGCGTCCGCGGCCAGGGACGGGTCGACGTAGCGTCCGCCGGCGGCCACCGTCCGGATCACCTGCGCCAGCCCGGCGCCGGTGACGGTCTTGGGCACGAAGCCGCGCACCCCGTGCGCCAGCGCCTGTTTGAGGTGCCCGGGCAGGCCGTGGCTGGTGACGATCACGCAGGCGCAACCGGGCAGTTCCTCGGCCAGCACGGCCGCCACCTCGGTGCCGGACCGGCCGGGCATCTGCAGGTCGAGCACCGCGACGTCCGGCCGCAGCTTGCGGGCCAGCGCCAACGCCTCGTCACCGGAGCCGGCCTGGCCGGCGACCTCGATGTCGTCGGTCAGCTCCAGCAGGGCGACCAGCGCCTCCCGGATCAGATGCTCGTCGTCGGTCACGATCACCCGGATCATGCGTCCTCCCTTGTGGTTGGCTCATCGGAGGCCACCCGCAGCCGGGCCAGCGCGGCGGCGTCCACGGTGGCGGTGAGGGTGAACGAATCGTCGCCGCGCTGCACCGACAGGATGCCGCCGACCTCGGCCAGCCGCTCGGTCAGCCCGGCCAGCCCCGACCCGATGCGCTCGGACGCCGGGTGCGGCCGGTCGTTGTGCAGCACCAAGCGTGCGGCGCCCGGATCGATGGTGACCGCGACCCGGGCCTGGTCGGCGTCCGCGTGCCGCAGGATGTTCGTGGTGCCCTCGCGGACCACCCAGGCGAACGCCCGGGCCACCGGCGCCGGCAGCGCCGCGACCCCGTCGACCACCGTCGTCACGTCGATTCCGGACGCCTCCAGCAGCGAGCGGGCGCCGGCCACCTCGGCGTTCAGGTCGCTCTCCCGGTAGCCGCGGACGACGGCGCGCACTTCGTCCAGCGCGCGAGTGGCGATGGACTGCACCTCGTGCATGGTGTCCACCGCTTCCGGACGTCCGCGCCGGGCCTGCTCGGCGGCCAGTTCAGCCTTCAGCGCGACCGCGGACAGGGTGCGTCCGAACACGTCGTGCAGGTCGCGGGAGAAGCGCAGCCGCTCTTCGGTGACGGCGAGCCGGGCGGTGTCGAAACGGGCCCGCTCCAGCTCGCGGGTGCTGGTCAGCACATTGCGGAACATCACCGCGTAGCCGAGCAGTGCCGCCGTGGCGAACGCCGACCAGTAGGCGATTACCACCCGAGGCGTCGGTTCGGCGAGGCCTGGATGCGGACCGACCCAGACCGCCAGCTGGCCCACTGCGACACCGGTCAACCCGACCAGCATCGGCCGCGTGTCGGGCCGGCCCAGCATCGGCATCGCCAGCACGCTGCCGATGGTGGCGCTGGTCAGGGTGAGCAGAAACGCGGTCGGCGGCAGCACGAAGCCGGCGGTCGCCGCGACGACGACGCTGGCGCCGATCCACAGCCGACGGACGAGCTCGACGTTGCGCACCAGGACGGCGTCCCAGCCGCTGGCCGGCAGCAGCGCGGCCTCGCGCAACCGGGTGTGCAGCACCACCAGGCCGGCCCAGGCCGCCACGGTCACCAGCGCCAGCCAGGGCAGCGACCACTCCAGCGGGGCGTCGCCGGCGACCACGGCCAGGCCCGCCAGCGGCAGGATCGGGAACGCCCAGTGCAGCGAGTTGTAGACGTAGCGCTCGGTGCGCCGGACACCGGTTTCGGTGCTGGTCACGGGAATCTCCTCCTCGTCGGTGAGCCTAACGGGCGGCTCGGACAGTTGTTCCGGACGCGGTCAGGACCGCGGATCCCAGCGGAACCGGCGCAGCCCCAGCAGCACCGAGCCGACCGTCCAGGCCAGCAGCGGCAGCAGCATCCCGCCGGCCGCGGCCAGCGCCTCGGTACCGGCGACCGGGGCACCGTCGGTGCCGACGCCGACCGTGGCGAGCTTGACCAGGTCGACGACCGGGGTCATCGGCAGCGCGTGGGCGATCCGCGCGACCGGTCCGGGCAGCCATTCCAGCGGGACCGAGAAGCCCGACAGCAGCAGCGAGATCAGGATCAGCGGCAGCGTGGTCAGCTGGGCCGACTCGACGGTCTTGGTGTAGGCGGCGCTGACGACGGCGAGCGCCGTCCAGGCCGCCGCACCGCCGATCACGGCCAGCGTCAGCGCCCACGGGTGCAGGATCGGGGTGCCGAGCAGCAGCGCTCCCCCGATCGCGATCATCGCCTGGATCGCGAACAGCGCCCACAGCGGCACCGCGGGTGCGCCGAGGATCTCCGCCGCGCTCGGCTCGCCGGCCAGCAGTCTCTTCAGCACCAGCTGTTCCCGGCGTCCGACCAGCGAGGTGACCATCGTGTAGTAGATGACGAACATCAGCGCGGTGCCGACCAGCACCATGGTGAGCACAACACCGAGGCCGGCCCGGTCCTGGCTCATCCCGAAGAAGGCGAAGCCGACCAGGAAGGGCAGCGCGACGGCGGTGAAGACGGCGGTCCGGTTGCGCAGCAGGATGGTGGTCTCGCCACGGACCAGCGCCCAGAACCGGCGGGCGGTGGAGCCGCGAGCGGGGACGTCCGTGGCGGTGGCGGGTGAAACGGTGCGGGTGGTCATGACAGCTCCCTGGTGTTTGCGATGTCGGCGGTGCCGGCGAAGTCGGCGGTGTCTGCGATGGAGAGGAAGACCTGCTCCAGCGACGCGGAGCGGGCCTGGAGGTGCGGCAGCGGTGTGCCGCCGGCCCAGGCGAGGACGGCGGCCAGGGTGCGCTGCAGGGTGGGGGTTTCGATCTGCACCGAGTCGGACGCGGTGACGCGGGCGCCGGCGGCGTCCAGGTCGCTCAGCGAGAGCCCGGCGGGACGGGCGAAGCTGATCCGGGCCGGGGCGTCGGCGACCATCTCGGCGAGGGTGCCTTCGCGGGCGATCACGCCCTGATGCATGATGGCGATCCGGTCGGCGAGTTGCTCCGCCTCCTCCAGGTAGTGGGTGGTGAGCAGCACCGCGGTGCCCTGCCGGACCAGGCCCTCGACGAGTGCCCAGATGGACCGCCGGGATTCGGGGTCGAGGCCGGTGGTGGGCTCGTCCAGCACCAGCACCTCGGGGTTGCCCATCACGGCCAGCGCGATGTCGAGCCGGCGACGCTCGCCGCCGGACAGCTTGGCGGTCTCGACATCGGCGCGGCGCATCAGGTCGACCGCGTCGAGCGCCTGCTCGGCGGGCTGAGGGTTGCTCAGGGTTCCGTGCCACAACCGCGCCATCTCGGCCACGGTGAGGCTGGGCGGGAAGCCGGAGTTCTGCAGCACCACGCCGGTGCGATGCCTAACCAGGGCCCGCTCGGCGTGCGGGTCGTGACCCAGCACGCGGATGCCGCCCTGGCTGGGGCGGGCCAGGCCCTCGACCAGTTCGACGGTGGAGGTCTTGCCGGCCCCGTTGGTGCCGAGCAGCGCGAACAGTTCGCCGCGGGCGACCTTCAGGTCGACGCCGCGGACGGCCTCGAAGTAGTCGGTGGGTTCCCGGCGTCCGGTGAGGATGTTGAGCCGGGTGCGGGTCACGTAGCGGCGGCGGACGCCGGTGACGACGATGGCGTCTTCAGCTGTCGTTGTGGTCATGGCTCAAGCCTTCCGGCCGCCCTCGGCGTCCGGCAGTGTCAAGCCTCACCGGCTGGCCTGGGATCGTCACGAACCACCCATGACGGATGTCATGGGTCTGGTCCGATCATGCCGCGAGTATTCGGCGCAGCCGTCGCTCCAGCGGCGAGTCGACCGGCGGTGGCAGGTAGAAGTCCGCCACCGGGTACCCGCGCTTGCGGCGACTGCCGGGCGGTCGGGGTGGCCGGCTCTGGTAGGCGTGTCCGGTCGGAGTGACGGTGGCGACCGCGTCGCCAGCTCCCTCCGGGACGGGCCTCGACTGCCAGCCGGGCATGGTCTTGATCTGATTGCAGGCCTCACACAGGCCTTGACCGTTGGCGGCGCTCGTCGCGCCACCCACCTGGTGGGGGATGACGTGGTCGGCATGCCGGATCGGCGCACCGCACCACGGCGTCCTGCAGTACCGGTCGCGGGCGACCAGGAACCGTCGCAGACCGGTCGGGAACAGCCGGGCCGTCGACTCCATCGCGACCAGCCGCCCACTGTCGGGTTCGGTATAGAGCCGGCGAATCCAGGTTCGGGCGCCATCGGGCAGGTCGTGCACCATCCGCCGGGCCAGCGGTGCCGGGATGGGGCCGTGGCCGGTGACCACGGCAGCCTCGTCGGCGTCGTCCGAGCCGCCGCCGAAGAGAGTCTGATCGGACATGATCAGCTGGATCTCCACGTCAATGTCCGCTGCGGACGCCCGGCCGGTGACACGTTCGACGAGGGTGTCGGCCATCAGCTGCCCCTTGCCGCGCCCGTCGCCCGCGGAGCGGGCAGCGTCAGCGGCTTGGGTGAGGGCCGCGAACGCGGCCACTCCCTGCGCCACCGGAAGGAGCGCGGACAGCCTGGTCATGCAATCGGGTGCTGGCCGCAGCGACACACAGCGGTCGGCCTCGGCCTTCCGCGCCCTCTCCACGAACGAATAGGGATCCAGCCGATAGGCGACCTTCCGGGCCTCCGCGACCAGCGCACGGTCGCTCAACTCCCCCAGTCGACCAGCAAGTTCGGCATCGACCTGCTGCCGATGCTCACGAGTCAGGCAGGCGGTCTCCTTCACCACCAGGGTGGCTCGCCACTCGCTCAGCTCTCCAGCAGCGAGGGCAGCCATCGTGTGCGGCATCCCACTCATCAGCGCGTCGGCCACGCTGACCAGCCGGGAGCCGTTGCGCGGCGACTCCTTCCGCGCCAACGCCACCTGGGCCGCCACGTCTTTACCACGCCGATCGGCCGGCACCCCGGCCGCCTCGTGTTCGGCGACCTGCAGTCGCTTGAACGCCACCGTGACCCGTGCCTGGGCGGCGGCGCAGGCCGACTTGAGCTGCTCCAGCGACCGAAGCTGGTCGATCAACCCGGCTGCGTCGGCAGCCAGGCTCACCTCGGCAACCCCGGGCACCAGGCCACGGAGCATGTCGGCGGTGAGCTTCTCCATGGCTGGATTCTAGCCGAATCTTCGCCTATAATCAAATGTATGTTCGATATCTGTATCGACCTCCGCGGCGTCCCGAACCGGTGCCGCCCACCCCCGGCGAGCACCGTGGATTCAGGGTAGCGGCGGCGTCCGACATGTTCGCGGGCGGCGGAGTAGGGTGATGCGACGTGCGGATTCATCCCTGGCGCCGCTTCGTGGCGATCGGCGACTCACTCACCGAAGGTCTGGCCGACCCGTACCCGGACGGCAGCCCGCGCGGCTGGGCCGACCGCTTCGCCCAGCACCTGGCGGACGCTGCCGGTGAGCCCGTCGAGTACGCGAACCTGGCCATCCGTGGCCGGCTGTTGCACCCGATCCTCAACGAGCAACTGGAGCCGGCGTTGGCCATGCGGCCCGACCTGGTCAGCCTGTGGGGTGGCGGCAACGACATCCTCCGGCCGCGCGCCGACGTGGACGCCATCACCGACGAGATCGAGCGCGCGGTGATCCGGCTGCGCGAGGCCGGCGTGGACGTCGTCCTCGGCACCGGGGTGGACGCCAAAGGCTCCCCGGTGCTGGAACTTACCCGAACCCGCACCGGCATCTTCAACGCCAACATCTGGACCATCGCCCGCCGCCACGGCGCCCACGTCATCGACGTCTGGGGCATGCGCTGCCTGAAGGACTGGCAGTTGTGGCACGACGACCGGCTGCACTTCAACAGCATCGGCCACGAACGGGTGTCGCAAGCCGCGCTGGTCGCCGTCGGTCTCGCAGCGCGTCCCGGCTGGGACGATCCACTGCCCACGCTGCCACCCATATCCCGGCGGGAGTGGCTGGACTGGCAGTTGACCTGGGCCAGGGAGCACGCCGGGCCGTGGATCGGACGCCGAATCCGGCGCACCTCCTCCGGCGCCGGACGGACCGCGAAGCTCCCGCAGTACGTGTCGGTCCCGCCGCAATCGACACAGACGGCAGAATAGGCCGCATGCCTGCCGCAACCCTGGGACGTCGAGCCGCCCCGGCCACCCTGCGCCTGCCCGACCGGGTCCGACTCGGTGCCGCCGTCGCGGCCGGCAATCTGGCCGCCGTGGGATCGCGGCTGGCCAACCGCGGTTCGGGGGCGTCCATCCGCGGCCAGGTGCTGACCCGGATCGCCCCGGACGCCTTCAAGCTGCTGCTGCGCGGACGCCGGATCGCCAGCGTGTCGGGCACCAACGGCAAGACCACCACCACCCATCTGCTGGCCGCCGCGGTGCGCGCCGGGCTCGGCGCCGACGCCGCCCGGCTGGTCACCAACGCCGACGGCGCCAACCTGCACTACGGCATCGCCTCCGCGCTCTGCCAGGCCCGAGCGGCCGACATCGCGGTGCTGGAGACCGACGAGCGGGTGGTCTCGGACATGATCGCGTTCGGACGCCCCGAGGTGCTGGTGCTGCTCAACTTCAGCCGCGACCAACTCGACCGGCATCACGAGATCAAGGCGCTCGGCCGGGCCTGGCGGGCCGCCCTGGAGCGCGCCGGCCACGACGGTCCGACGGTCGTCGCCAACGCCGACGATCCGCTGGTGGTGTGGTCGGCCGGCACCGCCGCCAACGTGGTCTGGGTGGACACCGCCACCTCGTGGACGGCCGACGCGGCGCTGTGCCCGGCCTGCGGCACCGTGCTCGACACCACCGGCGATCGCTGGGACTGCCCGGGCTGCGAACTGACCCAGCCGGAGGCGTCCTGGCGGGTGGACGGCGACCGCATCGTCACCCCCGACGGCACCCGGGTGAGCCCGGAACTGCGGGTCCCCGGATCGTTCAACGTGTCCAACGCCGCCTGCGCGCTGGCCGCCGCCACCGAACTCGGCGTCGAGCTGGACGCCGCACTGCGCGGCATGCGGACGGTGACCTCACCGGCCGGACGGTTCGCCACCGCCACCCTGCAGGGCACCACCGCCCGGCTGCTGCTGGCCAAGAACCCGGCCGGCTGGGCGGAGGCGCTGCCGCTGGCGGCGTCCGACCCGGTGATCCTGGCGATCGACTCGGTCGCCGCCGACGGCAAGGACGTCTCCTGGCTGTGGGACGTCGACTACGAGCAATTGCAGGGCCGCCGGGTGATCGCCACCGGCCCGCGGGCGCAGGATCTGGCGGTCCGGCTCAGTTACGCCGAAGTGGAGCACCAGGTGATTCCCGAACTGACCGCCGCGCTCGCCGCGGTCGGCGACCACCCGTCGTCGACGTCCCGTCCGGGAACCACGGAGGCACCAGTGGACCTGATCGCCACCTACACCCCGTTCCAGCGGCTGCTGAAGATGGCGGGGCTGCGATGAGCGCCCCGGTCGAGATCGTCCTGGTCTACCAATCGCTGCTCGGCATCTACGGCGACCGCGGCAACGCGATGGTGCTGCTGAAGCGGCTGCAGTGGCGCGGCATCGAGACGAAGCTGACCATCGTGGAGCCGGGCGACCCGGTGCCGGCGACCGGCGCGGTGTATCTGCTCGGCGGTGGCGAGGACGCCGCCCAGGTGTCGGCGGTGAAGGCGCTGAAGGCCGACGGCAACCTGTTCCGGGCCCTGGACGCCGGCGCCGTGCTGTTCGCGGTATGCGCCGGCTACCAGATCTGCGGCACCACCTTCACCATCGGCGAACGCGACGAGGTGATCGAGGGCCTCGGGCTGCTGGACGTGGAGACCCGCCGCGGCCCCGAACGCGCGGTCGGCGAGATCCTCACCCGCTGGACGGCGCCGGACGGCACCGAGCAGCTGCTCACCGGCTTCGAGAACCACGGCGGCTTCACCCGGCTCGGAGCCGGCGCGACGCCACTGGCCAGCGTCGAGATCGGGATCGGCAACGCCGGCGACGGCACCGAGGGCGCCGTCCAGGGACGGGTGATCGGCACCTACCCGCACGGCCCGGTGCTGGCCCGCAACCCCGCCCTGGCCGACCACCTGCTCGCCGTCGCCCTCGATCGTGACCTGGAGCCGCTGGAGCGTCCCGAGATCGACGAGCTGCACCGGCAGCGGGTGGCCTTCGTCCGCAAGCAGGGCGCACGCCGTTGACCGACCTGGGACCGATCGGGCCGCCGATTTCACCTCTGGCCACGGCTTCTGTATAGTTACTGATCGCGCGCCGCTAGCTCAACTGGCAGAGCAGCTGGCTCTTAACTAGCGGGTTCGGGGTTCGAGTCCCTGGCGGCGCACAGAAAGTCCTCTCACTAGGGGAAACGGAAGGGGCAGGCGATGGCCTGCCCCTTTGCGTACCCACTTACTTACCCGGTTTGTGGATCGGGCTACATCCGAGCTACCCGCTTTGCCCCCCCCCCGCTCAGAGCATCGCCGCTAGGTCGGCCTTGTCACCTCGGAGGTCGCGGCCTAGGTAGACGTTCGCCGTCATCGTCGGGTTGGCGTGCCCCAACTGATCCGCGATCCGCACGAGGGGCGCCCCGGCCTCGTGTAGGCGCGTCGCCACGGTCCGCCTGAACGTGTGGGAGGTTGCCCAGTCGAGCCCTGCCCGGTCGAGCACTCGGCGGACCGCCGATGCCAGGTTGCTTGAATCCATCGGCACGTCCTGCCCGGCTACGTGCCCCGGCGAGGCGAACACATAGCCGTGCTGGCCGTACGCCCTCCCCCGGCCTGCCAGTCGCTCAGAGAGCCACTGAGGCAGGCTGAGCAGTCGCACCGAGCTAGCCGTCTTCGTCCCCTCGATCAGTACCGTCCCGGCCTCTAGGTCAACGCGATCCCATCGCAGCATCCGCGCCTCGGAGATACGCACTCCCGTGCCGGCCAGGAACGCCACCAAGTCCGCCACGGTCTCCCGCGTCCGCACGGTGCGGCCGACGCCCCGTGTCGCGCCCTCTAGCTCCCGCGCTTCCCGCGCCCACGCGTCGGCGGCAGCGATCGCGGCGTCGCGCTCGGTGGCTGTCAGCGATCGGCGCTTGTCGCGGCTGCTCTCCCTCGGCTCGACAGCCTTCACCGTGCCTGTGTTGCGCGCGGCGTTCAGGTCAAGCACTCCCATCCTGACGGCCCATCCGAACAGCCCGGACAGCACCGTCCTCGCCATCTTCGCCGCACCCGTACCGTGTCGGTCCGCCACGTCTCGGAGTAGCCCTAGAACCCTCTGAACATCGTTTGCGCTCGACAGGCTCAGCCCTCGCAGCGCCGACCCCTCCGCGACGATATAGCGCTCCCACGCCCCCCTGTAGGCCTCTAGCGTCTTAGGCGCACGCCCCGCATCCGGACGCGCCAGCGCCGCAAGCCAAGCCTCCCCTGCCTCAGTGAGCGGCGTGCTTGGCCGCACCGTTGCGTGCCGTCCGCCAACCTTCAGGTCAGCGATCGCCGCGCCCATCCGCGCCTCAGCCTCGCGCCTAGTAGGAGCCCAGCGCGTGAGGTCTACCAGCGTCCCGTCCGCCTTGCGGAAACGGCAGCGCGTACGCCACATGGTCGCAGCCCGGGCGTTGGGCGCGGGGACGCGCTTGCCCGCCTGTTCGCGATAGGCGGTCGCCTTCACTGGCGAATGAGTGAGCGGTTCGAGTGCAATCCGTGCCATGCGATACAGGGTATCAGCTATCAGGGTTTGAGTCACTCCCTCCGCCCACAACTTCCGTCGAGCTGAGTGAGCAAACCTCGCGGGCGGGGAAAGGGAAGGGGGGCAGCCCCCGCCCCTGCCAGCGGGGTCGGACACCCGCGCGCCCCAGTGCGTGCGGGGACGTCCGGTGAGGCTAGAGCAAGGGCACCCAGCAAGAAAGGGGGGGTATACACTCTCGCGCGCATAAAAGGCACCCCCAGTATTCAGCTGCACGCCTTGCGCCACCCTCCGGAACTTTCGCCCTCTGAGCGGCTATAACAGCAGCACACAAGGGACCGCCCACGCGCAACGGCGTAGGCGGTCCCCCCGAGTTCACCCCATCATTAGGAGAATACCCTCGACGCCCTCGGCATGGTCCCAGATTGCGGCTAGCCGTTCGTCGGTTGGCTTGCCAACATTGCGATTATTGCCCCCCGAGTCGGTCACTCGGAGATGGGTCGGCTCAATACAACGCCGATTACGGCAGAGATGATCGAGTAGCATCCCGGCCGGGATACGCCCCCGTAGAATCGTCCAGGACAGCCGGTGCGCCAGCCAGCTACGCCCACCGTGCCAGACCACGCCGTAACCCTCGGCCAGGTCTCCGGTGAACTCCCGGCAACCGGTGACTTGATCCGCCCGTGAGTTCAGTGCCAGCTTCAGCAATCCTCGCTCATTGGCCGTCAATGCCGCCAGGTGGTCACTTGCGACACATCGGGCGTTCCCACATAGGTGAGTCACTATTCGCCCTGAGGGAACTTCGCCGCGATGGAGATGCCAGGTCAGCATGTATGCCAGCCAGCTTCGCCCCTGCCAGGTGATCCGCTGTCGCTTGCCCCGCCACTCTCGACAGCCGGTCGCGGCGTTCGTCTCCGAGCCTTCCGCTAGGCGGCGAAGCGCCTTCGCCTCGGGCGAGGGTTTCGCCGCTTCCCGTCGAGCTTTCCGGCGTTCATCCTGAACGGCTTGATTAGCCTTGCGCTTATCCGGGTTGGCCTCACTCCAGCGCTTTGTGTAGTAGCGCTGGCAGGGCCGGCAATGCCATCTACCATCTTTGCCGTAATAGCTTTCGCTGAGCGAGTGATCCCGCTTACAGGGGACCACTCGCCGTTGCGGGCTGTTGCCGACCTCAGGCACCGGCCTCGGTCCCGCCGACAATCACGTTCAAGTAGACAACAGTTGCCCCGGCAGGCTTGCGCACCGGGAACGCGGCCCCGGGACCGTCCTCGATCTGATGCACCGTGCCGCTGCCCGGCAGCGGCATGCCGAGTAGTTTCCGACCTCCGGCCTCCATCGCAGCTTGCGCCTCGGCCCGGCTACGGGTGCTGATTGATGCCTCCACCGATGACGCCGTGCCGCTGAGCAGTTCCACCTTCTGCCGTCCCGCTCCGACGATTGCCACTGTCCCCGTTTGGACGTAGCGCTTCCCGTCGAGAGACTTCCGTTTGCCCGGATTGCCGACTGCGACTTCGTGAATATCGGTGGCGTGATCGCCGCCCATCCATTCGTAGAGCCCGCCGTTCACCAGTTCGCTGAGGATCCGTTCCGGGTGTGCGAGTTCGGCACCCTTGGCCTGCCAACCTCCCTCGCCGATCGGGTCGGTCAGTCGCGACGGGAACGGCGACGCGATCGGTCCATATTCGACGTCACTGCTCACATTCCATTGCGTCAGGTAGCGCCCGTCGCCGTCCGTGGAATGCTCGACGCTAACCGTAGCGTTGTGTGTCATCTTCGCTGACTGCCGAGAAAGAGCCTTCTGCACGTCCTCGATCGCCGGTCCCCGGGTGAGCGAGTTCCCCGCGACTAGGACCACCTTTGCCGAACCTCCGACCCATCTACGCCCGATATGCTCGGTCGCGTTTTCTTGCAGGACGTGAACGACGGGAAGGTCTTTCTTGGGGAAGTTCGCGGGCAGCCGGTCGGAAACGGTGAGCGTCATTCCCGGGAACAACTCGGCCAGGTTCTGCGCTACTGCCTCGCCGTATTCCAGGTCGGTGAAGCGCGCCGATCGCGCGGCGCTCTGCGCCTTCCTCGCCAGGGCACCCGCTACGAGCGGGGCGTACTCGGCCTCGGCGGCAGCCGTGGCCCATTCCAGCGCCTCCGGCGCCTCCCCGGCCTCCGCAGTCGCCCGCAGCTCGCGGAAGCTCTGAGCGGCTTCCTCGGCCTTCTGGGCCGCAACGGCAGCCTCAGCCGTGGCTTCCTCGGAGCGCTGGCGTCGAGCCTCGAAACGTGCTTCGGCCTCGGCGTCTACGTGGTAGTTCAGTTCGAGCATTCTTGGTTCCTTCTGTAGCTGTTACATGGTCCAGAATCGTGAGTCGTGATCCCTTACGGCTCGGACTTCGTCCCGAGCCGTCAAGATCGCTACTCGGGATTACCTGACCCGCAACGGGTCAGTTTGTACGGCAGGAACTTTCAGGTGTTCATCCCGAAGGCGTTCATCCCGGCCACCTTTTCTGCCGTTACCCTCAGCGAAGCTGTTAGCGGGATAGGGAGTCGTGAGTCGCGGATCCGACGGCCCACGCCTTCGGCGGGCCGTAGGGGGTTGGGATCGCTACTCAGAGTAGGGAGTCGTGTTAGCCGGTTCCAGGCCCCCCGCCTACCTGACAGCCCAACCGCCCGATCCGCCAGGTCGGCGCTCCCGCCTCGCGACTCGCGATTCCCCGCACCCGCTCCTATATAGGCAGGCTGTTATGGGCCCCTCGGGGGGTCGGATAATGGGATTGTTCCCCTGTTCCCCTTATTTCGGCCCTCGGGGGAACGTCGCGACATGGGTTGCGGGTCGCCGTCCGCTGGCGCTCTCCACTAGATCGAGTAGCCCAGCAGCCCTCGCCACGCTTAGACGCCGGGCAGCCTCAGCCGGGGATACGCCGAGTGCCTCGGCGATCTGCCGCCTCGAAACGGACACCGTCAGGTCGGCCTTCATATGGTCGGCGAGGAACAACAGCAGCACTCGCACGCCGTTGCATCCCGCCATGTATTGACCTCGATAACGGAACACCCAAGTTCGCCAGTCTGCAACTGAGCGACGCCGGGATCGGCGGAAGTCTTTCGGGACCATCAGGTTCCTCCCCGTTATATGCTGTTGCATTGACCCCCTCAAGGCGTAGATGCCCCTCAGAAGCTCTGTGCGCCGTTCTAACAGCCTTGCATGGTTTCTGCGTGGCTTTAGAGGTGCAGAACCCTAAGGCCGTCGGATCGCATCCTGTGGCTTCCTAGAGGGTATGGAGCTTCCACACGGTCGGGCATCCCTGACGGCCGGGAGCGACTCGCTCGACAAGGCCAGCGCTCTCAAGTTGGCGCAACCCTGTTGCTACATAGCCGGCACTCAGCCCTACCTTGCGGGCGATCGCACGGAGCGTTCCGGTACTGACTTGCACCGCGCTGCCCTCGCGGGCGTAGCGGCTATCCCCGGACAGTTCCGCCAAGAATGCGGGCTACGCCGGGCATTGCCCCCTTCTGCGGCACGCCCTCCAGCCACTCCACCTAGGCCACCTTCCGCGCGAGGTACTCGCTCAGCTCGACGGGAGCTTCCCAATCGCCGGTGTTCGGGTTGTATCTCCACACCTTCGTCTCGGCGCCGCTCGGCGGCCTCTCCGTTTCTTTCGCCGCGATAGCGCGTACGGCCTGAGTTGGACCTCTTTAGTGCCCCAGGGCGTTGAGGATTTCGCGGGTGTCTGGGTCGATGGCGGGTTGGGCGTCGAGCCGGTGGCTGCCGATGGTGATGGTGACCTGGCGTAGCGGGCGCAGGGTGGTGATGAGCTTGCGCAGGCTTCGACCGGATCTGGCTTGAAGGTCGCGGGCGATCGCGAGGGCGGCGAACACGATGGTCAGGTGGGCTTCGATCGCTTCGCGGGTGTGGTGGAAGATGGGCCGGGCCGCCAGGTCCGTTTTGGACATCCGGAACGATTGCTCGATCCGCCACAGGTCGTGATAGCTGGCGATGATGTCGGCCGCCGGCATCGTCTGGGCTTCGATGTTGGTGACGTAGCCTTTCAGCCCGGCCAGCCGGCGGGCTCGTTCCACCG
>NZ_JASGDE010000060.1:0-28442 GCF_047607385.1 Micropruina sp.
CCTGGCCGACGGTGGCGTCGTAGGTGAGATGGAAGTCGACACAGAAGGTGGAGCCCTTGATGATCAACGGGATCTGCTTGGCCCGCCCGGACAGCAGATGCCCGGCGACGCCCTTGAACACCGTGAACGCATCCGGCTCGGCGTCGGCGATCTTGTCGAAGACGGTCTTGATGTCGGCCAGCCGCGGCGCGACACCGCGGGGCACCGCCTGGTCCAGGGCGACCGTCATCAGTCGTCCGTCGGTGCCCATGATCCGGCGCAGCCGGATCTCACGGCCCAGGGCCGAGGTGGTGCCGACCGGGTTCAAGTCGAAAACGCGCATGGTGAATCCTTCTGGGTTGGTTCGGGTGTGACGAAAGAAGAGGGGAGAGGGACGGGGTTCAGGCCCAGGGGTCGACGCCGACCCGCAGGTCCTTGCCCGAGGCGACCAGGTCGAGGGCCTGATCGACCTGGTCGAGGGGGAGCTGGGTGCCGACCAGATCGGCCACCTGGAGCTTCCCGGCCAGCACCAGTTCGGCGACGGCGTGGAAGTTCTCCAGCCGGCACGAGGACGCCCCGACCACCTCGTACTCGTTGTAATGAATGTCGTTGGCGACGATGCTCAACACGTCCCCGGCATTGAACCCGGCAAACGCCGAGATCCGGGCACCCGGAGCCAGAACGCCCCAATACGGCGTCAACGCGTCGACCCGTCCGATCGCCATGATCACCACGTCGACCCCGCCGTCGGTGGCGGCCAGCACCTGCGCCGCGACGTCCTCGCCCGGCGCGAGCACCAGGTCGGCACCGGAGGAGCGGGCGATGGCGTGCCGGGCGGTGTTCGGATCCACCGCGATCACCGTCGGCACGCCCTGCGCCTTGGCCAGCCGGATGTGCATCAGCCCCAGCGGCCCGCAACCGGCCACCAGCACCGCGTCCGCACCCTTGACCTTGGCCAGGTTCTGCCCGTTCAACGCGCAGGCCAGCGGTTCGACCAGCGCGGCCTCCGGTGCCGACACGCCAGGGAGCGGCACGATGTTCTGCCGGGCGTTGGCCGGCACGACGATGTACTGCGACAACCCGCCGGCGAGCTGATAGCCGAACGCCACCCGGTTGCGGCAGATATTGGGATGGTTCTTGCGACAGGCCACGCACGCACCGCAGGGCACCAACGGGTAGACGCAGACCTGATCGCCGATCGCGACGCCGTCCGGCAGCGGGCCCGCGGCGTCCACCACCTCGGCGGCGATCTCGTGACCGAGCACCGACGGCAGCGTCACGTTCTTGGTCTTGCGGCCCGAGTAGATCCGCAGGTCGGTGCCGCACAGCAGCGCGGCGGTGACCTTCAGCAACACGTCTCCCTCGGCCAGGGACGGCAGCTCGCGCTCCTCGACGCGCAGATCGTTGGGTTGGTACAGCACTGCTTGCTGCATTGATCTCACCAGTTCTCTTCGGTTGATGACAGTGGGGCGATGATGATCGAGCAGGCACCCGCTGCCCGCAGTTGTGCCAGCACGGCCGGGTCGGCGTCCTCGTCGGTGACCAGGCCCCATTCGCTGGGCAGTTCGGACCAGTAGTGGAACAGCCCGTGCTCGCCCAGTTTGGACGAGTCGGCCACCAGGTAGGTGCGCTGGCTGTTGCGCAGCATCGCCGCCTTGAGCCGGGCCTGCTCGTAGGTCCGCGAGGTGATGCCGCGCACCGGATCCACCGCGTCGGTGCCGATGAAGGCGTAGGTGGCCTCCACCCGGTTCAGCATCGACTCGGCGTCCGAGCCGGTGATGGTCTCGTTGATGCCGCGCAGCGACCCGCCCAGCACGGTCACCCGGACCTGGTCCTGTGGGACCAGCTGGTTGGCCACCCGCAGGCCGTTGGTGATCACCGAGACCGGACGGTTCCCGATGGCCACCGCGAGCTGCTCGGTGGTGGAGCCGGAATCGAGGATGATCAGGTCGCCGTCCTCGATCAGCTCCGCCGCGGCCCTGCCGATGGCCTGTTTGGCCTCGGCGTGGGCCGACACCCGCTCACGCATGGTGAGCTCGGTTCGCGGTTGATGCTGCAGCGCCGCGCCCCCGTAGGTGCGGGTCACCAGCCTGCGGTCCTGCAGGTCGGCGAGGTCGCGACGAATGGTGGCCACCGAGACCCCGAAGCGGTCGGAGAGGTCGCTCACCGACACGTTCGCGTCGGGTTCGGTGGTCAGCAACTGGAGGATCTTCTGGCGGCGGCGCTGACCCTTGCTGGCCTTCGCCGGAGGATCCTCCAGTTGCTCGCGGGGGCTGGTGAAGGCTGCGCTTGGCTCCTGCATGAAGCACATTTTCCTCCATCAGCGGTGGTGGAAACCCATGGGTAGCGGGTGTCGAGCAGATGGGTTCCACCGTGAAGTCCACTGCCGTCCTGGACGCCCTGTTCGTGACCGGTCTCCGGGGTCGGATCCAGAGAAGTGTTTGCGCGGTCCGCTCACTTGAGGATGAGATAATGATCGAACAGAGCAAACAGTCTGTCAAGTACCCCGCGACAGATCGCGTCCCTGCGGTGACCGCGCAGCCAAATGATCGAACCGATCAGACTGGTGTCGGTTCGCAGCGATCTTCACAGGCTTCGCCGAGGGGGTAGCGCGACGCTCGCGGCCTGGGTAGCATCCTGCCCAGAGTTGGTAATCAGCCACGCTCCGGGCAGTGCAGCACGGAGGTGGCGCCCGATGTTCCAGCGCCGCGACCGGCGCACTCGGCAGGATCTGGTGAAGCACGGCATGCGCGGACCGTGATCACCGGGGTCTGCCGACGGTCGCGTCCCTGGTTGGTGTCCTCGGGTCGGTCGGAGCCACCTCGCGTTATCGGTCGATGACCGTGCGCGGGGCAGATCGCCGACCCGTCTCTCGGACACTGACAACTAGGAGCACGGAACACATGTCATTTTCTGCCGGCGCGGCATCTCCGATGAGCGCCAACCTTCCAACCGACAAGCCGACCCGGTACCGCTGGGTCGTGATGGGGACGATCTTCGCCGCCTACGTGGTGTGTATGGCCGACCGGGCCAACATCGGCGCGGTGCTGCCGTTCATCAAGGACGAGTTCCACATCGACAACTTCACCACCGGCGCGATCTCCAGCTTCTTCTTCCTGGGCTACGCGGTCTCGCAGATCCCGGCCGGCCTGATCATGGGCAAGAGGGGCACCCGGGCGGTCGTCTCGGTGGCCATCCTGGCGTTCTCGATCGTCACCCTGGCCATGGGGTTCACCACCGGCGCCGTCATGCTGCTGGCGCTGCGGCTGCTGCTCGGCCTCACCGAGGGCCCGGCCCCGGTCGGCATGACCTCGACCGTGAACGCGTGGTTCCCGCCGCGTGAGAAGGGCACGGCGACCGGCATCTACATCGCCTCGACCCAGTTCGCCCCGATCATCGTGCCGGCCATCGTCATCGGTCTGGCGACCCTGCACGGCTGGCGCTGGGTGTTCATCTGGTTCTCCATCCCGGGCTTCATCATGGCCGCCGTGTGGTGGTTCCTGATCCGGAACCGTCCCGAGCAGAGCAAGCGGGTCAACGCCGCCGAGGTCGCGCACATCTACGACACCTCCGAGGACCCGACCAAGAAGAAGGTCGTCTTCCGGTCGATCCCGTGGCTCGACAAGGCGATCCGGCTCAAGGACGTCGACACCCTCGACACCAACGGCAAGGTGCTCCGGTCCTGGAACATCTGGGGCGACACGCTGGCCTACTTCTTCATGAACAACGTGAACTACGGCCTGCTCACCTGGGTGCCGCTGTACCTCGTCCAGGCCCGCGGCATCAACCTGACCGGCGTCGCGTTCATCGCCGCGGCACCGGCCGTCGGCGGCCTGATCGGGGCCATGCTCGGCGGTGTGGTCTCGGACCGGATGTTCCACGGACGCCGCAAGCCGACGATGCTGATCACGGCCTTCTTCGCCGCCGTGATGATCGTGCTGGTGATCAACGCGCCGGACAACATCCCGGCCATCGCCGCCAGCCTGGTCGCCACCGGCTTCTTCCTGAACATCGGCTGGCCGATGTTCACCGCGTACCCGATGGGCCTGACCAACAACAAGACCTACCCGTTCGCGATCAGCCTGATCAACTCCGGCGGCAACCTGGGCGGCTTCTTCGCCCCGATCATCGTCGGCCTGCTGCTGGACGCCTCCGGCGGCAACTACTCGGTGGCGTTCAGCTACTTCGCCGTGGTGCTGGTGCTGGCCCTGCTGGTCATCTTCACCCTGGTCGAGGCCCGGCCCAAGGCGACCGAGCACGCGGTCGAGGCCGCGGCCAAGTGAACGGCATGACATCGACCGGAAAGGCGGTACCAGGATGCCGAACCTAGGCATCGTCGCGGACGACCTGACCGGCGCGACCACCGTGGGCGCGCTGCTGGCCAGGGTCGGCGTGGAGACGGCCGTGCTGTTCTCACCGACCGGCGTGTCGGCCGTGACCTCCGACCACGAGGCGCTGATCCTCAACTCGGACTCCCGTCCGCTGCCGGCCGCCGAGGCCTACCAGCGGGTCCGGGAGGCGACGCTGGAGTTGGTCGAGGCCGGGGCGCGCCAGTTCACCAAGCGGATCGACACCACGTGTCGCGGCGGCATCGGGCCCGAGGTGGAGGGCATGCTGAGCGCCCTGCCCGACGACTACGTCGCCATCATGGTGCCGGCGATGCCGCAGTCCCGGCGGATCGTGGTCGGCGGCTACTCGCTGATCGATTCGGTGCTGCTCGCCCGCACCCCGGTGGCGCAGGACGTCCGTACCCCGGTGAAGCAGTCGCACCTGCCGACGCTGATGGCCGGCCAGTGCACCGTCGGCGTCGGGCACGTGCCGATCGGCGCGGTGATCGACGGCGCCGAGCAGATCCGGGCCGGGCTGGTCGCCTGCCGTGAGGCGGGGGACCGGGTGATCGTGGTGGACGCCGCCTCCCTGGAGGACGTCGACCTGATCGCGACCGTGGTGGCCGAGCTCGGCTGGAACGTCGTCTGCGTCGACCCGGGCCCGTTCACCGAGCGGCTGGCGATCCGCAGCGGCGTGGTGGACACCCGGCCGGTGAAGACCCGGACCATCCGGACCGAGTCGGCCGCCACCGACACCGGCACCGCCCTGGTGGTGGCCGGCAGCGCGATGCGGGTGACCCACCTGCAGATGGTGGAGCTGTCCAAGGTGCCCGGAACCGACGTGATCGGGGTGGACATCGGCGACCTGATCGGCGACCAGGGCCACTACTCCCGGGAGACCGCCCGGGTGCTGGCCGAAGCCGACCGGTTCATGACCCAGCCGACGCCGCCGCGGGTGCTGATGCTCGCCCTGGACTCCACCATCAGTGGCGACCTCGGCGACCTGAACGCCCTGGAGCGCCGGGCCGGCCTGCAGCCGGGGGAGGCCAAGGGGCTGATCCCGGTCCGGGTCGGGGAACTGGCCCGCAAGGTCGTCGAGTTCCTCGGCGAGGCGCTGGTCGGCCTCTATCTCACCGGCGGCGACATCATGGTGCACACCTGTGCGGCCTTGGACGCCAATGGCCTCGGACTGGTCGACTACGTTATCCCGCAGGCCGATCAGGCCGTGCTGGTGGGCGGCCCATGGGCCGGCCTGCCGGTCATCTGTAAGGGCGGACTCACCGGAACGCCGGAGACCGCCATCCAATGTGTCAACCGCCTCTTCGACGAAAAGATGGAGTAAAGAAATGCAAGAGACCACGGTTAGGCCGGTCACCGCGATCACCATCGGTGATCCCGCAGGCATCGGCCCCGAGATCGTCCTGGAGACCGTCCGGACGCCGATGATCTACGAGATCTGCAAGCCCTTCGTGATCGGCGCCCGCGAACACCTCGAAGAGGCGGCCGCGCTCAAGGGCGTCTCGATCAATATCAACGAGATCAGCGAGCCCGAAGAGGCCAAATACGAGTTCGGCACCGTCGACCTGCTCGACACCGGTGCCGCCCCCGGCGCCAAGATCGTCTACGGCGAGGTCCAGAAGGACGCCGCGGTGCGCGCCTACTCCTACCTGGAGAAGTCCATCGAACTCGGCCTGGCCGGACGGCTCGACGCGGTGTCCACCGCACCGATCCACAAGGTGGCGCTGAAGGAGGCCGGGGTGCCGCACATCGGCCACACCGAAGTCTTCGAGGCGCTGACCAACTCGCCCTACGCGCTGACCATGTTCAACGTGCACAAGCTGCGGGTGTTCTTCCTGACCCGGCACGTGTCGGTGCGCAAGGCCTGCGACATGATCACCAAGGAGCGGACGCTGGCCTACCTGAAGGACATCGATCGCGAGATGCGCAGCTACGGCTTCGACAATCCGTCGATCGCGGTGGCGGCGCTCAACCCGCACGGCGGCGACGGCGGCCTGTTCGGCACCGAGGAGATCGAGCACCTGATCCCGGCGGTGGAGGAGGCCAAGGCCATGGGAATCAACGCCCGCGGCCCGTTCCCGGGCGATTCCATCTTCGCCTTCGCCTTGGACGGCCATCACGACTGCATCCTGTCCCTGTACCACGACCAGGGGCATATCGCCTGCAAGACGCTGGATTTCGAAAAGGCCGTCACGATCACCATGGGCCTGCCGTTCATGCGCAGCTCGGTGGATCACGGCACCGCCTTCGACATCGCCGGCAAGGGCATCGCCAATGGCGGCAGCATGGTGGAATCCACCCGGGTGGCCGCCGAGTACGCGGCCCGGAAGATGGCCTACCAAGCGGCCAACGCCTCGGCCTGACGAGTGCGCCGGCGTCCGGACCGGTTCCGGACGCCGGCTCGACAACTATCGACAACGAGAAGGACGAAATGGGTTACGTGGTAGCCGTCGGCGCCGACAACGCCGCCGTGGAATACAAGAATCGGATCAAGGCAGACCTGGAAGCCGATCCGCGGATCGAGAAGGTCATCGACTGCGGAGTGGGGGCGTCCACCGACGACACCGCCTACGCGCACGTCGGTGTCGCCGCGGCCCGGATGGTGGCCGAGGGCCAGGCCGACCGTGCCGTGCTGCTCTGCGGGACCGGCATGGGCATGGCGATGTCGGCCAACAAGGTGAAGGGCGTCCGGGCCAGCACCGCTCACGACAGCTTCTCGGTGGAGCGCCTGGTGCTGTCCAACAACGGCCAGGTGCTCTGCCTGGGTGCCCGGGTGATCGGGGTGGAGTTGGCGCGCCGGCTGGCCCGGGAGTTCTTCGACTACACCTTCGACCCCGGATCGCCGTCGGCGCCCAAGGTGGACGCCATCTGCGGCTACGAGGCCGACTGATGCTCTGGGTCGGAACCAGCTGGAAGATGAACGGCACGCTGGCCTCGGCGCGTGACTACGCCACGCGGCTGGGGGCGGCACTGGACGCCGGGGCACCCGCCGGCGTCCAGCCGTTCATCATCCCGCCGGCCACCGCCCTCGCCACCGTGCACCAGATCCTCGGTGCCGACTCGCCGGTGCTGCTCGGCGTGCAGAACGCGCACTGGGCCGACGCCGGGGCCTGGACCGGGGAGATCTCCGTTCCGCAGGCCGCGGACGCCGGGGCGCAGCTGGTCGAGATCGGTCATTCGGAGCGGCGCGAGTTCTTCGCCGAGACCGACCAGACGGTGAACCGGAAGGTGGCGGCCACCCTGCGGCACGGGCTCCGCCCGCTGCTGTGCGTCGGCGAGCCGGCCGAGGTCTTCGCCGCGGGCGGCAGCGTCGCCCACGTGACGGCCCAGGTGGACGCCGCCCTGCAGGGGATCGACGACCTCGGCCGGGTGCTGATCGCCTACGAGCCGATCTGGGCGATCGGCGAGGGCGGCCGGGAGGCCCGTGGAGAGGACATCGAAGCGGTCTTCGCCGCACTGGACGCCGGCTACGGCGACCGGGTGGAGGCGATCCTCTACGGCGGCTCGGTGAACCAGGGCAACGCCGCGGAGACGCTGGCGGTGCCCGGCGTCACCGGGCTGTTCGTGGGCCGTGCCGCCTGGCAGGTGGACGGCTACCTGGAGTTGCTGCGGATCGCCACGGCCGCCGCCTGACGATCCAGACTGCCGGCCGGTGCCCCGTTCGGGTGCACCGGCCGGCAGTCGTCGGCTATGGCAGACTTCGTGCGGTGACCCGCCTGATTCCGCTGTTCCTGACCGCCGCCGCCCTGGTTCTCACCGGGTGCGGCGCCGGCAACACCGCGGCGACCCCGACGAACCGGAACGCGGCCGGCACGGCCGCCTGCGACTACGTCCGGACCGGCGACTCGCCGGCCCGGCCCGTCGATCCGCCGGCCGGTACGGCGTCCACCGTGGGGGCGACCACGCTCACCCTGACGATGAGCGGCGGGACCGTGACGATCACCGGTGACCGGTCCCGGACGCCGTGCACGCTGCACGCCATGGAGTCGCTGGCCACGCAGGGCTACTTCAACGACACCGGCTGCCATCGACTGGCCGATTCCGGGATGTTCATGGTGCAGTGCGGCGATCCGACCGGCACCGGACGGGGCACCCCCGGCTACCGGTTCGCCGACGAGATCGACGCCAACACCCGCTACCCGGCCGGCACCGTGGCGATGGCGAACGCCGGCTCCAACACCAACGGCTCGCAGTTCTTCATCGTCTACCGGGACACCGAACTGAAGCCCAACTACACCGCGTTCGGACGGATCGACGAGGCCTCGCTGAAGGTGATCGAGGCGATGGCCGCGGACGGCCACGACAACAGCTACGGCGACGGCACCGGGAAGCCGCACAACCCGTTCACCATCGTCACCGCGACGGTCGGCTGAGCGCGACCGCCGGAGTCAGGTCGCGGCCAGAAAGGCCAGCAACTCGGCGGACAGCGCCTCCGGGGCGTCGGCATGCACCCAGTGCCCGGCGCCGGCGATGGTGACCAGCCGCACCTGCGGGAACAGCCGGCGCATCCGCGGCTGGTGCTCGGGCAGGATGTACGGCGATTCGGCGCCGGCCACCCACAGCGTGGGGCCCGGATAGCTCGCACCGTCCACGTCCGGCCAGGCGGCGACCTCGTCGAGATGGTCGCCGAGCAGCCCCAGGTTGAGTTCCCACTGCCAGCCGTTGCGATCCCCGGGCGTGCGCAGGTGCTTCAGGTTCTGCAGCAGGAAGAGCCGCACGGCGGGGTCGTCGACGTCCACGGCCAGCTGCTTCTCCGCCTCGCCGCGGCTGGTCAGGGTGGCCAGGTCGAGGCCGCGCATCGCCTTGACCAGGGGCACCGAGGTACGCACCTGGTAGGAGATGTCCGGGGCGATGTCGACCACCACCAGGCTGCGCACCAGCTCGGGATGCTGCAGCGCCAGCAGCATCGCCACCTTGCCGCCCATGGAATGCCCGACCAGGGTGACCCGGGCCGCGCTGCCCAGCTTCAGCCGCAGCTCGTCGGCCACCTCGTCCGCCATGGCGCCGTAGTCGAAGGTCTCGCTCCAGTGCGAGCGGCCGTGGTTGGGCAGGTCGAACAGCACGCTGGCATGGTCGTGCTCGGCCAGCGTCTTGGCGATGCCGGCCCAGTTCTTGCCGCGTCCGAACAGTCCGTGCAGGAAGACCACGTCGGGGCGTCCGGCCCCGATCAGCTGGGTGAACAGCGCCATCAACGCCTCCTCGCCCAGCAGGAGTTGTGCCAGTGCCGGCGCTCGTCGACGGCGCGGGTCGAACCGACCGTGGGCAGGTGCGGCCAGACCACCACGTGCGGCGTCCCGACGGCGATGAGCAGGTCGCAGCCGGGGCAGCGGTACTGCTTGGTCGCCGCCTGGCCCGTCATGCTCTGGGTCATCCAGCGACCGTCCGCCTTGTCCACCGCGGACGCGAACGACGACGACAGCGGACGCGGTGGGCGCAGGTGTTTGCTGGGTCGTTTGGGCACGAGGGCAAGCGTAGTGCCCCACGCGCTACGGTTGCCGGATGCGCCTGATCGTTGCCCGCTGCCAGGTCGACTACGCCGGACGCCTCAGCGCACACCTGCCGCTGGCCACCCGGCTGATCCTCGCCAAGGCGGACGGCTCGGTGTCGATCCATGCCGACGACCGCGCCTACAAGCCGCTGAACTGGATGAACCCGCCCTGCACGCTGAGGGTCAGCGCCCCGGAGGAGGAGTCCGACTTCACCGAGGTCTGGGAACTGCGCAACAAGGACGCCGACACCCTGGTGATCTCGATCGCCGAGGTGCTGCACGACTCCTCGCACGAGCTCGGGGTCGATCCCGGCCTGGTCAAGGACGGCGTGGAGGCGCACCTGCAGGCGCTGCTGGCCGAGCATCCGGAGACCTTCGGCGAGGGCTGGAGCCTGGTGCAGCGCGAGTACTTCACCCCGATCGGCCCGGTGGACCTGCTCTTCCGGGACGCCGACGGCGGCTACGTCGCGGTCGAGGTGAAGCGCCGCGGCGAGATCGACGGGGTGGAGCAGCTCACCCGCTACCTGACCCTGATGAACGCCGACCCGCTGATGGCGCCGGTGCGCGGGGTGTTCGCCGCGCAGCTGATCAAGCCCCAGGCCAGGACCCTGGCCGGCACCCGGGGCATCTCCTGCGTCAGCGTCGACTACGACCTGCTGCGCGGGATGGACAACGCCGAGGACCGGCTGTTCTGATCAGCGCCGGTTGAGCGCCGGGATCAGCACCTCGCGGTAGAGCAGCATCGCCGCCGCCATCGACGGGATGGCCAGCAGCGCCCCCAGCAGTCCGTACAGCACGCCGCCGGCCAGCGCGGCCAGGATGACCAGCGGACCGGGCACGCTGACCGAGCGCTGGAACACCCGGGGCTGGATGAAGTAGTTGTCGATCTGCTGGTAGACGAGGAAGAACGCCAGCGTGGCGAAGCCCTGGGTGGGGGAGAAGGTGAACGCCACGATGGAGACGATCACCATCGACAGCGTCGAGCCGATCAGCGGGATGATCGCGCAGAGCAGCACCACGACGGCCAGCGCCAGCGCGTACTGGCCCAGCCCGACCAGGTTGAGGAACAGGAAGGCGACCGTGGTGGAGCAGATGATGACGATGAACAGCCCGGTGACGTAGCCGCCGATCCGGCTGAACATCTCGTTGGCGAGGTAGCGCACCCGCGGCCGGCGCGATGCCGGGGCCAGCTCGAACAGGGCCTCCTTGAAGGCCGGCATCGAGGCCAGCAGGTAGACGGTCAGCACGATCGTCACCATCGTGCTGAGCACCATCGTCACCACCGCCTGGCCGGCGCCCCACAGCCCGCCGAACAGGGTGCTGAGCAACTCACCGGAGGTCAGGAAGGCGCTCACCCGGTTGATGATGTCGAAGCGGCTGTCCAGGTCGGCGATCTGTGGATTGGCCCGCAGTTCCTGCAGCAACGACGGCGCGTTCAGCAGCAGCCGGTTGATCTGCTCGGCGGCCACCGGGAAGATCGCCCAGATCGCCAGCCCCAGGACGCCGAGCCCGGCCAGCACCACCAGCAGCACCGAGATCCCGCGCCGCAACCCGCCGGACGACAACCGGTCGACCAGCGGGTTCAGCCCGAGCGCCAGGTAGAGCGCCAGCATCACCAGCAGCACCACCGAGGCGATCCGGTACAGCCCGAACACCAGTCCGCCGGCGGTCAGTGCGCCCAGGGTGATGAAGAAGCCGATCGCGAACGGGCTGCGCCGGGCCAGGCTGACGTCGCTGCGCGGCCCGGCACTGATCGCGTCCGCGTCCAGGTCGGCCGGGGTGGGCTGCGTCACCCGGCGAATCCGGTGCAGCCAGCCGCGCGGACCGCTGGGGGTCGGGGTCGGACGCGGGGTCACCGCCTCGGACGGCGTCGCCGCCGGTGTCACCGGCTTCGGGACGCCGCCCTCGTCCGGCTGGGCGGTCATCGGCTAGCGGTGACCACTGGCGCCGCTTCCACCCCCGGAGACGGCCGGCTGAACACGGGTGGCGTCGTCGTCCAGATCGGGGACGGCCGCCTCCACCGCGGTGTCGTCCAGGACCAGCTCGGTGGTGGGCGCGTCGTCCGCGGACGCCTCGTCGGCGTCGTCGGGGAACTCCGCCACGCTGCTGTTGGCCAGCGAGGACAGGCTGTTCAGCTGGCCGATGATCGCGGCCTTGCGCTGATTCAGCCGTTCGGTCTCCCGGCGCAGCTGGTCGGCCCGCGCGGAAGCGGCGAGTTCAGCGTCCGCGATCAGCTTGGCGGCCTTGGCCCGGGCCTCGGACAGGATCGCCCGGCCCTCCTCGTTGGCCTGCACGACGATCTGATGGGCCTCGGCCAGCGCCTTCTGGCGCCGCTCGTCCATCAACGCCGAATCGGCGGCCAGCTGGGCGCCGAACTCCTCGGACTGCCGCCGCGCGGTGTCGGCCAGCTCGCTCAGGGTGCGGGTGACCTCGTCCTGGCGCCGCTGCAGGGCGTCCAGCGACTCGCTGTGCTCCTTGGCCAGCGCGGCCCGCAGGTCGGCGGCCTCGCGCTGCGCGGACTGTTTCACCTGGTCGGCCTCGAGGACGGCCTGCTCGCGCATCGCCGCGGCGTTGCGCTCGGCGTCGGCCAGCACCATCGCCCGATGGTTCTCGGCGGCCTCGCGCAGCGCGCGAGCCTGCTCCTGGGCGGCGGCCAACTCGGCACCGGTCTGGGCGGCCAGCTGCTCGCGCAGCCGGTTCAGGTCGTCCACGCCGCTGACCCTGGCCTGGGCGGCGCCCTCCTGGGCGGCGCGGGTGACCTGGCCGGCCTCGTTGGCGGCGTCGTCGACGATGCGCTGGGCTTCCACCTGGGCGGCCTTGACCATCTCGGCGGCCTGCGCCTCGGCCGCCCGCAACAGGTCGCCGGTGTGGGTGCCCAGCCGGGAGTAGTCGGTCTCGTCCACCTTGGTGGCCAGCTGCCGCTGCAGCGAGCGCACCTTGCGTTTGGCCGAACTCAACTGGCGTTCGATGTCGCGGATGTAGGCATCGACGGCCTGGCGCTCGTAGCCGAGCATCGAGTGGGGGAAGCTGCCCGCAGCGCTGGCGGTCTCATCGAAGAGATCGAGGCCGACGGTCTCTTCTGGCTGTTGGCTCACCCGAAGTCCTTTCGTAGGGGGTGTACGGGCCTGATGCTACTCATTCCTGCCCCCTCAGAGCAGGGGGACACTCAGCCCTTGGGTGGTTCCACCAATTCGAGCAGCACGCCGCCGGTGTCCTTGGGATGGCAGAAGTTGATCCGCGATCCCGCGGTGCCACGCTTGGCCTCGGGGTAGAGCAGCCGGACGCCGCGCTCGCGCAGGGTGGCGCTGACCGCGTCCAGGTCGGCGACCCGGTAGGCGAGCTGCTGCATGCCCGGGCCGCTGCGTCCGATGAATTTGGCGATGGTGGAGTTCTCGTTCAGGGGAGCCAGCAACTGGATCTGGGCGTTCTCCGGACCCTGATCGCCGGTGCCGATCATGGCTTCGGCGACCCCTTGCTCCTGGTTCTCCTCACGGTGCAACAGGCGCCAGCCCATCACCTCGGTGTGGAAGCGGATGGCCTCGTCCAGGTCGGGGACGGCGAGACCAACGTGATCGATGCAGACGAACAGATCCGTGCTCATGCGTTCAGCCTGGCACATCCTTCGAGCCACCGTTGAGGGTTTGCCGAACCGGTGCCGACACGCGGCGTGGCGGACGGCCGGATGCCGCGCGGCTACCCAGAATGAGATGGTGACTGAGTTGGGCACGAGGCCCGGGAGGCGTAGATGAGCAAGTGGATCAAGACCATCGTGGTGGTGCTGATCGTCGGCTTCGCCCTGTTCTACCTGTTCACCCGGCCGGAAGCGGCCGCGGCGGCGGTGAAGACGTTCTTCGGCGCCTTCGACGCCATCGGCCGGTTCTTCATCGCACTCTCCAAGTGAGCGGCGGTGTCCGTGCCCGCCGCGCCACCCGACACCCAGCTCAAGCTGGGCTGGTCGCGCTTCCTGGATCCGCACGTCGACGATCGGCTGATCGCCGAAGAGGGTGAGTTCATCCTGGACGAGATCCGCCGGCACTGGGTGACCCGGCTGTGGCCCGCCGCCCGGGTGCTGCTGGGCATGCTGGCCTTCGGGGCGATGCCGTGGCTGGGTCACTACTGGTGGCTGGCGCTGGCGCTGGGCCTGGTGCTCGGGTTGAACGGCTTCTGGCGGATGCACGTGGAGTTCATGGACCGCTTCGTGGTGACCAACCTGCGGGTCTACCGGGTGCACGGCGTGCTCGATCAGCGCTGCGCCTCGATGCCGCTGGCCCGGGTGCTGGACATCTCCATGCAGCGGCCGTTCTGGGGCCAGATCTTCGGCTACGCCAATTTCGTCTTCGAGAACGCCGCCCAGGATCAGGGCCTGCGCGAGATCCACTTCGTCGGCCAGCCGGACGCCCGGCTGCACCTGTTCCAGCGGGTGGTGATCAGCGCCGGGCTGACCGGACGCGTCCAGTCCGACATCGCCGACGGGGGATGAGCAAGGAGCCGCTCAGGCCGGACGCGGCGGGATCCAGCTGCCCTCGCGCAGGTCGAAGACGATGTGCGTCTCGGTGCCGCGCACCGAGGGATGCACGGTGACGTGGTCGAGGACGAGGGTGCGCAACTCCTCGGCATCGGCCACGGCGAGGGTGAGCATGAAGTCGTAGCGTCCGGTGAGGTTGACCACCTGCAGCACGTTGGGTGCCCGGACCATGCTCGTCATGAAGCGGTCGACCGTCTCGCGGGAGTGGTTGGTGAGGAACACCATCACGACCGCCCGCAGCGCGTAGCCGAGCTGGGCGTGGTCGAGGTCGATCCGCGGCGGCCGGATCACCCGTGCGTCGCGCAGCCTGCGCAGCCGGTAGGCGCAGGTCGACTCGGCGATGCCGAGCTGTGCGGCGATGGCCTTGACGGTGAGACCGGGGTCGTCGCTGAGCACCCGGATGATGTCGAAGTCCAGCCGGTCGAGCTCGATGCCCCGGTGTTGCGGATTCCCCATAACGCGATCTCCCAAACCGTGTTCACTTGCTGTTCCAACAACAGCAACGCGGAACAAGCGAGTTTTCAGCAAGAGTGCTTCATCAGTTCTTCCTTGTCCAGCAAGATCGCCGGCATGGACACGACTGCGCTGGACCTTCGGACGCTGGCCGTGCACGCCGGCCGGGACGACCTGACCGCGCTGGGCGTGCATGTGCCGCCCATCGACCTCTCGACCACCAACCCGCTGCCCAGCATCGCCGCGGGCGGCGACTCCTACGAGGCGCTGGCCTCGGGCGGGACGCCGTCCGCCGGAGGTGCGGTCTACGGACGGCTGTGGAACCCGACGGTGGCGCGGTTCGAGTCGGCGCTGGCCCAGTTGGAGCAGGCCGAGGCGGCCGTTGCCTTCGCCACCGGGATGGCCGCGTTTTCGGCGGCCCTGCTGGCCTTCGCGACCAGCACCGGCAAGCGCCACGTGGTCGGGGTGCGACCGCTGTACGGCGGCTCCGATCATCTGCTGGCCAGCGGGCTGTTGGGCACCGAGGTGACCTTCTGCCGTCCCGATCAGGTCGCCGCCGCGCTGCGCCCCGACACCGCTCTGGTGGTGATGGAGACACCCGCGAACCCCACCCTGGAACTGGTCAGCATCCGCGCCGTTGCGGATCAGGCCGGCGACGTCCCGGTGCTGGTCGACAACACCTTCGCCACCCCGATCCTGCAGAACCCGCTCGACCACGGTGCGGAGCTGGTCCTGCACAGCGCCACCAAATACCTCGGCGGGCACGGGGACGTGATGGGCGGCGTGATCGCCTGCTCGGAGGCGTTGGCCGAGCGGATCCGGCCGATCCGGGCCATCACCGGCGCGCTGCTGCACCCGCTCGCCGGCTACCTGCTGCACCGCGGGCTGGCCACGCTGCCGCTGCGGGTGCAGGCCCAGCAGCAGACGGCAGGACAGGTGGCCGAATGGCTCCGCGGCCGCCCCGAGGTGGCGGAGGTGTTCTATCCGGGATCGCACGGTGACCCGTCCGGGGTGCTCGGAACGCAGCTGCGCGGCACCGGGGCGATGCTGGCGGTCCGTCTGGCCGGCGGCTACCCGGCCGCTGAGCGGCTGACCTCGCGGGTCCGGCTGTTCACCCACGCGGTCTCGCTGGGCGGGGTCGACTCGCTGATCGAGAGCCCGGCCGCGCTCACCCACCGTCCGGTGGCCGGCGACGCCAAGCCGGACGCCGGCATCGTGCGGATGTCGATCGGGCTGGAGAGCGCCGCCGACCTGATCGCCGACCTCGCCCACGGACTGCAGGCGCACTGACCCGAGAGGAGGCCACCGATGGCCGACCACCGTGACGAGGAACTGGGCCAGTTCGAGACGTCCACCCAGCTGGATCCGCCCACCGCCAACTCCCGTCCGCTGACCGCCTCGTCCGGCGAGTCGGCGTTGAGCGAGATCTCGCAGCGGGTGCTGTGGCTCGCCACCGCCATGATCGACGCGGCCAACCGCGGGCGGCGCAACCCCGACGGGGTGAAGGTGGGCGGGCACCAGGCGTCGTCGGCATCCATGGTGGGCATCATGACGGCGCTGTGGTTCTCCGAGCTCACCGCGCTCGACCGGGTCTCGGTCAAGCCGCACGCCTCGCCGGTGCTGCACGCCATCAACTACCTGCTCGGTGAACTCGACGAGTCGTACCTGCCCACGCTGCGCTCGCTCGGCGGGCTGCAGCCCTACCCGTCGCGGGCGAAGGATCCGGACACCGTGGACTTCTCCACCGGGTCGGTCGGCATCGGCGCCACCGCCCCGATCTGGGCCGCGCTGGCGCACCGCTACCTCTCCGACCGGTTCCCCGAGACCCCGCGGGCCGGACGGTTCATCTCGCTGCTGGGCGACGCCGAGATGGACGAGGGCGCGGTCTGGGAGGCGATCATCGACCCGGAGGTGCGCCAGCTCGGCGAGGTGGTCTGGATCGTCGACCTGAACCGGCAGTCGCTGGACCGGGTGATTCCCGACGTCCAGATCGAGCGGTTGCGGGGCATGTTCGCGGCCGCCGACTGGCAGGTGCTCGGCTGCACCTGGGGACGCCGGCTGCAGGCGGCGTTCGCCGCGCCCGGCGGCCAGGTCTTCGAGACCCGGATGCGCCGGATGCCGAACGAGGAGTACCAGCGCATCCTGCGGGCCCATCCGGACGAGGTTCGTGGCCGCCTGCTCGCCGGGATGGCGCCGGAGGAGGCCGGAACGGTCGAGGCACTGCTGGCCGGCTACAGCGATCTGGAGCTCGCCGGACTGGTCCGGGACCTGGGCGGGCACGACCTGGAAGAGCTCCGGGCCACCTTCGCGCAGATCGACGACACTCGTCCGACGGTGATCTTCGCCTACACCATCAAGGGCCGCGGCCTGGCCCTGGAAGGTCATCCCAGCAACCACGCCGCGCAGCTCACCGAGGCCCAGATGGCCGAACTCGCGGACGCTTCGGGCATGTCGCTGGAGGCGCCCTGGCGGCGCTTCGAGCCCGGCACCGCCGCTGCCCGGATCTGCGCCGACGCCGCCGCCCGGCTGGCCCGCGAACCGGTTCGCCCGGCCTCGGTGGCAGCGGTGCCGGAGGAGTTCGAGTGGCGGCACAAGGCGGTGGCCTCCACCCAGGCGACGCTGGGCCACTTCCTCGCCGACCTGCGCCGAGCCGCCCCCGAGGTCGCCGCCCGGGTGGTCACCGCCAGCCCGGACGTGGCGAGCTCGACGAACCTCGGCGGCTGGATCAACAAGACCGGGGTGTGGTCGCTGGCCGGCCGGCAGGACTGGTTCAGCGACGACCGGGAACGGCTGCTGAAGTGGCACGAGAACGCCGCTGGCCAGCACATCGAGCTCGGCATCGCCGAGGTGAACCTGGTCGGGCTGGCCGCCGAACTGGGACTGACCGGCGCCCGCTGGGGGCAGCCGCTGATCCCGATCGCCACCCTCTACGACCCGTTCATCAACCGCGCCCTGGAACCGTGGACGTTCGGCCTGTACGCCGGCGGGCGCTCGATCGTGGTCGGCACCCCGTCCGGGGTCACCCTGGCGCCGGAGGGCGGCGCGCACCAGTCGATCAACACGCCGTCGGTGACCATGGAGATACCCGGGCTGACCAGTTGGGAGCCCGCCTTCGCCCAGGACCTGGAGTGGACGATGCTGCGGGCGATCCGCGACCTGACCGCCCCGGACGGCGGCTCGGCCTACTTCCGGCTCTCCACCCGCCCGGTGGACCAGACCCTGGCCCGGATCCCGGAGGATCCGCTGCTGCGCCGCCGCCGGCGCGAGCAGGTGCTGACCGGCGGCTACCGGCTGAGCGAGCGTCCGGCGTCCGAGGATCAGGTGACGCTGGTCGGGGCCGGGGCGATCATGACCGAGGTGTGTGCCGCGGCCGCCCGGCTGGACGGGCTCGGGGTGCGTGCCGGGGTGGTCTGCGTCAGCAGTCCGGGCCTGCTGTTCCGCGCCCTGCGCGAACGCGGGGGAGTGCGCACCGGCAACCGCTCGGGCATTCTCGACCGGCTCTTCCCGGCGGCTCATCCCGCACCCCTGGTCACCGTGATGGACGCCCATCCGCACACCCTGGCGTTCCTGGCCGGCGTCCGCGGCGACCGCACCCACACCCTCGGCGTCACCGCCTTCGGCCAGGGCGCCGGCGTCGGCGACGCCTACCGGCTGCACGGCATCGACGCCGAATCGATCGCCTCGGCGGCCCTCGACCTGCGCTGACCGGAGCCCCCACCGGGCGACGAAAAGGACGCGCCCCGAGCAGTTGCCCGGGGCGCGTCCTTCGATCGATCGGCCAGATCAGCCGAGGGCGGCGTTCACGACCTCGCGGGCCTCCGCCTGGACCTGAGCGAGATGCTCGGGGCCCTTCAGCGACTCGGCGTAGATCTTGTAGACGTCCTCGGTGCCGGACGGACGGGCGGCGAACCAGGCGTGCTCGGTGGTCACCTTCAGCCCGCCGATGGCCGCGTCGTTGCCGGGCGCTTTGGTGAGCTTGGCCACGATCGGCTCACCGGCCAGCTCGGTGGCGGTGACGTCCTCCGGCGACAGCTTGGCCAGCTTCGCCTTCTGCTCGCGGTTCGCCGGGGCGTCCACCCGGGCGTAGGCGCTGTGACCGTACTTGGTCTCCATCTCGGCGTAGATCTGGGACGGCGACTTGCCGGTCACCGCGCGGATCTCGGAGGCCAGCAGGCAGAGCAGGATGCCGTCCTTGTCCGTGGTCCAGGTCTGGCCGTCCAGGGTGAGGAAGGACGCCCCCGCGGACTCCTCGCCGCCGAAGCCGATGTCGCCGGTCATCAGGCCCGGGACGAACCACTTGAAGCCCACCGGCACCTCGACCAGGGTGCGGCCCAGGTCGGCGGCCACCTTGTCGATGAAGGACGAGCTGACCAGGGTCTTGCCGATGCCGGCGTCCGCCTTCCACCCGGGACGGTGGGTGTACAGGTACCAGATCGCCACGGCCAGGAAGTGGTTCGGGTTCATCAGCCCGTGGTCGGGGGTGACGATGCCGTGCCGGTCGGAGTCGGCGTCGTTGCCGGTCGAGATGTCGTAGGAGTCCTTGTTCTCGATCAGCGAGGCCATCGCGTAGGGGCTGGAGCAGTCCATCCGGATCTTGCCGTCCCAGTCCAGCGTCATGAACGGCCAGGCCGGGTCGACGGTGGCGTCGATCACCTCCAGGCCGATGTCGAGGTTCTCGGCGATGTACTGCCAGTACTGCACGGCGGCGCCGCCCAGCGGGTGCGCCCCGATCTTCAGGCCGGCGGCCCGGATGGCGTCCAGGTCGATGGCGTTCTTCAGGTCTTCGCAGTACGCCGTCCGGTAGTCGTGCCGGACGATGTCGGCGGCGAGCTGGTCGTAGGGACGATTCCGCTTGATGCTGTCCGGGTCGGCCATCAGCTCGTTGGCCCGGGCCGCGATCACCGAGGTGGCGTCGGTGTCGGCCGGGCCGCCGTGCGGCGGGTTGTACTTGAAGCCGCCGTCGGTGGGCGGATTGTGGGACGGGGTGACCACGATGCCGTCGGCCCGCGGGCCGTCGTTGTCACGGTTGTAGACGATGATCGCCCGCGAGACGGCCGGGGTCGGGGTGTACTCGTCGTCCTTCTCGGCGCGGACGTCGACGCCGTTGGCGACCAGCACCTCCAGCGCGGTCTTCCACGCCGGCAGCGACAGGCCGTGGGTGTCCTTGCCGATGAACAGCGGGCCGTCGACGCCCTGGGAGGCGCGGTACTCCACGATGGCCTGCGTGGTGGCGGCGATGTGCAGATCGTTGAAGGAGGTCTTCAGGCTGGAGCCACGGTGCCCCGAGGTGCCGAAGACGACCCTCTGATCGATGTTGTTCGGATCCGGTACCAGGTCGTAGTAGGCGGCGAGCATTGCGCCGACGTCGACGAGATCTTCGGGCAGTGCAACCTGCCCGGCGCGTTCGTGAACCATGCCGCCATCATGCCAACGTGAGCGCGGCACGGCGAGCCCTCCACACGGTTCGTTCGCAGGTCGGCCCGGTGAATCGGGCTCAGCCCGCGGCCGGCGCGCGGCAGAGCTCCACGAACCGCACCGCCAGCGGACGCCAGGCCGCGGCCAACTCGTCCGCCGCCTCCGCGACCTCGGCGACCGCCAGCTGGGCGTGTTCCTCGTCGGGCGGCGGATCGAGCGCGCACCAGGTGGCGAAGATCTCCTCGTCCACCTCCGGATGCCACTGGACGCCCCAGGTGGACGCCGCCAGCCGGGCCGCCTGCACCTCGCCGCCGGGCGCCTGGGCCAGTGCCACCGCGCCGTCGGGCAGCGCGGTCACCACGTCGTTGTTGGAATGCACCCCGCGCAGATCCTTGGCTCGGCCGCGGAAGAGCGGATCGGTGCCGGCGTCGGCAGTGAACCCGACCGGCAGCAGGCCGCGCTGCTTGCCGTTGGGGTTGCGGACCACCTGCCCGCCGAGCGCCGCCGCGGCCAGCTGGTGCCCCAGGCAGATGCCCAGCGTCGGGACGCGGGCTGCCGCGGCGTCCACGATGAGGCTTCGGACGGCCGGCAGCCAGGGCGCCACGTCGTCGTCCAGGGCCCCCATCACGCCGCCGAGGACGACCAGGCCGTCGATCGCGTCCGGGGTCGGCAGGTCGTCGCCCAGGTCGGGACGGACGAAGCGCAACGCGGCGCCGGCCTCGGTGAGCCAGCCGGTGAGCCGGCCCAGCGGGCACTCGTCCTGATGCTGGATGATCGCGATGAGCGGTGCCGGGGTCACCCGCCAACTTTGACACAATGAGGCCATGACATTGCCGAAGTTCACCTCCCGCGCCATGGACCTCTCTGGGATCGCCGCAGCCGCGAAGGCGCCGCCGGTTCCGCCGGGCGTCTCCTTCGTGATCGAGGTGGACGAGAGCAACTTCGAGTCGGTGATGCAGCTGTCCACCCGACATCCGGTGGTGGTCGAGCTGTACTCGCCGCGGGCCAATGCCCAGGGGCTCTCCGACGATCTGATCGCCCTGGCGAACGCGGCCGCCGGCGCCTACCTGCTGGCCCGGGTCAACGTCGATGTTTCCGGAACGATCGCGCAGGCGCTGGGCATCCAGGCGGTGCCGACGGTGATCGGGGTGATCGCCGGCCAGCTGGCGCCGTTGTTCCAGGGCACCCGGTCGAAGGCCGAGGCCGATGCGGTGATCGCCCAGCTGCTGCAGGTCGCGGCGTCCAACGGCCTGGTCGGACGCGCCGACCCGGTCGCCGGCGGGGCGGGGGAGACCGACGAGGCCGACCCGCGCTTCGCCGAGGCGGACGCCGCCCTGGAGCGTGGCGACTTCGCCGCCGCCGTCGTCGAGTACGACAAGATCCTGGCCCAGACCCCGAACGACCCCGAGGCCAAGGCCGGACGCGCCCAGGTGGCCTTGCTGGCCCGGTCGGCCGGCGCCGATCCGTCCGCGGTGCTGCTGCGGGCGGCGTCCGAACCGGCCTCGGTGGACGCCCAGCTGGCCGCCGCCGACCTGGAGATCCTGGCCGGACAGCCCGATCAGGCCTTCGACCGCCTGATCGGCTTGATCCGGGAGCTTGCGGGAGTCGAGCGGGATGCCGTCCGGGTCCGGCTGCTGGAGCTGTTCGAGATCGTCGGGTCGTCCGAACCCGCGGTGCTGAAGGCCCGCCGAGACCTGATGAGCGCTCTGTTCTGAGCACCTCCTGACCCACTCGGACCCTGCGGCTCCCCTCACCGGTTCGCCACATTGCCCTGGTTCGGCGTCCTTTCCGTGGTTCAAACCGGGTGAAGGACGCCGAAGCAGGGCAACGTCGAATCCTGGGGTGCGGGTCGCGGTGGGCTCGGCCGACGGTGGGACGAAAGGAACCGTCCCCGGCGTCCCACAGGTACTACCAGTGGGACGAAAGGAACCGTCCCCGGCGTCCCACGTGCCGATCTGCCCGGCGGAGATCAGTCGCGACGGGGGAGTCCGCGCTCCAGGTACTGGGTGCCGCCGCCGAGGCGGCAGGCGACGGCGGCGAGCATCCGGCCGCGGGCGAACGGGGCCATCTTCTCGGCGGCCTTGTCCGGAGCCAGCCAGTGCACGGCCCGGATCTCACCGGGGTCCGGCACGATGGCGTCGATCTGCTGTTGGCTGAGCACCCCGCCATCGAAGATCAGCTCGACGGCGTCCTCCCAGCCCAGGTAGGGGGCCAGCCAGTCGATCACCAGGACCCGCCCGACGCTGAGGTCCAGCGACAGTTCCTCGTCGATCTCCCGGACGGCACCCGACCAGGGCGATTCGGACGGGTTGACGATCCCGCCGGGCAGCTCCCAGTCGTCCTTGAAGGTGGTCTCCAGCAGGCAGACCCGGTCCCAGGGATCGGTGATCAGCGCGTGCGCGATCAGCCGTTTGCGGGGCAGCACCGAGTTCATCACCCCGGTGAAACCGCCCGGGCCGTAGACCAGGTCGCTGGCCAGCCGGGCGTAGAGCACCACGTCCGACAGGGTTCCGTCGGGCAGCTCCAGGGCCTCGCGGCGCCGACCTTCCAGGCGGAAGCCGGCGCGCTGCAGGGCGCGCCGGCCCATCCTGTCGTCCGCGGGCAGCGACACCTCGACGCGGCGCAGCCCGCGGACGATCAGTGCATCGTCCGCGGCCAGGCTGACCGCCCGGTCCACGGTCTGTTGGGACGCGCGTCCGGACCACTCCAGGACGCCGACCCCGTCGGCGGCCCGGAGCTGGACCTCGAAGTCCTCGGGTTCCGCGCTCAACCCTCGTACCGGAAGTAGACCGCGCCCAGCGGCGGCACCGTGATGGTGGCGGCCGCGTCGAAGCCGTTGAACTGCTCCTCGTGGGCCTCGACCTGGCCCAGGTTGCCGTGCAGGTCGGAGCCGTCGTAGATGCCGGCGTCGGAGTTCAGGATCTCCTTCCACACCCCGGCCTCCGGCAGCCCGATCTTGTAGCCGTGCCACGGCTCGGAGGAGAAGTTGACCACCACCGCGACGTGCTGACCGTCGTCGTCGGAGCGCACCCAGCTGAAGGTGTTCCCGCTGGCGTCGTCGGCGTTGATCCAGCGGAAGCCGGCCGGATCGCAATCCAGCTTCCACAACGCCGGATGCTGGGTGTAGAGCTCGTTGAGGTCCTTGATCAGGCGCTGCAGGCCGTGGTGGCCCCACAGGTCGGAGACCCACCACTCCAGCGAGGTGGCCTCGTTGAACTCGGTGCGCTGGCCGAACTCGCAGCCCATGAACAGCAGCTGCTTGCCGGGGAAGCCCCACATGAACGAGTAGAACGCGCGCAGCGTGGCGAACTGTCGCCAGGAGTCCTGCGGGATCTTGTTGATCATCGAGCCCTTGCCGTGCACCACCTCGTCATGGCTGATCGGCAGCACGAAGTTCTCCGAGTACTGGTAGACCATCGCGAAGGTCATCTCGTGGTGGTGGTACTGGCGATACACCGGCTCCAGCGCCAGGTAGCGCAGCGAGTCGTTCATCCAGCCCATGTTCCACTTGAACCCGAAGCCCAGGCCGCCCTGGTCGACCGGCTTGGTGACGCCGCCGAACGAGGTGGACTCCTCGGCGATCATGCAGACGCCCGGCACCCGCTCGTACAGGTGCTTGTTGACGTAGCGCAGGAAGTCGATCGCCTCCAGGTTCTCGTTGCCGCCGAACTGGTTCGGCACCCACTCGCCGTCCTTGCGGGAGTAGTCGAGGTAGAGCATGGACGCCACCGCGTCGACCCGCAGCGCATCGATGTGGAACTCGGTCACCCAGTACAGCGCGTTGGAGACCAGGAAGCTCTTCACCTCGTTGCGGCCGTAGTTGAAGATGTAGGTGCCCCAGTCCATGTGCTCGCCCTGGCGGGGGTCGGCGTGCTCGTACAGGGCGGTGCCGTCGAAGCGTCCCAGCGCCCACTCGTCCTTGGGGAAGTGCCCCGGCACCCAGTCCAGGATCACGCCGATGCCGGCCTGGTGCAGCCGGTCGACCAGGTGCCGGAACTCGTCCGGACGCCCCAGCCGAGACTGCGGCGCGAAGTAGTTGGTCACCTGGTAGCCCCAGGACGGCTCGAACGGGTGCTCGGTGACCGGCAGGAACTCGACGTGGGTGAAGCCCTGCCAGGTGACGTACTCGACCAGCTCGTCGGCCAGTTCCAGATAGGTCTTGCCCTTGCGCCAGGAGCCCAGGTGCACCTCGTAGATCGACATCGGTGCCTCGTGCGGCCGGGTGGCGGCGCGCTTGGTCATCCATTCGTCGTCGGCCCAGGCGTACTGGCTGGTGTAGACGATCGAGGAGTTGGCCGGCGCCTGCTCGGCGAAGAACGCCATCGGGTCGACCTTCTCGCGCCACACCCCGTCCCCGCCGAGGATGTTGTACTTGTACAGCACGCCGTCGCCGACGCCCTCGACGAAGATCGACCAGACGCCGGAGCCCGGCACCAGGTGCATGGCGTCGCCGGTCCACCAATTGAAGTCGGCGTTCAGCCGGACGGCCTGGGCGTTGGGAGCCCACACCGCGAACCGGGTGCCGTGGATCTCGCCCCGCTCGTCGTCGTGCAGGGTGACCGGGTGAGCCCCGAGCCGGCGCCAGATCTCGGTATCGCCGCCACTGTGGAAGCCTTCGAGATCCCAACCGGTCAAGCCACCGTTTGGATCGTGTGCCATCAGTTCTCCTCCTGGTTATGCGTAGCGGACAGCGCCGTCCGTGCTGCGACATCATGGACCGCACCGAGCGGGATGTGTACCCAATCGGGTCTATTGCGTGTTTCGTACACCACCTCGTAAATCGCCTTGTCAAGCTCGTACGCGCCGAGCACGGACGGCTCCGGCGCAGCACCGGAGCAGTAGCCGTCCAGGAATGCCTGGCGCGCCGACCGGCACCAGGCCCGCGCCTGGCCGGAGGTGGGATCTGGGTGTGCTCCGCGGACGTAGTCGAAGGAGCGCAGCATGCCGGCGACGTCGCGCCACACGCTGTCGGGTTGCCGGCGCTCGGCCAGCGATTTGAGGGGTTCGCCCTCGAAGTCGATGATCGTCCAGCCGTCGGTGGAGCGCAGCGTCTGGCCGAGATGGAAGTCGCCGTGCACCCGCTGGGTGACCAGCTCGGCCTCGGCCAGCCCGCGCAGCACCGCCTGCGCCGGTTCCCGGTAGGGCTGCAGCGCCTCGACCTGGCCGGCGGCCGCGTCCAGCCGGGCGGCCATGGTGGCGGCCAGTTCGGCGCCGCCGGTCGCCGAGGTGCCGAAGGCGTCCGCCAGCCGGGCGTGCACCTGCCGCAGCGCCCGCCCCAGCTGGGCCGCCTCCGGCGCGATGTCGCGATCGTCGGCGCAGGCCGCGCAGGCCCACTCCCAGCCGTCCTGGACGCCCTGGACCCGCTCCACGAACATGCCCAGGTCGACCGCGCGACCGTCCGGCAGCGCACCGACCAGGGTGCCGTAGAGCGCCGGGGTGATCCCGGAGCCGTTCAGCGCGGCCAGCACCTCGACGTCCAGGTTGTGGCCGGCCTCCAGCTTGCGGAACAGCTTGAGCATCCGGTCGCTGCCCAGGCAGATGGTGGTGTTGCTCTGCTCGCCGGCCCACACCCTGGTCTGCGCCGCGGGGTCGATCGCGGACGCCTCGACCCACTCCATCGCCGGATGATCGGACGCCCGCAGCGCGGTCAGCAGCGCCGCCATGCAGCCCGGATCGGCCGGCGCCTCGACCACCTGCAGGGTGCCGTGGACGGCGTCGGCGACGCTGAACACCACCGGCGCCGTGGCCGCGGCGGTGTAGCCGACCAGCAGCAGGTAGTGCTCCGCCGCACGCTCGGCGTAGCCGATCGTGGCGATCTCCGGACGCACCGCCGGAAGGCTCCCCGGCGGCGTCAGCCAGGGCAGCGGCGTCAGTTCGGTGAGGGCCCCGGACAGGCCCTTGCCACCGAACCAGCGAGCGTCCGAGATCACCCGCCACCAGGCCGCCAGGGGCTCTTCTAGCACTCCGCCATCCTGTCAGGAAAGCGCATCGGACAACAGCTTTCGCACGCGTCCGCGCGCTCAGAAAGCATTCTGGACGTGCAGCACGTGCGCCGGCGATCCGGGCGTGAGCCGGACGTAGTTGCGCTCGCCCCAGGTGAAGGTGGCGCCGGTCAACTCGTCGCGCAGATCGACCGACTCGCTGCCCGCCAGGCCGAGCGCGGCCAGGTCCAGGTAGACGTCGGATTCGACGGTGTTGTCCGGATCCAGGCTGCAGATCACGATCACCACGTCGTCGCCGTCCCGCTTGGAGTAGGCGATCACCCGGTCGTGCGGGGCGTGGTGGAAGTGGATCTGGCGCAGCTGCTGCAAGGCGGGATGGGCGTGCCGGATCGAGTTCAGCGTCCCCATCAGCAGGTTCAGGTTCGGCTGGGCGTTGTAGTCGCGGGGCCGGAACTCGTACTTCTCGGAGTTCAGGTACTCCTCGCGTCCCGGCGCCAGCGCCTCGTGTTCGAACAGCTCGAAGCCCGAGTAGACGCCCCAGGTGGGCGACAGCGTGGCGGCCAGGATCGCCCGGATCGCGAAGATCGCCGGGTTGCCGGACTGCAGGTGGAACGGGTTGATGTCGGGGGTGTTGACGAAGAAGTTCGGCCGGTAGAACGGCGACATCTCGCCGGACAGCTCGCGCAGATACTCCTCGATCTCCCACTTGGTGGTCCGCCAGGTGAAGTAGGTGTACGACTGGTGGTAGCCGACCTTGCCCAGAGCGTGCATCATCTCCGGCTTGGTGAACGCCTCGGCCAGGAACAGCACGTCCGGGTCGGTCTCCCGCAGCCGGTCCAGGATCCAGCCCCAGAACTCCACCGGCTTGGTGTGCGGGTTGTCGATCCGGAAGATCCGGACGCCGTGGCTCATCCACAGCTTGAACAGCCGCAGCACCTCGTTGTAGATGCCGACCGGGTCGTTGTCGAAGTTGATCGGGTAGATGTCCTGGTACTTCTTCGGCGGGTTCTCGGCGTAGGCGATGGTGCCGTCGATCCGGGTGGTGAACCACTCCGGGTGCTCGGTCACCCACGGATGGTCGGGGCTGGCCTGCAGGGCGAAGTCCAGCGCCACCTCGACGCCCAGCTCCTTGGCCTTGGCGACGAACCGGTCGAAGGACTCCCAGTCGCCCAGGTCGGGGTGGATGGCGTCGTGGCCGCCGGCCGCGCTGCCGATCGCCCAGGGCGAGCCCGGATCGGAGTCGGTGGCGTCCAGGGTGTTGTTCTTGCCCTTCTTGAAGGCGTTGCCGATCGGGTGGATCGGCGGCAGGTAGATGACGTCGAAGCCCATCGCCGCGGCGGCCTCGAGCCGGTCGTGCGAGGAGTCGAAGGTGCCCGACGTCCAGCTGTCGGTGGCGGCGTCGTAGCTGGCCCCCTGGGAGCGCGGGAAGAACTCGTACCAGGACGAGAACAGCGCCCGCTTCCGGTCCACCCAGAGCGGGAAGTCGGCGGTGGGGGAGACCAGCTCGCGCGGGCCGTACTTCTTCATCGCCTCGGCCAGCCCGATGCCGCTGGCCACCTCGAGCAGGTCGGACGCCTTGCGCTGCGGGATCAGCAACTGCGCGGTGGCCCGCAGGATGGACGCCTCGACCGGGTCGCCGGCCTGGTCGGCGAGCGCGGCGGTGCGCTCCAGCAGGTCCTTGCCCTCCAGGCAGACCAGCTCCAGGTCGATGCCGGCCTCCAGCTTGGCCTCGGCGTTGTGGTGCCAGGTGCCCCACGGGTCGGACCAGCCCTCCACCCGGTAGGTCCAGGCGCCCTCGGCGTCCGGACGCACCCAGGCCTCCCAGCCGTCCAGGCCGGCCGGCTCGGTGGGCGTCATGTCGACGCGGGTCTCCACCCCGGAGGGGCTGGTCAGGATGACGGACGCGTTCACCGCGTCGTGGCCTTCCCGGAACACCTTGGCGCGGATCGGGATCAGCTCGCCGACGGAGGCCTTGGCGGCGTAGGCGCCGCCCTCGATCACCGGCCACACCTTGGCCACGGGAATCCGCCGGAAGCCGAACGGGCCGGTCATCCGGGGGGACAGGTCAACCTCAAGGGGGGCAGCGTCGCCCGCGTTCGTCAGTTCGGTCACGCGGCCAACCTATCGGCTGTCACCCCGATCGTGGAGCACCCGGGACGGGAAAACTCGCACTCCGGAACCCGCCGCACACAGCGTCTCGGCCGCCCGGCCGGGGTCCGGATCGCGGGTCCGGCCGGCGATCAGGGCTGGTCGGCCGGTGCGGCGTCCGGGCTCGGCTCGGCGGGCGGGTCGGC
>NZ_JASGDE010000061.1:0-5935 GCF_047607385.1 Micropruina sp.
ATCGCCGCCGTCGCCGGCCCGGACCACCGCGCCCGGGCGTTTGAGCTGGGACAGCGGGCCGCCGCCGTGGACGGCACCGCCGCCACCCTGGCCGAACTCGACCGCCTCGCCGTCGGCTGAGCCCGTCGGCCCTCGCCGCTGCGCCCGTCCGCCACCGCCGGCTGAGCCGGTCGGCCCTCGCCGGTCGAGCCTGTCGAAACCGGACGCGCCCGACTGACAGACTGAGGCCCATGCGTCGCATCGTCCAGTCCAAGAAGCTGCAGCACGTCCGCTATGACGTGAGGGGTCCCATCCTGGTCGAGGCCCAGCGGCTGGAGGCCGAGGGGCACAAGATCCTCAAGCTGAACATCGGCAACACCGCCCCCTTCGGGTTCGACGCACCCGAGGGCATCCTCGCCGACATGGCTCACCATCTGCCCTCGTCGCAGGGCTATTCGGATTCCCGCGGCATCTATTCGGCGCGCACCGCGGTGGCGCAGTACTACCAGTCCAAGGGGCTCACCCGCACCACCGTCGACGACGTCTTCATCGGCAACGGTGTCTCCGAGCTGATCATGCTGGTGCTGCAGACCTTCATCGACGACGGCAACGAGATCCTGGTCCCGGCACCCGACTATCCGCTGTGGACCGGCGCGGTCACCCTGTGCGGCGGCGTCCCGGTGCACTACCGCTGCGACGAGAGCAACGACTGGAACCCCGACCTGGAGGAGATCGAGGCCAAGATCACCGACCGCACCCACGCGCTGGTGATCATCAACCCGAACAACCCGACCGGCGCGGTCTACAGCGAAGAGACGGTGCGCGGGCTGATCGACATCGCCCGCCGGCACGACCTGGTGGTGATGGCCGACGAGATCTACGAGAAGATCGTCTTCGACGACGCCGTGCATCACCACGCCGCCACCTTCGCCGGCGACGACGTGCTCTGCCTGACCTTCTCCGGGCTCTCCAAGGCCTACCGGGTGTGCGGTTACCGGGCCGGCTGGGTGATGATCTCCGGCCCGCGGCACCTGGCCACCGACTTCCTGGAGGGCCTCACCCTGCTGGCCAATATGCGGATGTGCTCCAACGTGCCCGGCCAGCACGCCATCCAGACCGCGCTGGGCGGCTACCAGTCGATCAACGAGCTGATCGTCCCGGGGGGACGGTTCTACGACCAGTCCAAGCTGGCCGCCCGGCTGCTCAACGAGATCCCCGGGGTGAGCTGCGTGGAGCCGATGGGGGCGTTGTACTGCTTCCCGCGACTCGACCCGGAGGTCTACCCGATCGACGACGACGAGGCCTTCGTGATCGACCTGCTGCGCAGCAAGAAGATCCTGGTCACCCACGGCACCGGCTTCAACTGGGCCGAACCCGACCACTTCCGGCTGGTCACCCTGCCGGACGCCGGGGTGCTGACCGAGGCGATCGGCCGGATCGCGGAGTACCTGGAAACCCGGCGCGGCTGAGGTTCCGCGGGTGGGCGAAGTCGGCCGGGCCTCAGCCCTCGCTGCGGAACCTCCGAGCCGGGGTGACGGCACGAGTAGGCTGTCTGGCGGCGGTCATTCACCGGCCGCTCGCAGCTGTTGTCGAACGAGGAGTCCATGACCGTCAACCTGGGCATGCCCGCCACCCCGCCACCCGTCCTGGCCCCGCGGCGGCCGACCCGGCAGATCAGGGTCGGCAAGGTTCTGGTCGGCGGCGACGCGCCGGTCTCCGTCCAGTCGATGACCACCACCAAGACCACCGACATCAACGGCACCCTGCAGCAGATCGCCGAACTGACCGCCACCGGGTGCGACATCGTCCGGGTGGCCGTGCCCAGCCAGGACGACGCCGACGTGCTGCACATCATCGCCAAGAAGAGCCAGATCCCGGTGATCGCCGACATCCATTTCCAGCCGAAGTACGTGTTCGCCGCGATCGACGCCGGCTGCGCCGCGGTCCGGGTGAACCCGGGCAACATCCGCCAGTTCGACGACCAGGTGAAGCAGATCGCGCAGGCGGCGTCCGACGCCGGGGTGTCGATCCGGATCGGCGTCAACGCCGGCTCGCTGGACAAGCGGCTGTTGGCCAAATACGGCGCCCCGACGCCGGAGGCGCTGGTCGAATCGGCGCTGTGGGAGGCGTCCCTGTTCGAGGAGCACGACTTCCGCGACTTCAAGATCTCGGTCAAGCACCACGACCCGGTGGTGATGGTGCGCGCCTACGAGCTGCTCTCGCAAGCCTGCGACTACCCGCTGCACCTGGGCGTCACCGAGGCCGGGCCGTCCTTCCAGGGCACCATCAAATCGGCCGTCGCCTTCGGTGCGTTGCTGGCCAAGGGCATCGGCGACACCATCCGGGTGTCGCTGTCCGCCCCGCCGGCCGAAGAGGTCAAGGTCGGGATCAAGATCCTGGAGTCGCTGAACCTGCGCCCCCGGCACCTGGAGATCGTCTCCTGCCCGTCCTGTGGTCGCGCCCAGGTGGACGTCTACACCCTCGCCGAAGAGGTCACCAAGGGCCTGGAGGGCCTGCAGGTACCGCTGCGGGTGGCCGTGATGGGCTGCGTCGTGAACGGGCCCGGCGAGGCCCGCGAGGCCGACCTCGGGGTGGCGTCCGGCAACGGCAAGGGCCAGATCTTCGTCAAGGGCAAGGTGATCAAGACGGTCCCCGAGGAGCAGATCGTCGAGACCCTGATCGCCGAGGCCAACCGGATCGCCGAGGAGACCCCGGAGGGGGCTCCCGCGGGCGCGCCGATGGTGTCGGTCAGTTGATCAGCGCTTCCCTGGGGAGCTCCCGGCGATGAGGCGCGCCCGTGCCCTGGGCACCCGCGATGCCGCCCTGGTCCGGACGCTGCTCTCGGTCGATCCGGTGCAGAGCCTGTTCATCTCGTCCCGGGTGGACGCCGGGGTGCTCTGGCCGGGCTCGCCGGCCACCCTGTACGGCTGGCCCGGGGACGCCCCGCGGCACGTGCTGCACGCCGGGTCGAACCTGATGCCGGTCTTCGCGCCCTGCGACGACAAGGAGCGGGCCGCCGCGATCGCCGGCTTCGTGGACGCGGTCGGCGCGCACCGCTGGTGTCAGTCGATCGTCGGCGACAGCACGGTGGCGCTGGCCCTGCACCGCGCCCTGGCCCGGCACAACCGCAGCTACGCGGGGGAGCGCGAGATCCGGCCGCGGCAGCCGCTGATGGTGACCCGGGAGGTGGTCCCGCAGCAGACCGAGGCCCCGGTGCGGCAGATCACCATGGCCGAGTTCGGCTCCTACCTGTCCGCGGCGATCGCGATGTACACCGAAGAGGTCGGGGTGGACCCGACCGCCGGCGGCGGGCGTCCCGGCTATCGGGCGCACTGCCAGAGCCTGGTCGAGAGCGGCCGGGCCTGGGGCGTCGTGGACGACGCCGGCACCGTGGTGTTCAAGGCCGACGTCGGGATCAGCTGCGGCCGGATCGCCCAGGTGCAGGGGGTGTGGCTCGACCCGCGGCTGCGCGGACGCGGGCTGGCCGTGCCGGCGATGGCCGCCACCACCCGGCACATCCTGGAGCAGCACGACCTGGTGTCGCTCTACGTCAACGACTTCAACACCCGGGCGGTACGCACCTACCTGCACACCGGCTTCACCGTCGCCGGCCAGTTCGCCACCGTCCTGTACTGACCGGCGTCGCTCGTCCAGACCTCTCTGACAACGGGGTTTCGACACGCCCACCCAGCGATCACCGTGCGGTCGACTGCCCGGCCGGTCTGAAAGACTCGGCACCGTCGACCGAAGGAGGACCGCGATGACGGACCGGATCCGCTGGGGGCTGCTGGGCGCGGGTGGCATCGCCACCGTCTTCGCCGAGAACCTGCTGGCCGAGGGACTGCACATTCAGGCGGTGGCGGCCCGGGACGGCGCCAGGGCCCAGGCGTTCGCCGACCGGTTCGACATCTGGACGGCCTACGCCGGCTACCAGGCGCTGGTCGACGACCCCGAGGTGGACGCGGTCTACGTCGCCACCACGCACAACTTCCACGCCGAGCACGCCCTGCTGGCGATCGAGGCCGGCAAGCCGGTGCTGGTCGAGAAGGCCTTCACGGTGACCGCCGCCCAGGCCCGCCAGGTGGCCGAGGCCGCCCGGGCTCGCGGGGTGTTCGCGATGGAGGCGATGTGGACCCGGTTCCTGCCGTCCACCGACTTCGTCCGCCGGCGGATCGCGGACGGCTCGCTGGGCGAGGTGCGAGCCGTGGTCACCGACCACAGCCAGAAGCTGAACCCCGACCCTCAGGGCCGGCTGTACAACCCGAAGCTCGCCGGCGGCGCACTGCTCGACCTCGGCGTCTACAACGTCTCCTTCGCCGTCGACCTGCTCGGGACGCCGTCCGACATCGTGGCGCGCGGCTCGCTCACCGACACCGGGGTGGACGCCGAGGTCTCGGCGATCCTGACCCACGCCGGCGGCGCCCGCTCGGAGAGCCATGCCACCATGCTCAGCGCCGGACCGTCCCGTGGCATGGTGATCGGCACCGACGGCTACCTCACCCTGAACGGCTCCTTCTACAACTGGACGAAGGTGCGGCGCTACTCCGGACGCCAGCAGCTGGTGGAGACCTTCAAGCCGGAACGCACCTCGCGCGGCATGCACTTCCAGGCGCTCGAGGTGGAGCGCTGCCTGCGCGAGGGGCTGACCGAGAGCCCCCGGCTCACCCTCGACGACAGCATCGCCGTGATGGAGGTGCTGGACGAGCTGCGCCGCCAGGTCGGCTGCGTGCTGCCCGAGGACGGCTGAGCCACCCGGACCACACGCCGAGGTCCGGCGAGGCCGGACGCATCATTGCGGCGGCGGATCCCTCTGTCCCTGTGAGACGAGGGGGATTCGATGCAATCGCTGCTTTCCGCCGCCTTCTGGCGGTCCATGGGCGGGTCACTGGTGCGCACGGCCGTCGCCGGCATCACGCCCTTCCTGCCCGGCCTGACCTCCGACCCCGCCGCGACCTGGCCGAAGGCCGCGGCCACCGTCGGAGGGCTGCTGGTGGCCACCGTCGGCACCAGCCTGAAGGGCGTCCCCGATCCGGAATCGGCCGGTTGGGGTGAACTGCTCACCGCCCGCGGTCTGCGCCAGTTCGGCCAGTTCCTGGCCGGCGGGCTGACCGGCGCCGCGCTGCTGTCCGGCATCGACTGGACGTCGCTGCTGCAGCAGGCCGGCACGTCCGCGGCCTCGACGGTGGTGCTGGGCGCGCTCACCGTGTCACCCGGCGACAGCTCCAGCGGCCCGGACCCGACGCCGGAACCGGTCCCGGACGCCGCGCAGGGCGAGCCGCCGTTCGACCATCCCGACGCCTATCCGGCCCCGCCGGACTACTACCAGGAGGAGGTGTCATGACGCTCCCACGCGACATGGTGGCGCTGCCCGAGGGCGGCGTGCTGCGCGGGGACGCCGCGGCGTCCTATCTGCGGATGCGGGCGGACGGCATGCCGGCCAAAGGCGTCGCGGTGTTCGCCCGCACCCTGGCCCAGCAGGCGGTGCTGCGGCAGCGCTACCTGCGCGGCAAGGGGCCGCTGGCCGCCAAGCCCAACAAGAACGCGCCGCACGTCCGGGGCGTGGCGATGGACCTGGACACCACCGGCTCGGACGGGCGGTACCAGCCGTCGGCGGCGCACCGCTGGCTGACCCGGGGCGGGGATGGTTCGAAGAAGCCGGCCCGGGGCGAGAAACTGGCCGCGCACCGCTACGGCTGGCGGCGCACGGTGCCCTCGGAGCGTTGGCACTTCGGCTACGACCCGGCCCGGGACAGCAAACGGGCGGCCGACCTGAAAAGCCGGCTGGGCAAGCTCGGATACCCCAACCTGAAGGCGTTCCAGCGCGCCCACGACCTCGTCCCGGACGGCAAGGACGGCCCGCTGACCTGGACCGCGCTGCTGACCCGGGCGAAGCCGGCCAAGGGCGCCCGTCCGGCCCCTCGCCCGGCGCCCGCCGCGCCGCCGTCCCCGGTGGCGG
>NZ_JASGDE010000062.1:0-3532 GCF_047607385.1 Micropruina sp.
CCCCGCCGCAGCGGGGGCCACGCGGCAGGCCGGGCTCGCGCCGGTCAGGCCGCGTCGCGCACGAACGGGCCGATCCGGGCGGCCAGACCGGTACCGGTCAGCCCGAAGTGCTCCAGCAGCTCCCGGGGCAGCCCGGACTCTCCGAACCTGTCCTGGACGCCCAGCCGGAGCAGCCGGGTGGGCGCCCGGTCGGCCAGCAGCTCGGCGACCGCGCTGCCGAAGCCGCCGGCGATCTGGGCCTCCTCGGCGGTGACCACCAGGCCGGTCTTGGCGGCACTGGCCAGGATGGTGTCGGCGTCCAGCGGCTTCACCGTCGGCACGTGCAGCACCTCGGCGGAGATCCCGGCGGACGCCAGCTCCTCGGCGGCGACCAGCAGCTCGTAGGTCATCGTGCCGGTGCCGGCCAGCGTCACGTCCCCACCCTCGCGGAGCAGGTAGGCACGGCCCAGCTCGAACGGCGATTCGGCCGTGGTGAACACCGGCGTGCCCTCGCGGGCCAGCCGCAGGTAGCTCGGCGAGCCGTTGCCGGCGATCGCGACGGTGGCCTTCTCGGCCTCGATGCTGTCGCCGGGGCAGACCACCACCATGCCGGGCAGCACCCGCATCAGCGCGATGTCCTCGAGCATCTGGTGGGTCGCGCCGTCCTGGCCGGTGATCAGTCCGGCGTGCGAGCCGACCACCTTGACCGGCAGCTGGTTGAGGCAGGCGGTGGTCTTGATCTGCTCCCAGTTGCGGCCCGGCGAGAAGGCGGCGTACGAGCTGGTGAACGGGATCTTGCCGGCCCGCGCCATGCCGGCGGCGACGGTCGCCAGGTTCTGCTCGGCGATCCCGACCTCGACGAAGCGCTCCGGGAAGGCGTCCAGGAAGAGGCTCATCTGGGTGGAGTCGGTGAGGTCGGCGCACAACGCCATCACCGACGCGTCGCGGCGGCCGGCCTCGAGCAGGCCGCGTCCGAAGCCGAGGCGGAGCGGTTCGCGGCGGACCTCGTCGCTGAGCGCGTCCGGGGCGAGCGGGAAGTCGGTCATCACTGGTTCTCCTTCTCGGCGGCGAGGTGGTCGAATCCGGCCGGCTCCAACCCGCGGGCGGCACGCCAGGCGTCCCGTTGCTCCAGCGAGGGCGGCTTGCCGTGCCACTTGAAGTCGTACTCCATGAAGTCGACGCCCTTGCCGGGGATGGTCTGGGCGATGATCATCGTGGGCCGGTCGACGACCGCCTGGGCGGTCTGCACCGCGTCGAGCAGGGCCGAAACGCTGTGGCCGTTCACCTCCAGCACGTGCCAGCCGAAGGTCTCCCACTTGCCGCGCAGGTCGCCCAGCGGCATCACGTCCTCGGTGGCGCCGTCGATCTGGATGTAGTTGCGGTCGATGATCGAGATCAGCTGGCCCAGCCGGTACTTGGCGGCGAACATGGCCGCCTCCCAGACGTTGCCCTCGTTCACCTCGCCGTCGCCCATGATGGCGTAGACGAAACGGTGCGGGTTCTTGTCCAGGTACTTCAGCACGTAGGCGTAGCCGGCCGCCTGGGACAGTCCCTCGCCGAGCGGGCCGGAGGTGCTTTCCAGGCCGGGCAGCGAGATCCGCTCCGGGTGGCCCTGCAGCCTGCTGCCGAACCGGCGCAGCGTGTCGAGTTCCTCCACCGGCAGGTAGCCGGCGTGGGCGAGGGCGGCGTAGAGGATCGGGGCGGTGTGTCCGTTGCTCAGCATCAGGACGTCGCGGCCCTCCCACTCGGGGTCGTCCGGATCGTGCTTCATGCAGCCGAAGTAGAGCGAGGCGAGGATCTCGGCCATGCCGAGCGGGCCGGCGCTGTGGCCGCTCTTGGCCACCGCGAGCATGTGCAGCACGGACGCCCGCAGCGTCTGTGCCATCTCTTCGATCTCCGGGATCGGTAGTGGATCACGTCTGGTCATGGGCGACTCCCTGGATGGTTGCGGTGCGCTGATCGGGGCAGGACTACATGATCGAATCGATCACTTAGCTGTGTCAAGATGCAACTGGTGAGCATCTACATGCGCGAGACGCACGTATTGACAACCTAGAGTGATTCAAACGATCATTTAGTGACGCAACCGCGCACTGAGCCTCAGAGCTGTGGACGGTGCCGATCAGGAAGGTGGACCGTGTCGACGACAATGAAGCAGGCCGTCCTCCACGCCCCGAACGATCTTCGGGTGGAGACGACCGACCTCCCGGTTCTGGAGCCCGGCGACGTGCTGGTGAAGGTGACCGCCGCGCTGCTGTGCGGCACCGACGTCCGGATCTATACCGGTCGGAAGACCAAGAACGTGACGCTGCCGTCGGTGCTCGGCCACGAGACGGCCGGAACGGTGGTGGACGGCAACGGACCGCTTCCCGACGGCATCGCGCTCGGGCAGCAGATCGCGCTGTATCCACTGGTGCCCTGCGGTGCGTGCGTGGCCTGTCGCAAGAACCATCCCAACATCTGCCGCAACCGGGAGGCGTTCGGCTACCAGCTCACCGGCGGTCTGTCGCAGTACATCCGGGTGCCGGCCCGGGCTCGGGCGAACCTGATCCCGCTGGGGGACGTCCCGCCGCAGCACGCGGCGATCGTTGAACCCCTCGCCTGCGCCCTGAACGGCCAGAATCTGGCCAAGGTCAAGGGTGCGGACGCCGTGCTGGTCTCCGGTTGCGGGCCGCTGGGGCTGATGCACATCCGGCTGGCCAAGGCACAGGGCGTGCCGACGGTGATCGCGGTCGAGCCCAACCTGGCCCGTCACCGGATCGCCCTCGACTCGGGCGCCGACCACGTCTTCGCGCCGGCACCGGAGACGGCCCGGCAGATCCTCGAACTCACCGACGGTGGCATCGACGTGGTGATCATGGCCGTCGGCCGCAACGACGCGTTGACGCCGTATTTGGGAATTCTGGCTCCGGGTGCCCGGATCTCGGCGTTTGCCGGGTTCAATGCCGGGGACGTGTTGAGCATCGTCGCCAACGACATTCACTACAACGAGTACGAGGTGGTCGGGGCGTCCTCGTGCCGGCTGGAGAACTTCCAGACCGTGGCACCGCTGGTCAGCTCCGGCGCCCTGAAAGTGGCCGACCTGATCGGCACCCAGCTGCCGCTGGAGCGGGTGTACGACGCCTTCGACCTGGTCGCCTCCGGCAAGGACCTCCGGGTCGGCATCGACCCCTGGGCCTGACCCGGCCCACCGACCCTTCCCCCAATCCCGCTCACTGACAAGGAGAAATGATGAGCATCTTCGAACTGAACCCGGTCGGCACCACCTCGGCCCTGGGCCGCGAGATCCGGCTGCGCCGAATCCTCGGCGAGGACGGCCGGATGATGACGGTCGCCCTCGACCAGGCCGTCCCGCGTGGTGTCGCGCCCCGGCTGGCCGACCTGAAGAACACCTTCGATCGCATCCTGGAAGGCGAGCCGGACGCTTTCACGGTGTTCAAGGGCGTCGCCGGGCATCTGCTGTCCGGGCGGGCCAAGCAGATCCCGTTGATCATCAAGGGCTCCACCTTCTGTGTCGACTTCCATCTCACCTACGACGCCACCGTCGGCCAGG
>NZ_JASGDE010000063.1:0-18704 GCF_047607385.1 Micropruina sp.
AGTACCTGTGGGACGAAAAGAACCGTCCCCGTCGTGCCACTGGTACTACCTGTGGGACGAAAGGAACCGTCCCCAGCGTCCCAGCCCGTCGTCCCAGCCTCGCCGGTCAGCGCAGCACGCCGGCCTTCATCACCGAATGCACCAGCGGGACACCTGGTCGATAGGCGAGATGCAGGTGGCTGGGGGCGTCCAGGATCACCAGATCGGCGGACGCGCCGGGCCTCAGCACGCCGATGTCGTCGCGCTGCAAGGCGCGTGCCCCACCGGCGGTCGCCGCCCAGACCGCCTCGTCCGGGGTCAGGTGCAGGTCGCGCACGGCGAGCGCGATCACGAACGACATGGACGTGGTGTAGGACGTCCCTGGGTTGCAGTCGGCACCCAGCGCGACCGTGACGCCGGCGTCCCAGAGCCGGCGGGCGTCCGGGTACTTGTTGCGGGTGGAGAAGTCGGCCGCGGGCAGCAAGGTGGCCACCGTGGACGAGGCCGCCAGCGCCTCGATGTCGGCATCGGTGGTGTGGCAGACGTGGTCAACGGACGCCGCCCCCAACTCGACGGCCAACTGGATGCCGGGCCCCTGATGCAGCTGGTTGCCGTGCACCCGGACGCCGAGCCCGGCGGCCTGCCCGGCGGTCAGCACCGCCCGGGACTGATCCTCGTCGAAGGCGCCCTGCTCGCAGAACACGTCGATCCAGGACGCCAGCGGCGCGCACGCCGGAATCATCTCCTCGACCACCATGGCCACGTAGTCGTCCGCGCGACCGGCGAACTCGGGCGGGGTCACATGAGCCGCCAGCAAGGTCGTGAACGGGCTCTGGCTACGGGCGACGTCCAGGCTGCGGCGTTCGTCGAGCACGCTCTGGCCGTAACCGGACTTGATCTCGACGGTCGTGGTGCCCTGCCGTGCATACTCCCCCAGCAGCCGCGACACGTTGGCGGCCAGGTCGGCGTCCGAGGCGGCCCGGGTGGCGGCCAGCGTGCTGCGGATGCCGCCCGCCGCGTACTTCTGCCCCGCCATCCGGGCGGCGAACTCCTCGGCCCGCTCGCCCGCGAACACCAGGTGGCTGTGACTCTCCACGAAGCCGGGCAGCGCCGCGCGACCCTCCGCGTCGATCCGCTGGTCAGCGTCCGGCGCCTCGGCACGCGGTCCTACCCATGCGATCCGGCCAGAACCCTGCGACAGGGATCGGGATCCGGCACCAACTGCCGTGCCCGATCCCGATCGCTGTTGCTCGACCACCACGGCGGCGTCCGGGATCACCCCCAGCAGGCCGCCCCAGGCCGGGTCGTTGGTGACCAGCGAGCCGATGTTGTCGACCAGCGTGGTGGCCATCAGCCCTCCAGCATCGGGATCCGGACGCCGCGCTCACGGGCCACGTCCGCCGCATGCGAGTAGCCGGCGTCCACATGCCGGATCACACCCATGCCCGGGTCGTTGGTGAGCACCCGCTCCAGCTTCTGCGCGGCCAGCTCGGTGCCGTCGGCGACACACACCTGTCCGGCGTGAATGGAGCGGCCCATGCCGACCCCGCCGCCGTGGTGAATGCTCACCCAGGACGCCCCGGATGCCGCGTTGACCAGGGCATTCAGCAGCGGCCAGTCGGCGACGGCGTCCGTCCCGTCGAGCATGGCCTCGGTCTCCCGGTAGGGCGAGGCGACCGAGCCGGAGTCGAGGTGGTCGCGTCCGATGGCGATCGGGCCGATCTCGCCGGCGGCGACCATTTCGTTGAACTTCAGCCCGGCGCGATGCCGTTCGCCGTAGCCGAGCCAGCAGATCCGGGCCGGCAACCCCTGGAACGACACCTTCTCCTGCGCCATGGTGATCCAGCGCTTCAGGTGCTCGTTCTCGGGGAACAGTTCGAGGATCGCGGCGTCGGTCTTGCGGATGTCCTCGGGGTCGCCGGACAGCGCCGCCCAACGGAACGGGCCGAGGCCCTCCTCGAACAACGGACGGATGTAGGCCGGTACGAAGCCGGGGAACGCGAAGGCCCGGTCGAAGCCGCCCTTGCGGGCCTCGTCGCGGATCGAGTTGCCGTAGTCGAAGACCTCGGCGCCGGCGTCCTGGAAGCCGACCATGGCGGCCACGTGAGCGGCCATCGCCGCTTGTGCATCACGGGTGAACACCTCCGGGTCGGCCGCCGCACGGGCCTTCATCTCGGCGAACTCGTAGCCCAGCGGCAGGTAGGCCAGCGGGTCGTGCGCGGAGGTCTGGTCGGTGACCACGTCGATCGTCACCGCACCGGCCTGATGCCGTCGCAACAGCTCCGGGACCAGGTCGGCGGCGTTGCCGAGCAGCCCGATCGACAGCGGACGCCGCTCGCTCTTGGCCTGGTTGGCCTGCGCGATCGCGTCGTCCAGATCGGACGCCTTGACGTCCAAATAGCGGTGCTCGATGCGGCGGTCGATCCGGCTCTCGTCGCAGTCGATGCAGATCGCGACGCCGTCGTTCATGGTGACCGCGAGCGGCTGGGCGCCGCCCATGCCGCCGAGGCCGGCGGTCAGCGTGATAGTGCCGGCAAGGGTGCCGCCGAAGCGCTTGCGGGCGACCGCGCCGAAGGTCTCGTAGGTGCCCTGCAGGATGCCCTGGCTGCCGATGTAGATCCACGAGCCGGCGGTCATCTGGCCGTACATCATCAGGCCCTTGGCCTCGAGCTCGCGGAAGTGCTCCCAGTTGGCCCAGTCGCCGACCAGGTTGGAGTTGGCGATCAGCACCCGCGGCGACCATTCGTGGGTGCGGAACACCCCTACCGGCTTGCCGGACTGCACCAGCAGCGTCTCGTCGTCGGCCAGCGTCTCCAGGGTGCGGACGATGGCGTCGAACGCCTCCCAGGAGCGGGCCGCCCGGCCGGTGCCGCCGTAGACCGCCAGATCGTCGGGGTGCTCGGCGTTCTCGGGGTCGAGGTTGTTCATCAGCATCCGCAGCGCAGCCTCCTGCTGCCAGCCGCGGGTATGCAGTTCGGGGCCTCGGGGGGCGCGCACGGGACGGGGTCCGGAAATGGTCATCGGTGGTCTCCTCTCCACTCCAGAATCGGACGCCGCGCGACGCACGTCAGCCACCCCGCGATGATGATCTGGGATCCGAGACATACGCGGGTCGGCTCGGCTACCGTGACCGCCATGGCGACCGAGTCGAGCACCTCACCGGCGGTGGGCCGCGCCCTGGACATCCTCAGCTACCTCGCCGAGCGCACCGGGACGGTGGCGGCGTCCACCATCGCCCGCGACCTGGGCCTGCCCCGGTCGTCGATGTATCACATCCTCACCGTGCTCACCGAGCGGGGCTTCACCGTCTACGTACCGGAGGCGCGCGGCTATGCGCTCGGGGCGTCCGCCTACCGGCTGACTTCGGCTTTCACCCTGCACGACCAGCTGGAGCGGATGTCTCGTCCGGTACTGCGGCGGGTGGCGGCGGCCGCCGGGATCACGGTGCATCTGGGCATTCTGCGCGGCGCCAGCACCTTGTACCTGCTGAAGGAGCACCCACCCCGGGAGAGCGAGCTGGAACCTCCGCTGGTGACCGCGGTCGGCGTCCTGCTGCCGGCGCATCTGACCGCGAACGGACGCGCCATCCTGGCCCATCTGCCGCCGGAGCAACTCCGGGCGCTGTATTCACGACCTGGTGATTTCATCTCTCGCACCGGACGCGGCCCGCGCACCCTGGAGGAGCTGCAGACCGCGCTGGCGCTGGAACGCGCCCAGGGCTGGTCGGAGGAGGTGGAGTTGATCGCCGCCGGCCTGCGCTCGGCGGGCGCCCCGGTCTTCGACCTGCACGATCAGCCGATCGCCGCCATCAGCTGCACCTGGCGCTCCCGGGTGGCGCTGCGCGACCCGTCCGAACTGATCGGACGCCTGGTCGCGGGCGCCCAGGAGATCACCCGCCGCCTGCGCTGAGACGCCGGGGACGGTTCTCCGCGTCCCACAGGTACTACCAGTGGGACGGTGGGGACGGTTCCTTTCGTCCCACTGGTAGTACCAGTGGGACGAAAGGAACCGTCCCCAGCGTCCCACGCGGCACAGCGTCCCACGCGGCAGGCACGCGTCCGATAAGTAGTACTTGTGGGACGAAAAGAACCGTCCCCAGCGTCCCACGAGCGGTGGACCGGGCCCGCCTCGCGGCGTCAGCCCAGCGGGCCGGTGACCACCTCGGCGGCGTCGACCAGGGCGCCCGAGCGGACGAGGTCGACGACGGTTTCGATCTCGGGGGCCAGGAACCGGTCCGGACCCACCCCGGGGACGACCTGGCGGATCCGGTCCCGAACCGCGGAGGTCGCCGGGGCCGGAGCCGACTGTCGCAGGTCGAGGGCACGGGCGGCACTCAGGGCCTCACCGGCCAGCACCCGGGTCAGGCCGTCCAGCGCCCGGCGCAGCTTGCGGGCCGCGGCCCAGCCCATCGAGACGTGGTCCTCCTGCATCGCCGAGCTCGGGATCGAGTCGACGGAGGCCGGAACCGCCAGCCGCTTCAACTCCGAGACGATCCCGGCCTGGCTGTACTGCAGGATCATGTGCCCGGAGTCGACGCCCGGGTCGTCGGCCAGGAACGGCGGCAGCCCGTGGCTGCGCTTCACATCGAGCAGCCGGTCGGTGCGACGCTCGCTCATCGACGCCACGTCGGCGACCGGAATGGCCAGGAAGTCCAGCGCGTAGGCGACCGGGGCACCGTGGAAGTTGCCGTTGGACTCGACCCGGCCGTCCAGGGTGACCACCGGGTTGTCGATCGCCGAGGCGAGCTCGTTGTCGGCCACCCAGCGGCAGTGGTTCAGGGTGTCACGGGCGGCGCCGCTGACCTGCGGTGCGCAGCGCAGCGAGTAGGCGTCCTGCACGATCGGGTACTCGTGGTCGGCGTTGTCGGCGTGGCTTGCCGCGATCGGCGAGCCCTCCAGCATCGCCGCGATCACCCGGGCCCCGGCGGCCTGCCCCGGCTGCGGCCGCAGCGCCTGCAGGTCGGCGGCGAACACCCGCGGCGTGCCGAGCAGCGCCTCCACGCTCATCGCGGCGGTGATGTCGGCGGTGGTCAGCAGCCCGGCCAGGTCGTGCGCGGCCAGGATCAGCTGGCCGAGCATGCCGTCGGTGCCGTTGATCAGCGCCAGCCCCTCCTTCTCGGCGAAGGTGAGCGGCTCGATGCCGGCCTCGGCCATCGCGTCGGCGGACGGACGCCGGACGCCGGCGGCGTCGCGGACGAAGCCCTCCCCCATCACGGTCAGCGCGCAGTGCGCCAGCGGCGCCAGGTCGCCCGAGCAGCCCAGCGAGCCGTATTCGTGCACCACCGGGGTGATCCCGGCGTTGAGCAGCGCGGCGTAGGTCTCGGCGACGACCGGACGGACGCCGGTACGTCCGGTGGCCAGGGTGGACAGCCGCAGCAGCATCATCGCCCGGACCACCTCCCGCTCCACCTCGGGCCCGGTGCCGGCGGCGTGCGAACGGATCAGGCTGCGCTGCAGGTCGGCGCGGCGTTCCACCGGAATGTGCCGGGTGGCCAGCGCACCGAACCCGGTGGAGACCCCGTAGACCGGCTGGTCGGACGCCGCCAGCGCCTCGATCCGGGCCCGGGTGGCGCTCAGCGCGGCCAGCGCGTCCGCCGCCAACCGCACCGGCGCGTCATGGCGGGCGACCGCCACCACGTCCTGCTGGCTGACCGACCCCATCCCGACCTCGATCGTCCGCTGGCTCACCCTCACACCTCTCTGCACGTTCATGAACTGACTGCCGGCAGGTCCGGCATCGCCTCGCCGGGGCTCCGGCCGGCGGACCTCCCCGGTCGCAGTCGGCGCCGGGCGCGGCATTCTCCGCCCAACCATGGACGCAGAGCCTCCCTCGATCCAGACGGCGCCGGCCTTGGTCTCGGATCCGAGCATCCACCGCAGGGCGCCCCTCGCCCGCAAACCCGCCGGCCTTCATCTCTGTTTCATCTGGGCGGCATACTGTGGGCGGCGGCCCGGACAGCCCGTCGGCCGAAGGCCTCGACACCCCGATCTGGCCTCAGGAGGCTCGCGATGAGAACACCGACGACACGCGTCCGCACGGGGCTGGCGGTGACCTGCCTGGCCACCGCGGCGGCCCTCGCCGCCTGCACCGCGCCGGCTCAGGTCGAGCCCTCGGTGGCCGTCACCCAGCAGCCCACTCCCTCCGCGCCGCCGGCCAGCTCACCGGCCCAGACCGGCCACTTCAGCAGCGACACCCGGCCGAAAGACCTGGCCGCGGTGCTCGGCGGGTTCAAGCAGCTGTGGCTGAGCTCGGGCAAGGACGACCTGCACGGCACCGTGAAGGACGCCGCCACGCTGCAATGGAACGACCGGCTGGCCAGCTGGATCAACCAGAACGCCACACCGGCCCAGCAACTCCGGGCACTCCAGGACGCCCAGTACGCGGGGGCGGACGGCAGCGGGTACGACCAGTCCGTCACCGTCGCCGATGGACTGGGCCAGAAACTGGGCGCGCTCTACCTCGCCGGACGCCGCAACGGGCAGCTGCCGCTGACCAGCAAGCTGCTCAACAACACCAACGGCAGCGCCGGCAAGTACATCTCGACCGGAGACCTGAAATACCAGTTCAGCTACCCGCGGCCCTACCTCAGCAGCGACCCGAACGCCCCACTGCCCGCCGGGGATCCGGAGAGTTGCGCGCCGAGCAAGGTCAACGCCTCCTCGCTCGCCGGCATCCGCAAGGGCAAGCCCTGGGCGGACGCCGGCGGCACCCTGAAGATCACCCGGGTGCCGTCCAGCAACGACACCAGCCAGCACTACGCCAACGGGACCGTCCGGGTCAGCGGCGGCTATCGCGCCTTGTGCACGGGCGGTTCGTACCCCAGCGGACACTCCACGGACGCCTACTCCAGCGGCCTCACCCTGGCCACCCTGCTGCCCGAACTGGCCCCGTCCATCCTGGCCCGCACCTCCGAATCCACCAATAATCGGATCGTGCTCGGCGTCCACTATCCGCTCGACGTGATCGGCGGACGGCTGGCCGGCGAGGTCGGGGTGGCCACCCGCTGGTCGGACCCGGCGTTCCGCGACCAGGTGCTACTGCCGGCCCGGAAGGAACTGGTCGGCTACCTCGAGGCCGGCTGCGGCGCGACGCTGGCCACCTGCATCGCCGGCGACACGCCCTACGCGGACGACCCCTACCAGGGCGCCAAGCTCCCGGGCGGCGGCAGCCAGGCGGTGTCCGACCGGGCCAGCGCGCTGCAGACCTACACCGAACGGCTCGGCTACGGATTCACCGCCACCCAGAAGCGCGGACTGCCGGCTTCGGTGCCGACCGGCGCGGAGAACCTGCTGCTGACCGCGTTCCCGACGCTGACCGACGCCCAGCGCCAGGCGGTGCTGGCGCAGACCGAGATCGATTCCGGCCATCCGCTGGACACCAGCGCGCTGGACCGGCCGAAGGGGCCGGGCTCCTGGCAGCGGCTCAATCTCGCGGCGGCCATGTCGGCGACGGTGAAGCTGGACGCCCACGGTGGCGTCACCGTGGTCAGCGTCGGTGGCGCACCGACCGTGATGAACGGCTGAACAGGAGATACCCGTGTCCCCAACCCCCTTGCCCACCGCCCCTCGCGCCGGACGCCGGTGGCGTCCGGCGGCGCTCGCCACGGTGACCGCCCTGGCGCTGCTCGCACCCGTGGCCCCGACTCCGGCCCAGGCGGCCGGCTACCCCAGCGACCGGGACAAGCCGAGCCTGACCGGGCTGCTGGTCGGGTATCGCGCGCTGTGGCGTCCGAGCGACCCGAAGAGCATGAAGGGCACCGTCCGGAACAGCAGCCAGCTCGCCTGGAACGACCGGATGGCCAGCTGGATCAACCAGAACGCCACCCCCGCGCAGCAGTTCCGCGCGCTGCAGGACGCCGAGTACCTGAGCGCCGATCGCTCCGGCTACGACCAGTCGATCACCATCTCCGAGGGCCTCGGCAAGCGGCTCGGGACGCTCTACGTGCAGGGCCGCATCACCGGGAAGCTGCCGTTGACGTCCAAGCTGCTCAACACCACCGACGGGCTGGTCGGCAACTATCTGACCACCGGTTCGGCGAAGAAGGCGTACAGCTATCCGCGTCCGTTCCTGCCCACCAACGCCTCCGCCAAGCGGGTCAGCGGCGACTCGTCGTCCTGCTCGCCCAGCACGATCAACGCCCGCTCCCTGGCCAAGATCCGCAAGGGCAAGGCCTGGGCCGACTCCAAGGGCAACCTGAAGATCACCCGGGTGCGGCCGGCGGTGGACACCACCCGCACCTTCGCCACCACCGACGTCCGCCTGGACGCCGGCTACGGCGGCAAGAGCCTGTGCACCGGCGGCTCCTTCCCGAGCGGGCACACCCGGGCGGCCTACGCGGCCGGCATCGCGCTGGCCACCCTGCTGCCCGAGCTGGCGCCGTCCATTCTGGCCCGGACGTCGGAGGCGGCGAACAACCGGATCGTGCTCGGCGTCCACTACCCGCTGGACGTGATCGGCGGCCGGATCGGCGGCGAGGCTGCCGTCGCGACCCGCTGGTCGGACAAGGCCTTCCGGGACGGTGTGCTGATCCCGGCACGGAACGAACTGGTCGGCTACCTGCAGGCAGGCTGCGGGTCGGCGCTGGCGGCGTGCATCGCGTCCGACCAGCCCTACAGCAACAACCCTTACGACGGCGCCAAGCCGCCGCGCGGCAGCAACCAGGTGGTGACCGGCCGGTCCACCGCGCTCGCCGTCTACACCGAACGGCTCAGCTACGGATTCAGCACCACCCAGAAGCGCGGACGCGCCGCCTCGGTGCCGAGCGGCGCCGAGAACCTGCTGCGGACGGCGTTCCCGTCGCTGAGCTCGGCGCAGCGCAAGGACGTGCTGGCCCAGACCGAGATCGGTTCCGGGCACGCGCTGGACACCACCGAGCTGCACCGCAAGAAGAAGGGGCCGGGCTCGTGGCAGCGGCTCAACCTGGCTGCGGCGATGTCGGCGACGGTCAAGCTGTCGAAGAAGGGCAAGGTGACGGTGCTGTCGGTGGGCGGGCAGCCCCGGGTGATCAAGGCCTGACCCCGGCTACAGCTCCAGCAGCCCGCGGATGTCGTCCGCGGTGAGCGGGGCGGCCAGGTCACCGGACTCCTCCACCACTTTGGCGAACAGGTCGCGCTTGCGTTGCTGCAACGCGACCACCTTCTCCTCGATGGTGTCGGCGCTGACCATCCGGTAGACCATCACCGGCTTGTCCTGACCGATCCGGTGAGTGCGGTCGATGGCCTGCAGCTCGGCGGCCGGGTTCCACCACGGATCCAGGATGAACACGTAGTCGGCCTCGGTCAGGGTGAGGCCGAAGCCGCCGGCCTTCAGGCTGATCAGGAACACCGGGTCGTCGCCGGCCCGGAACTGCGCGATCCGGGCCGCCCGGTCGCGGGTGCGTCCGTCCAGGTAGCTGGTCCCGATGCCCTCGGACGCCAACCGCTCGCGGACCAGCTGCAGATAGCTGGTGAACTGGCTGAACACCAGCGCCCGGTGCCCCTCGGCGGCCAGTTCCGAGACCAGTTCGATCAGGGTGTCGATCTTCGCCGACACCGCGGCCTGCCCGGGCACCACCAGCGCCGGTGACAGCGCCAGCTGCCGCAGCCGGGTCAGCGCCGCCAGGATGGTGATCCGGTTCCGCTTCATGTCGTCGACCAGGCCGAGCACCTTCTTGCGCTCCAAGGCCAGCTGCTTGTCGTAGAGCCGGCGATGCCCGGGCGCCAGCTCGATGGACAGCACCTGCTCCTGCTTCTCGGGCAGTTCCGCCGCCACCGTCTCCTTGGTGCGGCGCAGCATCAACGGCCGCACCCGGCGGTGCAGCCGGGCCAGGGCGTCCGGATCGGAGCCGGATTCGATCGGCTTGCGGTACCGGTCGGAGAACCGGGTCGGGTCGGCGAACAGCCCGGGCGCCACGATGGACAGCAGCGACCACAGGTCCATCAGGTTGTTCTCCAGCGGGGTGCCGGTGATGGCGAATTTGGTGCGGGCGGACAGCTTGCGCACCGACTGGTAGCCGCGGGCCTGCCGGTTCTTCACGAACTGGGCCTCGTCCAGCAGCACCGCGGCCCAGGGCTGCGCGACGTATTCGGCCTCGTCGAGCCGCAACAGCGTGTACGAGGTGACCACCAGATCGGCGCCGGCGGCCAGCTCTTCGATCGACGCGCTGCGCTTCTTTGCGGTCTGGCCGACCACCCGGACGTCCAGCCCGGGCGCGAACCGGGTGGCCTCGGCGGCCCAGGTGCCGAGCACCGAGGTCGGCGCCACCACCAGCAGCGGCCGGTCGAGCTCGCCGGCCTCCTTCAGCGCGCAGGTCAGCGCCAGCGCCTGCATGGTCTTGCCCAGCCCCATGTCGTCGGCCAGGATGCCGCCGAGCCGGGCGGTGTAGAGGAAGTGCAGCCAGCGGAAGCCGTGCGCCTGGTAGGGACGCAGGGTGGCTTGCAGCCCGGCCGGCGCCGGCACCTCGGGCAGCTCTTGCAGGTCGAGCAGCGCCGAGACCGAGCGCTGCCACTGGGCCGACTGCTGGGCGACCACCCCGAGGGTGACCAGCTCCTCCCAGAGCCCGGCGTGTTCGGTGCGCAGCCGCAGCTGCGGGTCGCCGTCGGGGGCGAGTTCGCGCGCCTCGGCGATCAGGGTGCGCAGCTGCTCCAGTTCGGGACGCTCCAGGCTGAACCAGGTGCCGGACGGCAGGATCAGGTGGGTCTGCCCGGTGGCCAGCGCGGTGAACAGCTCGCGGTACTCGACCGGCTCGCCCTCGATGCTGACCTCGACGTCCAGGTTGAACCAGTCGGTGCCCTCGCTCGGGTCGCTCACCGTGAGGCTGACCTCGGGGGCCTCGGTGGCCAGCCGGTAGTCGGCGGGCGTCCCGGTGACCTCGACGATCACCCCGGCGTCCCGCAGCTTGGGCAGGCCGAGCTCGGCGAGCTCGGCGGTGGCCGGGCCGGCCAGGGTGGCCTGCTCGGTCAGGTACCGGACGCCGTCGCCGTCCACCCGGTTCGGCCACGGGCCGTCCGGCAGTTCCCGGACCAGCTGCCGCTCGGCGTCCGGATCGCGCTGCACGGGCTGTCGTCCGATCGGGACGAGCTCGACGTCGAAGTCGGCCTCGCCGACCCGGTACCGGAACGCCCAGACCAGCGACGCGACGTGGTCGGGCAGGAACCGCACCGCCAGCCGCAGCCGGGGCGGCACCGCCTCGGGCAGTTCGACGTCGTCGGCGACCCGGAGCTCGACCAGGCGACGCAGCGCGGGATAGAACTGCGCGGTGAAGGCGGGCAGGTCGTCGGCGGGAATGTCCAGCCGGGCGTGCTGCAGCAGCAGCGCCTGCTGGCCCTTGTTCAGCGGCTCGGCGAACGGCACCAGCAGCAGCGCGCCGTCCTGGTCGATGGCGAAGCCGTGCGCCGGATCGCCGAGCAGATTGGCGTACGGCACCGGCCGCTCCAGGTCGCCGGAGGCGGCCAGGGTGCGCAATTGCAGCCCGTTCTCGGTGCGAGCCAGCCGGCTGATCAGATGGGCCGGCGCACCGAGCCGGACCGGCGGCGTGTCGCGTCCCTCGACCAGCTCGACACCGGCGGCCAGCGCCTGCCGCAGCCAGTACCAGGCCGGCGCGCCCAGCTCGCCGAGCCAGAGCTCGTCGGCCCGGCGCGAGTAGTAGCCGCCGCTGGTGCGTTGGTCGCGGGTGCGGGCCAGGCCGGCCATCGGCACCCGGTGCGGTTCCAGGAATTGCCCGCCCCAGGGGTACTGGACGCTGTCCCAACTGATCCCGGTGCGCACCCAGCGTCCGGACCGGCCCCAGATCAGCGGGCGAAGCTGGATCTCGCCCGAGACCCGGGTGACCTGGATCGCCAGCGGTTCGCCCCGGCCCTGGACGCCGCTGCCGGCGGTGACCTCGGTCAGCGCCCGCTGCCAGGCCGGGGTGAGCGCCCGCTGGTTGACCAGACGCATATGCCAGATCAGCGCGGCGGCGTGCTTGCAGCGTTGCCGGACCGGGCAGGAGCACGAGGTGGTGACCTGGCCGGTGGCCGCCTCGTAGCTGACCACCGTCTGATAGACCCGGTACGACGAGCCGCGGACCCGAGCCTGCACCAGGCTGCCGGCACCGCCGGAGCCGGTGCTGATGCTGCCCACCCGGCCCTGCTCGACGTAGCCCTGGCCGCGGCTCAGGGTGGCGGCGCCGAAGAGCTCGACCAGGTCCCGCTCGGAGAGTTCATGTACCCAAGCGGGGTACTTCGGTGCGTTCATGCCTTGGCGCCATCCTCGTTCGTGCCGGGGCAACCGCCGGCCCGGCGTCCATCGACCTGCCGCACGCTGCCCCTTCCTGCTCGCCCGGCGATCCTACGCTCGCCGAACCGTGGCCAAGTCAACCAGCCTGCACCGACAGTTCCCTCCCCGCTCACCCATCGCTCGCCTAACTATTTGGGGCTCGCTGAACTCAGCGAGCCCCAAATAGTTAGGCGAGCGGTGGGACGGGAGGCGCGGAACGGGGGGCGCGGGACGGGAGGCACCGGGGGTCCGGGCGAACCCGAGCCCGGGGTACCACCAGCACCGGAGGTGGCTGCCGGATCTTCCGCGGACATCTCGATGTCATCTCCATGAAGTCTTGAGGTTGTCTGGAGGTTCTGCTGAGCCTTTTGGTGCAGAGTTGTCACCGCGCCAGGGGCCCGAGTCGGGGGTGGTTCGGAGTCCCTGGTGAAGGGTCAGACGCAGTCTGAGGCAGTGACGTCCGGATTGGTCGGGGGGCCAAGAAGGAGCAAGTCACGCCACGCGTCGGGCGGGAGGGTAAGGCTCGGCGGGTCGGCCGACGGTGAACGTCGGCCGGCCCGCCGACCGTACCTCCGGCACAGCGACCGGGCCGGCCCCGTCGAGGGCCGTCGACGCACATTCCGAACCTGGCGTCCATACCTCTGGAGCAGCCCTTGAGCTTTCTTGAGGAAATCTTGAGGTTGTCTCCACAGAGTCTGCAAACAGCTTCCGCAGAATGACTCACACACCCGGGACACGATGGTCCTCGGGACGGACGCGAGGGACAAAGGAGGGACTGACATGGGGGTGGCAGTCGCATCCTTCGACGGTCGGGGGGCCGTCGCACTGTCCTGCCGCACCGTTTCGAGCCATCGAGGGGGTGCATCATGAGTTGCTTGCCGGCGTGGGAGGACGCCGGCAAGCAACCTCATCTGTCGAGCGAACGGGTCACCAACCCTGCTCTGGACGGTCTTCGCGAAGAATTGGGGGACGCCGTCGTGGACCAGTTTCTTACCAACTACCTGGCCCTCCTCGACCAGCGCATCGCAGAGATCGGGCAGGCCATCGATCAGGGCAAGCAGGAGGAGTGCATCACCCGGCTGCTGACGCTGGAGACCTCGAGCCACATGGTCGGGGCCGACGAGCTCAGCCTGCGGGCAGCCGCGCTGCGGCTCGCACTGGGGCAGCGCCGGCCGGACACGGCCATGCTCTACGCCGATCTGACTCGGGCCGGACGCAGCACGCGCGAATCGCTGTCGCAGTCCTGACCGAACAGAACCGACCCGGACTTAACTGAACCGATCCGGACCTGACCGAACCGGGCGGGCCAACGCTGCCCACCCAGTGGGCCGGCGCTGCCCGCCCTGCGGGTCAGAACTCCAACTGCGGCGCCAATGCCAACTCGCGGTCGATCCGCTCGACCAGGTTCTCGACCACGTCCAACGGCGGCACCGTCCCCGATCCGGACGCCAGCAGGTGCTCCAACTCTTCGGCGGCGACGGCAGCGCCGTCGTGCCCGAAGGTTCCCGCCGAGCCGCGCAGGCTGTGCGCGACGGAACGGCCACGTTCCCGCTGGTCGGCGTCCATCACGCCGGTGCGGCGCCAGTCGGTGACCAGCGCGGCCAACTCGCCCGCCCGGACCCGGTTGGAATCCCAGGCCCGCTGGGCGAGCGCCTGGTAGGCGTTGTTCATCACCTCGTCCGAGCCGGTCATGACCACCCCAGCAGCCGGGAGACCTCGGCCCCCAGGCCCATCGGGTCGAACGGCTTGGCGATCACGCCGGCGACGGTGTCGGGCTGGTCGCCGTCCACCCGCGCGGTGAGCAGGATCACCGGGATGCCGGCGGTGGCACTCTCCGCCTTGAGCTTCTGCACGGTCTGCAGTCCGTCGATGCCCGGCATCATCACGTCCAGCACGATCCCGTCGGGACGGTGCGTCGCCGCCTGCTCGACGGCGTCCAGGCCGTTGGCCGCGGTGACGACGCGGAAGCCGTTCACCAGTTCCAGCGCGGCGGCGGCGACCTCGCGGATATCGTCGTCGTCGTCGACGAGAAGCACGAGTTTGGAGTTCAGGTCGGTCGGGGTTTGCATGGCAAGTCCTCCTGGGGTGTGGCGCCAATCGTAATGCCCGCAGCGCGCTCTCCGCGCGTCCCCGCCGCCCCGGTCGCGAACCTTATCGTCCGGTTGCGCGTCTTGTTGTGACAATGCCGGGAAGTCGGACATATACTCGCCGACGGAAGACCCCCGCCTTCCGTGCCCCTCTAACCACGTAACAACCCGCCGCCGGAATCCCTCTCCCCCGGCACCCCCGAGCACTACCCCTTTCACAGGATGAGCGACCCCCCGTGCCTCAAGCCTTTCCATCATTGAAGGCCCTCCTGCCGACCCGCGCCTACGCCGCGGTCTGCACCGCAGGGCTGTTGTTCGGCGTCCTCTTCGCCGTCCTGATCGCCACCACACCGAGCATCGGTTGCCGCAGCAAGATCACCACCGTCTCCCTGATGAGCTACGGCGCGTTCGCGGCCTTCTTTGCGCTGCGCCGCGGCCTCGGCCTGACCGGACGCCGTCGCGGCGCCTGGCTGTTCATCGCCGTCGGGCTCTGCTTCGGGGTCCTCGCCAACTCGGTCGACCTGTTGTCCGACCGGGGCGCGTTGCTGATCAACGGGGTGGACACGGTCGACCTGATCCTGATGGTCAGCCTGCTGATCTGCCTGGTCGGCCTGACCCTCTTCCCGCCCTCGCGGCGCCGCGGCACCGACCTGACCCGGCTGATGATGGACGGCCTGGTGGTCGGCGGTTCGGTGATGTTCATCGCCAGCGCGACGCTTTTCCCGACCCTGCTGGCCGGACGCGACAGTTCGCTGTCCAGCCAGGCCCAGATCCTGGCGCTGCCGGTGCTCGACCTGGTGATGGCCACCTTGGCGATCCTGCTGATCGCGCGCAGCGGCACCTCCAGCCGAGTGCCGCTGCTGCTGGTCGGCATGGCGCTGCTGCTCTACTCGGTCTCCGACATGGCGTACGCGGTCAACATGTCGCGCGGCACCGTGGCCCTGGGCAGCTGGTGGGACATGGGCTGGCTCGGCGGCTACGTCTGCGCCATGCTCGCCGCGCTGCATCCGGATTCCGGCCGCCCGCAACAGGGCGAGGCTCCGGAATCGTCCTCGCTGCCCAGCACCATCGTCTTCTTCACCATCTTCCTGATCGCGGCCGCGGCCAATATGACGGTCTATTCCACCGGCGGCCAGAGCCTGGCCAGCAGCATCCTGTGGGGCGTGCTGATCCTGGTCGTGGTGGTCCGCCAGATCGTCCTGGTGATGGACAACGAACAACTCCGCCGCTCGCTGGAGGTTCGCGTCCTGGAACGCACCGAGGAACTGCTGGAGATCACCACGCAACGCGAACTGCTGCTGGCGTCCGTCGCCGACGGCATCTACGGCGTGGATCAGGACGGCCGGGTCACCATGGTCAACCGCGCCACCACGAAGCTGCTGGGCCGCGCGGAGCACGAACTGGTCGGCGCCAATGCGCACGACCTGTTCCATGCCCCGCAAAGCGACGGCACCCCGTTCCCGATCGAGGGCTGCTACATCACCGAAGCGACCAAATCGGGGCTGACCGCGTCCGGCGAGGACGACATCTACGTCCGCGGCGACGGCAGCACCATCGTGGTCGAGGCGACCGCCAGCCCGATCAAGCGGGACAGCCGGATCAGTGGTGCGGTGGTGGTCTTCCGGGACGTCAGCCAGCGCCGCGAGATGGACCGGATGAAGCAGGAGTTCATCTCCTTCATCAGCCACGAGCTGCGGACGCCGCTGACCTCGATCCGCGGCGCGCTCGGGCTGATCTCCGGCGGCGCCTTCGGGGCACTGCCGCCCAAGGCCGCCCAGATGATCGACATCGCCACCTCGGGCAGCGTCCGGCTCGGACGCCTGGTCAACGACATCTTGGAGATCGAGCGGCTGGACAGCGGGATGCTGCCGCTGAACATCCGCACCCACGACGTCGCCGTCGCCTGCCAGGAGGCCATCGTCGCCACCTCCGGCATGGCCCAGGCCGCCGGCATCGCGCTGCGGCTCGGCTCGGCGTCCGGCCGGGTCCAGGCCGACCGGGACCGGCTGGTGCAGGTGCTGATCAACCTGGTCGGCAACGCCGTCCGGTTCAGCGATCCCGGCGACTCGGTGCAGTTGTCGGCCACCCGGCGCGGGGAGTTGATCGAGTTCGCGGTCAGCGACACCGGACGCGGCATCCCCGCCGACAAGCTGGAGACGATCTTCGGGCGGTTCAGCCAGGTGGACTCCAGCGACACCCGCGAAAAGGGCGGCACCGGTCTCGGGCTGGCGATCTGCCAGGGCCTGATCGACCGGATGGACGGGCGGATCTGGGTGGAGAGCACCCTGGGCAAGGGCTCCACCTTCCGATTCGAGCTGCCTGCCGGCAGCGCGGATGGAGCCCAGCAGTCCGCCATCGCGCCGGTCACGACCGCCGCCGTCGCGGGCTGAACAATCCGTACACACACAGGAAGGGTGGAATTGAATTGACGACGCAGGGCTCGAGCGAACATGAGGGAGCGCCGGCCGGTCCGCTGACCATCAGGGTCACCGCGGGCAACGGGAAGGGGCGAACCACGATGGCCGCCTTCGACAGCGCCCTTCGCTCGGCGGGTGTGGCCGACCACAACCTGATCCGGCTGAGCTCGATCATTCCGCCCGGTTCCGTGGTCACCGTCTGCTCCCCCGAGGAGCAGCTGCGCGGCGCCTTCGGCGACGCCATGTACTGCGTCTACGCCGTCGCCTTCGCCACCGAGCGCGGGGACGACGCCTGCTCGGGCATCGGCTGGTCACTGGCCACCGACAACTCCGGACGCGGCCTGTTCGTCGAACACAACGGCCACGCCGAGGAGCAGGTCCGGAGCATGATCTCGGCGAGCCTGACCGACATGGCGAACGGGCGCGACGAGACCTTCGCCATCGAGAACATGGTGCTCAGCTCGGCGCACTGTTCCGGCCAGCCGGCCTGCTCGGTCGTGGTCGCCACCTACCGCACCGCAGGCTGGGAGGCGGCATGAGCGAGACCGAGGAACGCAACATCGAGGGCCCCTGGGACTTCGGCGACTTCACCATCGTCTGCAGCCGGCTGCCGCAGCCGGAGCTGAAGGCGAGCTTCTGGCCGGTCTACCAGGAGTCGTTCGGTCCGCTGCGGGTGCTCGCCGCGGCGCGGCAGGTGCTCACCGAGGAGGAGTTCACCGCCGAGCTGGAGGATCCGCGGGTCTGGAAGTACGTGGCGCTGGACAAGCGCGGTGAACTGGCCGGCCTGACCACCCTCACCAACGACCTGTCGACCATGCCGTGGATCAGCCCGGAGTACTTCGAGTACCGCTACCCCGAGCAGTGGAAGCGCGGGGCGGTGTTCTACTGCGGCGTGTCGCTGGTCCGGCCGGACATGCGTCGCTACCCGGTATTCGCCCGGATGATGACATGCTTGGCCCAGCGAGTCGCGGCGCTCGACGGCGTCTTCGCCGTCGACATGTGCGGCTACAACGATCAGGAGCGGTCACTCGCCCGTGTCTCGGAACGAATCCTGAACAGGGTTGCCAATTTCGAGGTGCGAGCCGTCGACGTCCAGACCTACTACGTCGCGCGCGCGACAGGAAGCGGAAGCAGGGAAGCCTCGTGACTGACACCACCCCCACCGAACGCCACGCTGTCATCATCGAAGATGACCCCGAGATCGCCGATCTGCTGGCGGCCGTCCTCGCCCAGGCCGGCTTCCGCACCCACACCGCGACGGACGGGGTGCACGGCCTCGACCTGATCCGCGAGTACGACCCGATGCTCACCACGCTGGACGTGAACCTGCCCGGCATCGACGGATTCGAGGTGGCCCGGCGGATCCGCAGCTTCTCCACCACCTACGTGATCATCCTGTCGGCCCGCCGCGAGGAGATCGACACCCTGATGGGCCTCAACGCCGGCGCCGACGACTACCTCTCCAAGCCGTTCCGGCCGCGCGAGCTGCGGGCCCGGGTGGAGGCGATGATCCGGCGCCGCGAACTGGAGCATCAGGCGGTCGTCGCGGCGACCCCGGCCACCCCGTCCGATGACGAGTCGGACGGCGACTGGCTGAGCCACAACGGGCTGCTGCTGCACCCGTCGATGCGCCTGGTCGAGCTGGACGGCAGCCCGGTCGAACTGACCCGCACCGAATTCGACCTGCTGTCGGCGGTGATGCAGCGCAGCCGCCGGGTGATCAGCAAGGACGAGCTGGCCATCTTCACCCGCAACGACGTGAACGGTTACGTGATCGACGCCGACCGGCGCTCCATCGAGAGCCACATCGCCAACCTGCGCCGCAAACTCTCCGACTCGGTGACCAAGCCCCGGTTCATCGAGACGGTGCGAGGGGTCGGCTACCGGTTGGCGAAGTCCCAGAACTGAGCTTTGCTGGTCGAGCTTGTCGAGACCGCTGGTCGAGCTTGTCGAGACCGCTGGTCGAGCTTGTCGAGACCGCTGGTCG